>NZKZ01000121.1 GCA_002694065.1 Acidiferrobacter sp.
GAAGAAGAAAAAGCCCCGCAGTTTATTTTCTTAAATCCAAACGACCCCCATTTTGTTCCGCCCGAAGCGGTCCCGGATCCAAAACCGTAGGGAGTCAGGGCGCTCAGGTAGCCTATACTGGGGCTCATGCGAGAGCGTTTCCATCGACAAATCCGGTTTGCTTTGTCTCTTGCCAGCAGGTAACGATTTCCGGATCAAGGCGTTTTCAAGGCGCTCTCTTACCCGTCATGACAGATTCACAAAACTCCTCAGCACCCCCCTCTCATCCTGAACCGAGACGCTGGCACTATCTGCTGCCGCGACGTTTCTTCTGGTGGTCTGGAGGGGTGTTGGGGTTATCCGTTATGTGTGTCGTTCTGGTGATGATGTTGGGTCAGCCAAGAGACGATCATGCACTCATCCAAGGACTGCTGCTGGCGCTGACGACGATCCTGCTGCTCAGTCTCGTTGCCATGCTCCTGGGCGTGCAGAGGTGGTTATTGGGCCCGCTCTTGGCTCTGCGTGATTGGGCATCAAGCATCCGGCAGGGGGATTTTTCCTCACGATTGCCACGGTCGGACACCAGCGAGATCGGTGAACTCGCCGATGACATTAACCGGTTGTCAGAGTGGCTGGAGTCGTTGGCCGAAGAGCGTGAGCGGGAACTGCAAGCCCAGCAGCAGCGGCTTCATGAACGTACACAACTGGCAAATGAGCTGCATGACTCGCTCGCGCAGACCCTGGCCAGTTTGAAATTCCAGATCCGTGTTTTGGACGACACGCTGCGCCAGGACAGCGAGTCTGCAATCTGGCAGGAAATGGAACGCATCGAGAGCAGTGTGGATGAAGCGAATGTCGAACTGCGGGAGTTAATCGCCCACTTCAGGGCTCCCCTTAGTCGGCACGGGCTGATACCAGGTATTCGGCGACTTTTGTCGCGGTTGCGCAAGGAGACAGGTACCGAGACGGTATTACAGAATCAGGCGGATGACGCCGAACTGACCGACGAAGAAGAAGCGCAGATTCTGCGGATTGTGCAGGAGGCCCTCGCGAACGTGCGAAAGCATAGTCGGGCAAATATGGTGCGGGTTTTGCTAAGTTATGACAACATAGGACGTCTTCGCCTAATTGTTGAGGATGATGGAATCGGTATGGTTATCGCGCCGGACGATCAGAATAGCGACGGGCATTTTGGGCTTGCCATCATGCAAGAGCGGGCCGGGACCGTGGGAGCGGAAGTCACCATTGAGAGTGAGCCCGGTGACGGCACCCGGGTCGCGATACAGCTGGGCTCGGCGGACAAAGCCACTGCTAAGACACCTTTGGGGGAGAGGACTAAATGAAAGTCTTGATCGTGGATGATCATGCGCTTTTCCGCGTAGGGCTTCAGGGTCTGCTCGAGCGCCGCGGACTGCAGGTCGTCGGTGCGGCGGCTGAAGGGGAGGAAGGTCTTCGTCTGGCCGAGACGCTAAAACCGGATGTCGTGCTGTTGGATCTGCGTATGCCTGATCTGGGCGGCCTGTCAGTCCTGCGTCATATGGTGGAGCAGGGCCTGGAGACACCCGTGGTCATGTTGACCACCAGCGCAGATGAGGGTGATCTGTCCGAATCGTTGCGCAATGGCGCGCGGGGTTATCTGCTTAAAGATATGGAACCCGACGAGCTTGTTCTCGCGCTTCAGGAGATTGTTGCGGGGAAGATTGTTGTCGCGCCCGCGTTGACCAGTGTCTTGGCGGATCTTGTGCGGCACGGAGAACGGCGTGAGCGAAAAGATGATCTGGCGCCTTTCAGCAGTCTGACGCCCCGTGAGCACGAGATTCTCTGCCATCTCTCTGAGGGGCAAAGCAACAAGGTCATCGCGCGTCATTTGGACATCTCGGACGGTACGGTCAAACTGCACGTCAAGGCAATCCTGCGCAAACTGGGAGTGCATTCCCGGGTCGAAGCAGCGGTAATGGCAGTGGAGAAAGGGGTTTGCAACCGGTCAAGCCGCGAGTGAAGGCCTGCGACCGAAATTCCTAAAGATAGTTCTTACGCTCCTTTCGCCGCCGCCCTGCCCGCTGGGTGACAACGCCCCGGATGACTTCAGGACCCGCAATCCGGATGCGGGGATGCCCGTTCTCAAGCGCGCTAAGGGACCATTGCCCCTCATCGATATTCAGCTGACGCAGAATCACGCCGTCACCGTGTTCCGCAACCACAAAGGCCCCATGGCAAAGCGGTGCGCCCGGATCAACAATCACCACACACCCCTCGGAAAATTCGGGCGCCATACTGTTACCGAGCACCTGTAGCGCAAAGGGTTCTGCCGAGGCGCAGCCGCTCATACGCACTCCTGCGCATTCAGCTGGTCGACGAGTCCGTGCAGCGCATTCGTGTCAGTACAGGTAAGAATGCGCTCGATCCATTCGGGAACGGCCGAGAGCCGGGTCTGGCGGACCTGTTGGCGTATCTCCAGCAACTGCGACGGCTCCATACTGAACTGGCGTAATCCCAAGCCCATCAGAAGTCGGGTAAATAAGGGATCTCCCGCCATCTCGCCGCACATCGAGACGGGAATGCCTGCCGCCTTACCCGCTTGGATGATATTGCGCACCAGCCTCAGCACGGAAGGATGCAGGGGGTCATACAGATAGTTGACCGCGTCGTCTACCCGATCAATGGCGAGCGTGTACTGGATGAGATCATTGGTTCCGATGGAAAGAAAGTCGAGCTTCTGCGCAAAGAGATCAGCTGCGATCGCCGCTGCCGGCACCTCAATCATGCCGCCGATCGGAATATTGGGTTTGAATACGGCACTTTCTCTTTCAAGTTCGGCACAGACTTCTCGGATCAGGGAGAGGCTTTGCTCGAGCTCGGAAAGGCTGGACAACATTGGGATCATCATCTGAACGTCGCCGTGCACGGCAGCCCGCAGGATGGCCCGCAACTGGGGCTTAAAGAGGGAAGGTTCACTGAGGCAGAGTCGAATGGCCCGGAGCCCAAGTGCTGGCGTCATCGCCGCCTTAGGCTCATCACGACCCCCGTCTACCTGTTTGTCCGCGCCAAGATCAAGTGTGCGGATCGTTACGGGTCCGTTGACCGCGTTAATGATCTGACTGTAGGCCTGGTACTGTTCTTCTTCCCCCGGAGGCTCGGTCCGATTCATAAACAAAAACTCGGTCCGGTAGAGACCGACCCCCGCTGCACCACTGCCAGCCAATGCGTCGAGGTCTTCGGGTAGTTCGATATTGGCCAGCAGCGTCATCTCTTCATCATCCAGGGTGGCCGCTCTTTTCTCGCCCACCTTGGCGAGCGCTTGTCTTTCTTCATGTTGGCGCGCCTGCAGGAGTTCAAACTGTTTTAGCAAGCGCTCATCCGGGGAAACCAGCACGGTGCCGCTGGCGGCATCTACGATCAGTTCGTCTTGATCTCTAATCGTATCGATCACCCCATGCAGACCGACAATGGCAGGAATCCCGAGGCTGCGGGCCAGAATCGCGGTGTGGGAAATCGGACCGCCGAGGCTGGTGACGAAAGCGGCCATACTCCTATGGCGCAGCATCACCGCATCTGCAGGGCTGAGGTCCCGGGCGACGATGATTCGATCGGTGAGCGCAGGCTCCATACTGGACAGGTTGGGGTGCCGCTCCGGCTGTTGGGTAAGGATATCCATGATCCGCCCCACTACCTGAGCGACATCGTCTTTTTTGGTTCGCAGATAGGGGTCCGAGATATTGTCGAAGAAGGCCACCAGCGTCTGGGCATGGTTGCTGAGAGCCCATTCGGCGTTGATTTGCTCGCACCGGATCGATTCTGCGGGCTCCTTTGAAATCAATGGATCGTCCAGCATCAGAAGATGGACATCGATAAACGCGCCGGTCTCGGGAGGTGCTGTCGGGGGCAGGTTCGACTGCAGGTGCTGGAGTTCCTGGCGTACTGCCGAAATGGCTTGATTAAATCTCAGGATCTCGTCATCGATGCGTTTCACATCAATCTGAAAATGCGGTACCTCATGTTGGGGCGCATCGAGCACCAGGGCGCGGCCGATCGCAATTCCCCGTCCGATACCGGTTCCGCTCAGAGCAAGCACTACTCTTCCTCCCCAAAACGTTCATTGATGAGCTGCGAAATCTCCTCTGCCGCTTCTTTTGCATCGATGCCGTCGGCCTTGAGAACAAGTTTTGATCCTTGAGGCGCCGCCAGCATCATCAGCCCCATGATGCTTTTTGCATCAGCGCATTGTTCCCCCTGAAGCAGTTCGATACGGCTCTCATAGTGAGCTGCGGCCTTGACGAGTTTGGCACAGGCTCTGGCATGCAGCCCAAGACGATTGATGATCGTGATTTCCATCTCCACCGGCATTGTTTAGGACTCCTTTACGGGGGTCAGGTCACGATGGCGAATCTGTACTGGCCCCGCGCTTTCGCGAAACTCCCGAGCGAGCCGTTCGACCATATAGACCGACCGGTGCCGNCCGCCCGTGCAGCCGAGCGCGACCGTGAGNTAGCTGCGGTCAACGACGTCGAAGTGCCTGATCCAGAAACCGATAAAGGATTTCAGTTGCNCGGCCATCTGGTGNACNANATCAGANCNCTCAAGAAATTGGATCACGGGCTGGTCAAGGCCCGANAGGTCGCGAAGCTCTTTTTCCCAATAGGGGTTNGGCAGGCAACGAAGGTCGAAGACGGTGTCAGCATCCGCGGGCGCCCCACGCTTGAAGCCGAAAGACTGGAACAGCAATGTTGGGCTCGACTGCAGCGAGCCCTCGGCAAAACTGCGGATGGCCACACGCAATTCATAGGGCGTCATGACGCTCGTATCGATCGTGCGCTCCGCCGCATCCGCCAATGGGGTCAACACCTCACGTTCGCGCAGGATGCCTTCACGCAGGGGCGTGTCCTCGTCGGTCAAGGGGTGTCTTCTTCGGGTCTCGCTATACCGTTGCAGCAGTCTTTCTGTGCCGGCTTCAAGGAAGACAATTCGCGCGGTGACTCCAGCGTCACGGAGTTGTCCGAGGCCGGAGGAGAGAGTCTTGAGGAATTCCCGACTGCGCGAATCGATACTGACGGCCACCCGCTCAATATCGGTGGAGGATCCCTGCTGTAGCTCGGCGGTGAGCTGACGGAGCATGCCGAAGGGGAGATTGTCGATGCAGAAGTAGCCGAGATCCTCAAGCGCGTGCAGCGCAATACTCTTGCCTGATCCTGACAGCCCGCTGACGATAATCAGATTCATGGTGGGCGTGTTTTGCGCTGGGTCAGTTAAGCGATGATCGGGGCCAGTGCTTCGCCGGTGCGAACGTCACGGGCTTATGGTCGGTTGAATCAGGTCAAAAGACCGAACAGGGTATCCGCGTCACTGGCATCCCCAACGGCACGTCGAAAACTGCCATCAGAAAATGCGCCGGCCAGGTCACTCAATATGCGAAGGTGCTGGTCCGTTGCCTCGGCGGGAACCAGCAGGCCGATCACCATTGTGATGGGGAGATCATCTATCGCATCAAAATCCAGTGGCTGATGCAGTTTCAGGACGGCAGCGATCGGCTCCTGGATGCCGTTCAATCGACCGTGCGGCAGCGCAACCCCCTGCCCGATGCCGGTGCTGCCGAGACGTTCCCGTTCGGTCAGCGTCGAAAACACGGTGTGTTGATCCATCCCGGGAAGCTGTCGAGAAAGCAGTTCAGCCAGTTCCTCAAGCATGCGTTTTTTGCTCGAGACTTTGACGCTGACCGCTACCCGTTCCCGGATGAGCAGACCTTGCAACGGGCCCGATGCGTCGACTTCGTTGGTGAATGCCGCTTGTGTCATAACTAGATTACGCTTTTTCTCTGACTGGCTGGCGGAATATTCATCTGCTCGCGGTATTTGGCCACGGTGCGCCGGGCGATCGAGATTCCTTCTTTCTCGAGTTGCGCCGCCAGCCGACTGTCGCTGATCGGCTTCAACGGGGGCTCGGATTCTATCATTTTGCGGATTTTTGCCTGCGCTGCCCGGGAAGAGGTCTGGGATCCCGAGGCGGTAGCCAGGCCGGTTGAGAAGAAATGCTTCAGCGGAAACAATCCGTGCGGCGTGAGCAGGTATTTCTGGTCCACGGCGCGTGACACGGTGGATTCGTGGATGTCGAGCGCTTGCGCGATGTCCTTGAGGGTCAACGGCACCAGCGCCTTGTCCCCTTCGTCCATAAAGCCCTTTTGTACCGAGACGATCTGGGCCGCAACGCTGAGAATGGTCTGATCCCTTTGCTGGAGACTTCGGATGAACCACTGCGCCTCGCGCAGGTGCTCCTTGAGGTATTTTCGGGTTGTCTGATCATCACCATCGAGATACGGCTGGTAGTCATCACTGATGCGGATACCCCGAGCACTTTCATGCTCGAGCTTGACTGTCCAGGCATCGTCTTGTCGATGGACCAGGACATCAGGTGTCACCGCCAGGGCCAAGGGGGCAGCAAGGCGCTCACCAGGTTTGGGATCCAGTGACTGGATGAGTTCAAGCACTTTGGCCAAGGCAGGAGTATCGATATCGAGCACGCCAGCAAGCGCCTCATAGCGATGCGAGCTCAGCAGTGCGAAATGCTGCTGAATAATTTCTTTTGCCTTTTCAAGGTTTGGAGTGGCTTTGGGCAGGGCATTAAGTTGCAGCGTCAGGCATTCGGCCAAATCCCTCGCGCCAATGCCTGGGTCGGAAAGGCTCTGTACGAGATGAAGCATCGAGTCAATTTCATCGTCTTCGGCTTCAATCTCAGGCTGCAGGACCTGTCTGACTTCATCATAGGTGGCTGTGAGATAGCCTCTTCCATCAAGACAGCCGATGAGTGCTTGCGCAATGCGTTGATCTGAGTCGCTCAGTCTGTGCAGGGAAAGTCCTTCAAGCAGCAGACCGGACAGACTGTCCTGCCTGCTTTCCCAGAGAGGCTCATGATCATAGGGCGCGTCATCTGTCCGGCGGCCAGCCAAGGATGAGGATCCCAAGTGCTCCCAGTGCCGATCGGCGGCGGGTGTATCACGCCACTCGTCCTCTGAAAACGTCTGGTCGGCTTGTGGGGGTTCGGTCAGCGCGTCGGCGAGAGGCCCAAGGTCAGCGTCTGATGACATGTCGGACAGGGCATCGGACCCCCCTTCCTCCAGCAGGGGGTTTGACTCCAGGGCAGAGGTGATCTCTTGCCGAATTTCCTCACGGGACAACTGCAGCAGACGAATCGATTGCTGCAGTTGTGTACTGAGTTGCAGGCGTTGACCCTGCTGGAGATGAAGCGCCTGTTTCAACTTTGGTCCCGCGCAATGGATTAAAGTCGGAAACCGGTGCCAAGATAGACCGACCGCACCTCGTCATGGGCGAGGATGTGTTCCGCACTGCCTTCCGTCAGCACCTTGCCCTGGGTCAGGATATATGCGCGATCGCAGATGCCCAGCGTCTCCCGCACATTGTGATCGGTAATCAGCACCCCGATCTGCATGTCCTTGAGATCCTGAATCAGTTTCTGAATGTCAATGATCGAGATGGGATCAATGCCGGCAAAAGGTTCATCCAGCAGCATGAAGGAGGGTTGCAATGAAATTGCCCTGGCAATCTCAACCCGTCGGCGCTCGCCGCCCGACAGGCTGTAGCCATAGTCAGAGGCCTTATGCGTGATACCGAATTTTTCCAGCATCTCATCAACACGCTGCTGTCGGGCATCACGATCAAGCTCCGGGACCGCTTCGAGCACCGCGAGCAGGTTGTCCCGTACGGTCAGGCGCCGGAAGATGGAGGGCTCTTGCGGCAGGTATCCGATCCCTTTGCGAGCCCGATGATGCATAGCAAGCCCACTGATGTCTTCACCATTAAGCAGGATGGTGCCCTGGTCGCGCCGGACGAGGCCGCAGATCATATAGAAGCAGGTGGTTTTTCCAGCGCCGTTTGGACCGAGCAGGCCAACGACTTCTCCGCCGCTGACACTGATATCGACATCATCGACAACCGTCGTTCGGCCAAACTGCTTGACCAGGCCTTGGGTGGTAAGTGAACTCATGGATCCAGATCCCGTCGCAACGGCGTTGGGAGGGGTTGCTTAACCTTCTGCCGCTTTGGAGGAAGATTCGCGCCAGTTGCGCTCCCAGGCGCTCGGATCCTCTGAAGCCTCAATTCGAGGCGAGGGAATCCATACCTTGAGATCAGCCGATGCCTCTATTTCTTTCCATTTTCCTTTTACAGAAAGAACCCGCACCCGTTGGCCTTTGGCGGCCTCGCCCAACACAACAGACGAGGGATCGGTGGAAGGGATGGATCGCAGCCTGACCGCCGAGCCTGTCACGGTAGCGATGCCGGAGTCGGCTGATACAAACTTGCCGTAGATCCAGACGCGTACACTGTGAGGCGCATTCACCTGTGCCCAGCCGTCTTCCATGCGCAGTACTCTCACGGGTAATCCGCCCGGCAGGGTACCAAGTGATGCGCCAGTCACACTTTGGGTGGCGAATACCGGAGCGCCCGTCTCGCCTACGTAGGCCTGCTCGGATTTTGAAGGTGCCGAACGGGTTGCCGCCGGTGTACCCGTTCCGGCGCTCTCATCGCCCAGCGCATCGGGCTGGAGGACCATTCGCGGGCGTTCCCCGTCCTGAGTGGGCAGCGCAGTATCGGCATCTTCACCCGCCCGCGTGGTGCGAGTCGGCGAGGCATCTCCCCCCCGCACGATCATCCGGTCGCGCGCCATGTCGTAGACAATCCGCTCACCCTCTATTGCGTCACGATCCTGCCGGAGTCGGGCATCGCCGATAAAGGTGACAATGTTCTGGATCTCGTCGAGCTCAATTCGACGGCCGGTCCCGATGACATCGTGGTCTTTTCCGTCAGGCCGCTGCCGGAAGACAGCCGGATTACCGATGGCAATACCGTGATCCAGTTGTTCACCCTTGTAGATGAGTTCGATCTGATCGGCGATGATGCGTATGGTCCCTTGACGGACTGACACATTGCCCCGGTAAATTCGGGTACCACTGGAAAAGTCCATCTCCACTTCGTCAGCTTCGACGAGTACGCTCTGGTTGCGATCTGACTCGAGCGCAGCTGCGTTTTGAGCAGACAGAAATAGGAGTGAGAAGGCGGCGAGAAGATTTCGGATCATGGCCCAATTTTAGCAAACCGGGCTTGCCGCCCGAATCTAGCTGCCTCGATCCAATCGGACACTGAGACGCTGGGTGCGGGTGACGCTCCCCGGATCTTCATCAGTTCGAAATTGGGTGACTTCGACGTTGCCCGTGAGCAGGACCTCAGACCCGTCACCGGACATCCAACCAGATTCACTGGTGGTCTGTCGTGCCGGCTTGCCCTCCTGATATTGCACGAGATGCGGTTTATCAAGGAGAGCGGTGTTGTCGATGGGAAAGTGCGCCAGACGTTCCGCCTTGAGCACATAGATGACCCCGGCTTCATCCCGGCCAGTCGCTGTGAAATTCTGGATGTAGTAGTCGGGTTCATTGGTCAGCGGTGCTGCGGTTTTGTTCTCGGCAGGTTCCAGCAGGTTGACCTGCATCCAGATGCCGAGGCCCGCCATGGCGCCAAGCACGCCGATCAGGACCAGCCTTTCGAGTTGCGCACGCATGGGGCTTTAGAAGACGCCGGCGCGTATCAGGTCCAGCGCATTCAGCGCCCCAACGGGCCGCCCGTTCTGATCCACGGCAAACAAGCCGTTAATGGAATGTCGCTGCATCATCTCTACTGCTTCCGCGGCGAGGGTATCGGGCGCGATGGTGCGGGGTGAGCAAACCATAACGGTATCGATGCGGCAGGTATTGATTTCGGTACCCTGGTTGAGCGTGCGGCGTAAGTCACCATCGGTATAGATCCCAACCAACAGTCCCTCGTTATCCACGATGCCCACCATGCCGAGGTGCTTGGCCGACATCTCTGCCAGCGCGTCCGTGAGCGACGCGTCTGGCGAGACGAGCGGCAAAGCATCGCCGGTATGCATCAGGTCTTTAACATGGACCAGCAGCCGTCGGCCGAGCGCGCCGCCGGGGTGGGAGCGTGCGAAGTCTTCGGCGCCAAAGTTTCGCGCCTTGAGAACGGCGATCGCCAGGGCATCGCCCATGGCCAATGTGGCAGTTGTGCTGGCGGTCGGCGCGAGATTATGGGGGCAGGCCTCGCGCTCAACACTGACATCAAGACTGATATCTGCCGCCCCTGCGATGGATGATTCATCGTCGCCCGTGAGCGCCAAAAGGGTGTTTCCCATCCGTTTGATAATCGGCAGGATGGTGAGGATCTCCGGCGTCTCGCCGGAATTGGAGATCGCCAGAACCAGATCTCCGGGGGTGATCATGCCGAGATCTCCATGACTGGCTTCACCGGGGTGTACAAAAAAGGCCGGCGTGCCGGTGCTGGCCAGGGTCGCTGCGATCTTGCTGCCGATGTGTCCGGATTTCCCCATTCCCGTGACGATCACGCGCCCGGTGCACGCCAGCAGGGCCTCGCAGGCGTGAACAAACCGCTGGTCAAGGCGTGAGCCCAGTGTTGAAAGCGCTTCACCCTCGCAGGCGATAACGGCTCGCGCGTCGTCTAAAAAGGCAGATTCCGTCATATCGAAACCACGTTGTGAATCTCGGGACCCGTGCACGGTTACTGGCACAATCCGGGTTATTCTAAAGGAAAGGCTTTTGTCGATACTGTCGGGTTCAGGGCATGCAACACCCATTGAGAATTGGGACACGCGGCTGGCGCCACGAAGCATGGCAGGGGACTTTTTATGATGCCGACCTGCCTCAAGAGTGGCAGTTGTCTTGGTACGCAAACCATCTGCGCAGTGTTTGGGTGCCGGCTGACAGGCTGCATGCAATCAGCCTGAATGAGATCGCTGTCTGGATCGAGGATACGGATCCTGATTTTCGCTTTATTGTTGAAATAGAGGGCGCCTCAGTTTATTCCGGGACTGATGCGGGACAGCTAGCCAAGGTCCAGGCGTTGGCGCAGGCTTTTGGGGACCAACTTGATGCGTTCGTGGTTGAAGTGAAGGCGGATTCGATCGCTGAAAAGGGTTTTCTTGAGCAGATCCGGTCGCAAATCTCTGGAGTCCCTGTGTGTCTGAAGGGGTGTCCGGCAGAGGCTTTGCCGGCCGGTTTTGGCGGATGTTTTGATTCCTGTGAAGACGTCGCCTCTGTAGATAGCCCTTACACTATCGTCTGCCAAGCAGACGGGGACCTCATCGGAGTGCGCACTGTTATAGAAACCATGCAGCAATTGAATACGGATAGCGGTGCACTGATTTTTACTCACCCTGAACGCGCTTTTGATCATGCTGTGAAAGCGCGCACGGTGGCGGATCTGCTGGACGCCTG
>NZKZ01000122.1 GCA_002694065.1 Acidiferrobacter sp.
CCGAATTGCTGTCACTTGAAAGTACTCCCTCTCTGAGTGGTGTCTCTGGCGCTTGCGCACTATACGACAGTCTTGGTCACCCGGAGTGCCTGCTGGACATGGCCCATGATTATCCCGCGGTCTTCGACCTGCATGACCTTAACCGCTAGAATTCCATGCCTATTACAGACCCTTTCGGGTATTGGTTTCAAACCGGAGAGCGCCATGGAGTTTGAAGAAGAGTTGAGCCATTTTGATGCTGCCGCCGAGCGCATGATTGAGCTTGGAAACGAACTGCTGGACCAGGATGCTGACTCAGACAGTTGGGAAGTGGCTTCGGGCCTTTTGGCAGGTGCTGTTCAGTTCTGGCTGTATGCACACCAGCCTTGCGGTGACCCCGGCTGTGAATCCTGCGCCGAGGTAGATACGGCAGAAAAACGCTTGCAGACGCTGACTGATCAGATTCGTCAGTCAGCGATGGAAAGCGATTACTACCACACGCGCTTCGATGCGAACGCGGGTTCTGCCTAAGCGCTTGTGGCGTGGGCTCGTCTTTCTCCCAGGGTATAACGCACCAGTTCGGGAAAGAAACTTTCAAAGCCTTCCTTGAGTTGAGGATACTGTCTGCGCAGGACCGCACCTGCATTCTCCATCCCTGAATTAAAGCGAGCCCGCTTCGCCATCTGCAAGAGCGTGCGGTTGATGCCTTCCGTTGACCGATAGTGCAGCAGCGTATCGGTCGTGCTCAGGTATTTAAAGTATCTTCTGGATCTTTCTGGGCAAGTATCAATCCGCTCAGCAAGGATCTGGTGAATCCAGCGGGTGTAGTCTTCGAGAGATCGTGCGTCAAAGCGCTCCCAATCCCGCGCAAGAAAATGATCAAGAAAGACATCGGCGACCACAGTGCAGTAACGGCCAAAGTCCCCGCGCATGAGGGAACAGATTTGGCGAAAGATCGGATGTTGATCGGTAAAGCGGTCGATTTTGCGGTGGAGCCTTACGCCTTCCTGAACCCGTTCGTCCAGGTGAGAGAATTCACCGCCGCGCACTGAGTCACCAATAAAGTTACCCAGGATCAAATCAGGATCATTTCCTGATAGATAAAGATGCGCAAGTGTGTTCATCAGTCCGAGAGCGCCTTGAAGAACTTGTGCATATCGACTGGCGCGTCAAAGAGGTGATCCGGCTCATGCTGCTGCAGCAATGCGCCGGATTGCCATCCCCAACTCACTGCGATGCTGTTAACGCCACCACCGCGAGCCGCTTCGATGTCGCTGACGGAATCGCCGACCATCCAGGCTCGCTCGGGCGTGGCGGCATACTGAGAGAGAGCCTCGCGGATATGGTCTGCCTTAGTGCCGGGCTGGTTACTCCCGAAATAGGTATCGATGCAGTCCTGAAGCCCTTCGTGCGCGAGCCGGGTTCTTACTACGTCTGCATGATTGGCGGTCACCACGCAGAGGGTATGGTTGGCACATAAATCCTCAAGCAGATCCTTGATGCCGGAAAAGAGCGGAATGCGCCGCGTGCCGTTCTGCAGGGTATCAAAGAGATAGCGGCCGTAGTCACGATGTTGGGGCTCGGGTATACCGCAGACCTGCGCCAACATGGTAAAGGTGGCAGGGTTCAGTCGATCGAAGTCAGAAAGGCTGAGATTGAAAGCAATACCATGCATCCTGCAAAAGGCAGCCGTTTCATCAAGTACCGGCTGCGCGGAGTCCACAATGACGCCGTCGTAATCCAGCAGAATCAAAGCATCTTTACCGTTTCGCTGCATTGACGGTCTGGCCATTAACGCAGGTGCGCGGGCAGGGCATCAATATCGCCCAGTCGGATAAGCGCGTCGACGGCAATAGAACCGTGTTCCGTTACCCATAACGGGTTGATGTCCATGTCGATCANGGTATCGGCAAGGNCAAGGGCCATAGCGCNGATTTTCATNAGNGTCTGTACCAGTTCATCAAGATCCGCTTGGGCACGGCCCCGATAACCCGAAAGCANTTTCATCACCTTGAGCGTTGAGAGGGCATTGNCGAGATCNTGCGGTTNGGCGGGCAGCAGCACGGTAGCACTGTCTGCCATCANTTCCACCAGNGTGCCGCCTCCNGCAATNGTCATCACGAGTCCAAAGTGTCGGTCATTCTGGATCCCGACCAAAAGTTCGGCAATGAGTCCATCGGCCATCTGCTCGATCAGGATGCGGTCGTCGGCGGGATGACCCAACGCCTGCGAACCAAGCGAAACCACTTCCTGAGAAATCGCGCCGATGTCGTCTGTATCACAAAGGCCAAGCCGCACGATGCCGTGATCGCTTTTGTGAGGGAGCTCGGGGTTCACCAGCTTGAGTGCCACAGGAAAACCGATCTGGCGAGCCGCCTCAGCGGCATCATGGCTTGTGCAAAGTCTGCCCGGCGGGACCTCTATCTCATGAGCCAGAAGCAGCTGCTTCCCCTGCCACTCATCCAGAAGGTGAGGTTTGCCCTCAACCGGGTGACATGAGGGGATAAAGTGATCGCCCCCTTGCTTTCTCTTTTGCTGCGCCTCGCCGAACACTGCGGCAGCCCCGATGGCGGCAGTGGCTTCCCCGATGCCCTGAAGCGGCGCGACACCCTGGCTGATCAACGTCTGTTGGGTTTCGATATCAAGGTTTTCAGGCAGGCCAGAGCAGATCGCGGCGGGGATCGAAGCCTTTGCAGCAGCGCGCATGAAGGCCCGGGCGTCGGCCTGGTAATACGGCCGATCCTCACCAAGTTCCGGGGGAGGGTAGTCCTGCACCAGCAACGCCGCGTCATATCCTGGTGCCAGGGCAGCGGCAAAGACTTTTTCCAGAGTGTCTTCGTGACCCCACAGAGGGGTGGTGTAGTCAAGCGGATTGCCCACCGTCGCTATCTCAGGCAGCCATTGGCGAAGCGCCCTCTGGGTCGCCTCGTCAGGAGGGTCAAAGATGAGCCCTTCCCTGTCGGCGCAGTCGGCGAGCATGGCAACATCACCTCCTGAGCAGGTAAAGGCCGCAAGCCGCCTTCCCTTGGGCGGTCCGGCAGTTGTCAGCAGCTGTAAGGTTTCCAGCATGAGGCTCGGGGTCGATACCCGGGCCACGCCGATCCGGTCAAAGAGCGCCTGATAAAACGTATCCTGCCCCGCAAGTGAACCGGTGTGGGTCAGCGCAGTCTGCGCCGCAAGATCGGATTGACCCGCCTTGAGTGCGACTACTGGAACCCCCCGGTCGAGGGCGCGTCCCACTGCCGCGGCAAACTGTGGAATATCACGAAGTGTTTCGATATACAGACCGAAACCGGTAACGCTGGGATCGTCTGCCAGATAATCAAGATAGTCCTCGACTCCGAGCACCGACTGGTTGCCCGCTCCAATCACGTAGGAGAACCGGACGGACCGACGGTTGGTCAGGAGATAGCCCGACAGCATGCCGGACTGGGAGATGAGGGCAGGGCCTTGCTCGACTGGGGTCCCGCCGTGACTGAAGGGCCACAGGTGTGCACCGGTTATGTAGTTGAGCAATCCAAAAACATTGGGTCCCGCGAGCGCCATATCACCACAGGCGTCAATGAGTTCCTGTTCCAGGTGGACCCCATCATCACCCAGTTCCCCGAACCCCGCCGAATAACAGACAATCCCGCCAGCGCCTTTTTCCCTTAATTCCTTAATAACGGGCGGCACTCTTTGTCGGGGCACGGCCAGAAACACTGCGTCCGGTGCTTCGGGCAGTTCAGCGACACTGGTGTAAGAGGGGATCGCACCGAAGCGGTCCGGTTGCGGGTTCAGCCCCCAGATCTCACCTTTGAAATCACCCGCCGCACACTGGCCGGCCGCAAAGACGGCCGAGTCGCCGCCGGCAAAGACAATGTGCCGGGGCGCAAGCAGGCGGCGCAGGTTGGCACGTCGAGCGGGAGTCACGCCCCGAGTGGTCTCAATAACGACCGACTGATGATATGACGTTGAATCTCGGAAGTGCCTTCCCAGATTCGCTCGAGCCTTGCGTCGCGCCAGAGCCTTTCGATCGGCAGATCCTCCATGAGACCCATTCCGCCGTGAATCTGTACCGCATCATCGGCCAGTCGATGCAGCATCTCTGAGGCAAAGAGCTTGCACATTGCGGCATCGGTGGGCGTCATCTGCCCGGCATCGGCTTTGCGCGCTGCGTGCATGACGAGAAGGTCTGCTGCCTGAAGTTCGGTAGCCATATCAGCGAGTTTGAATGAGGTGCCTTGAAACTTGCCGATTGGCTGATCGAACTGCTTGCGGTTGGCGGCCCAATCCAAAGACAGTTCCAAAAGCCGTTCCGCACGGCCGCAGCAGCCGGCACCGACCCATACCCGACCCATCTTGATCCACTTGTCCGCCAGGATTAATCCCTCACCTTCCTTGCCCAGCATCTGTGCCTCACTGACGCGACAGTCATTGAAAGACAGTACGAAGTTAAGATAGGCGCGCTGACTGACGCACCTCGGTCCTCGGGTGATCTCAAACCCGGGATGTCCCCGGTCGACCAAGAACGCGCTGACGCGCTTGCGCGGGCCGCGCGGCGTGTCGTCTGTCCCGGTAGCGGCAAACACAATGGCAAAGTCAGGCTCGACATGGCCGCTGACGAAGTGCTTTGAGCCGTTAATGATCCAGTCGCTGCCCTCAGGGCGCGCGCGGGTTGCCATGGACATGATGTCCGAACCGGCACCAGGCTCAGTGATCGCAAAGCACTCGACTTTTTCCCCGGTTACGCAAGGGAAAAGATATTTCTGCTTCTGTTCCTCATTGCAGGCCATCAGGAGTTCAGTTGGGCGCCACGCAAACCCGTGCAGAGCGTGGGAGACCTTACCAAATTCGCGCTCCATGATAGCGAGGCTGGTGTAGTCCAGGCCGCCGCCTCCAACGGACTCGGGCAGGTTGGCCGCATAAAATCCCATTTCAATTGCCTTGCGCTTGATCTGCTCTCCCTGTTCAGGACTGACCTCTCCGTTGCGCTCCACCTCCACTTCGAGTGGCAGGAGTTCTTCAGAAACGAAAGCCTGGGCGGAATCCGCCAGCATTCGCTGTTCGCTGGTAAGTTCGATATCCATAGTTTTTCGCCGGCAGCGCCCCGTCGCAGCGGCGCAACTT
This sequence comes from Acidiferrobacter sp., assembly GCA_002694065.1. Classification (GTDB taxonomy): domain Bacteria; phylum Pseudomonadota; class Gammaproteobacteria; order Arenicellales; family UBA868; genus UBA868. Next base: position 5,089 of record NZKZ01000122.1, read on the forward strand.
TGTATCAAGATGGCCCAGATAATATTGCTTTGCGCGGCTTATTGCCATAATGTGCGCGCCGTAACTCACACCCGGCGAAATGCAGGGAAACCGGAGCCCGAGCGCAATGGAAGATCGATCAAACGAACTTAATGTCATCCGGCATGGCAGTGTGCTGGAGATTCAGCTGAACCGTCCCAAAGTGAACGCCATCGACTTTGAATTAAGCCGCCGGATCAATGAGGCAGTAGTTCTGCTGCGCGATGATCCGGAGCTTCGCGTCGGACTCGTCACGGCGACCGGAGAAAAGATCTTCTCCGCCGGATGGGATCTCAAGGCGCTGGATAGCGGGGAGCAACAGTTGGACAACTGGTGGGAGGCCGATGCTGATTTGCCCGGCGGCTTTGCGGGGCTGACTGAGATGTGGCATCTCAACAAACCGGTGATTGCCGCTGTCAACGGACACGCGATCGGCGGCGGCTTTGAGCTGGTCATGTCTTGTGATCTGGTGATTGCGGCGGATCATGTTTTTTTCCAGCTTCCGGAGATGCCGCTCGGCATTGTTCCCGATGCGGGCGCCATCCAGAGGCTCCCCCGACGGGTTCCCTATAACGTTGCGGTGGAGATGCTCTGGCTGGGCCGGAAGATGGGGGCAGAAGAGGCAATGCGCCACGGCCTTGTCAACGCGGTAGTGCCATCAGCCGATTTGCCGGCAACGGCAATGGATTGGGCGCAGCAGATCGCAGATTCGGCACCGTTGGCGGTGCAGACCATCAAGGAAGTGCTGCGGGCGATTGAAGCGGACACCATTGAGGGCGCTTTCAATACCATGCGTACTGGTGATCTGCCGACCTATCGGAAAATGCTGCGTTCCGAAGATGCCCAAGAAGGCGTCCGCGCCTTTGTAGAAAAACGCAAACCCATTTTCAAAGGTGAGTAGTGCTGTTAAGTCCAGACTAACGAGGAATAAAGAGCGTATGACGGAGTCGAATATCAAAAAGGTCGCGCTGGTGGGCGGAGGCGTTATCGGAGGGGGTTGGGCTACGCGGTGTCTTGCCAATGGCCTCGAGGTCGTTCTGACGGACCCAAGACCTGAAGCCCGGGATTACGTTGAGACCATGGTGGCCGATGCCTGGCCGGTGCTCGAGGATGCGGGTCTTGTATCCGAGAACAAAGGCGAACTGCACTTTGCGCAGGATATTGCGCAAGCGGTGCAGGATGCCGATTTTGTTCAGGAGAATGTCCCCGAGCGCGAAGAACTCAAGATTTCGGTACATGAAGAGATCAGCCAGCATGCCCGCGAGGATGTGGTCATCGCATCAAGCTCATCCGGGCTTTTGCCGAGTCGACTGCAGGCGCGATGTGCGCATCCGGAGCGCTTGATGATTGGCCATCCTTTTGCCCCGGTCTATTTGTTGCCCCTGGTCGAGATTGTGGGAAGTGAGCAGACGTCACAGACTGCTATTGCACAAGCGGGTGCTTTTTACCGATCCCTTGGCATGCGGCCGCTGCATGTTCGTCGGGAGATCGAAGCCTATATCGCAGACCGCCTGCAGGAATCCCTCTATCGTGAAGCCCTGCATCTTATCGATCAGGGTGTTGCTACGGTCGCAGAGATCGACGCGGCCGTCACTGGCGGCCCGGGCTTGCGATGGGCGTTCATGGGAACGTTTCTTGCCTGGCATCTCGGCGGCGGTCCGGGCGGGATGCGCCATACCATTGAGCAGTTTGGACCCGCATTGGAATTGCCCTGGTCACATATGAAGGCACCGGAGTTGACCGATGAACTGAAAGAACGCATCGTTGACGGCTGCGAAGTGGAGTCCGGTGCGCGGGCCTTTGACGAGATGGAGCGTCGGCGCGACCGCTGTCTTGCGGAGATTCAGAAAGTGCTGAAAGAACACTGGTATCCCCCCGAAGAAGACGGCTGGCCACCGATGGCAACCGACCGATAACAAACACACAACAAAACCATTGATCACTAAATCAGTTAGACCGAGTTAAATTCAGGAGGAACACGAGAGATGACCATGAATACCGATGTAGTCGTGACTTGCGCGGTAACCGGCGCGGGAGATACGGTGGATAAGCATCCGGCGATCCCTGTTACCCCCGAACAGATCGCCAACTCAGCGATTGAGGCGGCAGATGCTGGGGCAGCGATAGTCCATCTGCATGTTCGTGATCCCGAGACCGGCAAAGGCAGTCGCGATATCAATCTTTTCAAAGAGACTGTGGAGCTTGTCAGGAACAGCGGCCGAAATGTGCTGATTAACCTGACCGCGGGCATGGGCGGGGACTTGGTCGTTGATGACGAGAATCCGGAGGTCCCGGCAGAGGGAACGGATCTCATCAGTGCCGAAGAGCGCATGGCGCATGTGGAGTTGCTGCGCCCGGATATCGCGACGCTGGATTGCGGCACAATCAACTTCGACAACGCCAATTACGTCTACATCCAGACCCCCAATATGCTGCGGGCCATGGCTGCGCGCTATGCGGAAATCGGGGTCAAGCCCGAGATGGAAGTCTTTGATTTGGGTCACTTGCGATTCGCAAACCAGATGGTGTCGGAAGGATTGATCAAGGGGAGGCCGATGTACCAGGTATGCCTGGGTATTCCGTGGGGCGCCGGCGCGGATTCCGCAACAATGACGGCGATGGTGGGTCAGTTGCCCCGGGACGCGTTCTGGTCAGGATTCGGCATCAGCCGGACGCAGATGCCAATGGCGGCGCAAGCCATGTTGCTCGGTGGGAACGTCCGGGTGGGGCTGGAAGACAACCTGTATCTTGAAAAAGGGGTGCCCGCAAGCAACGCTCAACTGGTCGAGAAGGCCGTCCGCATCATCCGTGATCTGGGAGGACAGATCTGCGATGCGGACCAGGCCCGCGAGAGATTGGGTATCGCCTGAAAACCTAATTCGCTTAAGTGAGACTGCGCCGGGAGCCGTAACCAGAGTCCGGCGCAGGAACTCTCCTAGTTCTCTGCGAATTCAGGCATGACTTCGTTGATGAAGAGCTCCAAAGAGCGCTTTTGCTCTTTCATGCCGAGGCCGAGACTGGCGTAGTAGGTAAATTGATCGACGCCGAGGTCGTCGTAAAGTCGCAGCTTGCTGATGACTTCTTCAGACGTGCCGAACATCAGATTCTCCTGCAGCATGTTGGGATCATATTCATCCCGGTTTTCCAGCGTTGATAAATCAATCATCGCGGGAAATCCATTTTCGACACCCCCGGCATTCTTAAAGAGGTTTTCAAACTGGGCTAACTGACGGCGCGCTGCTTCAATCGGCACCATCCAGTCGTCTTTGTTGTCGTAAACACAGGTATGCCGCATGGCGGAGAAGATCGGTCTGGCCTGACCCGGATTTTCATCGAGAGCCGTCTGCAGTCTTCCGAGGTAGGTCTCGACCTCACTCATTGGCCGAGTCAGCGGCCATGACATGATGTTGCACTGGTTTTTCACCGCATAGTCGTAGGTGATCGGGGCACGGGCTGCCACCCATATTGGCGGATGCGGCTTTTGCAGAGGCTTTGGCACGGAGGTGGCTTCCGGGAAGGTCCAATAGTCACCCTCATGAGCGTAGTCACCCTGCCAGAGCGCTTTGACAGCCGGCAGCATCTCCTGCATGTAGCGCCAAGCGTCGGTCTGCTTGAGACCGGCGTGCATTCTGTCGAACTCCCGTTGATAGGCTCCCGAGCCGATTCCGAACTCCAGCCGGCCATTGCTATACAAGTCCAGCAGGGCGGCTTCGCCCGCAACATTAATCGGATGCCAGTAGGGCGCTACGACCACCGCTGTACCAAGACGGATGCGGTCGGTGTGTGCGGCCCACCAGGTCAGGATCTGAAAGGGATTGGGCGCAATTGTCATTTCAAGGGCATGGTGTTCCGCAGCCCAGACAATGTGGAACCCTCCGGCATCGGCCATTTGCACCATCTCCAGCGTGTGTCGCTCAACATCGGCCATGTCGGTATCCGGGGCGATACGCTCCATATTGATGGCTAACTGAAATTTCATGGGGTTCCCTTAAATGAACGATTAACGCGAGGCGAGTCTATCACCACGCCAGTGAATGTCGCTGACCTAGATCAGCGCATGACGAAGGGGTCCGCGATGGGTTCCGACGAGGTGTTCAGCCATACCGTCTTGGGACGCGTGTAGTCATAGATCGCCTCCATGCCGGACTCGCGGCCGTAGCCGCTGTCCTTGTAGCCTCCAAAAGGCGCGATGGGCGACACCACCCGGTAGGTGTTGACCCAGACGATACCGGCGCGAATCGCCTTGCTGACACGAAGCGCGCGACCAACGTCCCGGGTGAAGACGCCGCTCGCCAGTCCAAAATTCGTATCGTTGGCGAGCATGAGAGCTTCGGTCTCATCTTTAAACCCGAGCGCGCTGACTACCGGACCAAACAGCTCGTTTCGGACGATACTGATATCCTGATGTGGACAGTCCACAATCGTTGGCTCGATATACCAGCCGGTTTCCAGCCCCGGTGGTGTATTTCCGCCGTAACGCAGATCCGCCCCGTTTGCTGTCGCATCGGCCAGCGTGGATTGGATATTGCTCAGTTGCGCCTCAGTCGCCAACGGACCCATCTGACTGTTGTCATCCAGAGGGTCGCCGATCCTGATCTGGGCCGCCTTTTCGACAACCCGGGACAGGACCTCTTCGCGGATCGATTCCTGCAGCAGCAGCCGTGAACCGGCTACGCAGCTTTGCCCACTCGCGCTGAAGATGCTGAGAAGGACGCCGTTGACGGCGCTTTCAAGATCAGCATCCTCAAACACCATGACCGGTGACTTGCCGCCCAGTTCCAGTGAGACCTCGGCAAAGTTTTCAGCACTGTTGCGGATGACATGCCGGGCGGTCTCGGGTCCCCCAGTAAAGCTGACCCGGTCCACCAGCGGGTGACTGGTCAGTGCACGGCCGCAGGGCTCACCATGGCCAGTCACTACATTGAAAACCCCCGGCGGGAAGCCCGCTTCCTCAAAGACCTTGGCGAACTCAAGCATGGGGGCCGACGCATGTTCAGAGGCTTTCAGTACCACGGTATTGCCTGCGGCAAGTGCGGGACCGATTTTCACGGCGACGAGAAACAATTGGGAATTCCAGGGCACCACAGCAGCTACCACGCCGAGCGGCTCACGGACGGTCATCGTCATCATGTCCGGCTTGTCGATCGGCAGGGTTTCCCCAGTGACCTTGTCGGCCAGGCCGGCATAGTATTGAAAGAAATCCGAAATGTAATTCGCTTGCCAGCGCGTTTCCTTAAACAGCTTGCCCGTATCGACTGTTTCGCAGCGGCCGAGCGGTTCCGAATGTTCGGCCAACACTTCAGCAAGACGGCGCAGCATCTTGCCTCGGGCCGTAGGCGTCATGGTGGCCCAGGCGCCTTCGCTAAACGCATGATGTGCGGCTTCGACCGCGCGGTTGATATCCGTTTCTGAGGCCTCGGGGACTTCTGCCCAGGTTTGCCCGGTCGCAGGGTTTACGCTGGTAAACGTTGCCCCGTTTTCAGCATCTACCCATTCGCCGTTGATGTACATCTGATATCGCGTTAATTCAGTCATCGGCTTATGTCTCTCCTTTCCTTGAGATTATTGTAAAGACCGCCCGGGAGGTCGCCCGCCTAACTCTGCGGATGGTAGGCCACGCACTCGATTTCTACCCGGATATCGACGAGAAAGTCACTGACGAGCGCTGAACGGGCGGGCGGGCCTTCGGGGAAATATTCTGCGTAGACTGAATCGAAACCGGGAAAGTCCTCCCGTGATTTCAGCCATACCATCGATTTCACAATATGCTCGAGGCCGCATCCCGCCTCGGCCAGCGTCTCGCGAATGCTGGTCAGACAGGCCCGAGTCTGCTCCTCGATGCTGCCTGATGTCATGACCTGGCCGTCCTGCATGGGCACTTGCCCGGTGAGAAAAATGAAATCACCAGCCCGGACTGCCCGGGAAAGCGATAGTTGTCTTCCATTGATCACCAGCGGCTCGCCGATGATGGTTTTTTGGGATTGAGACATGGGTTCGGTCAGTCTTGGGTCGAGGATAAAGTAACATAGTTATACCTGTTTCAAGCGGCTGACATCCAGTTCAATCTTGCCCATGAGAGAAGACATTGCCCAAAGCGGACTCAGTCCCGAGGGAACCTGGTATGACCTACGCGGCAGTGGATCATCCGAGGTGCCCGTGATCATGATCCATGGCGTCGGCCTGGATCACACGATGTGGCAGCCGCAGATGCCTGCTCTGGAGGAAGCATTTTGCGTATTGCGCTACGACATGCTGGGCCACGGACGGTCTGAGGCCCGACCGGTCAAAGACATCACCACCTTTGTTCGGCAACTGGAAGATCTGCTTTCGTACCTCGACATTACAAAAATGCACCTGGTGGGACTGTCAATGGGAGGTGTGATCAGTCAGGCCTTTGCGGGCGGTGCACCGTCCCGGCTGAAGACACTGGTGCTGATGAATACTGTTTACCGCCGGACTGAGGAAGAACTGACCGGCATGCGTCATCGACTGCAGCTGACGCGTGAAGAGGGCCTTGCTCCGATTGCGCAAGCCGCCATGGACAGATGGTTCGATGCGCCGTTTAAAGAACAGTTTCCCGATCGGGTCGAAGCGATCCGCAGAAAATTGCTGGCGAATAATCTGAAGGCTTATACCGACGCCTATGCGGCACTCGTTGAGGCCGATGTGATCGTACAGGATGCGCTCAAGCAGGTCAGGTGTCCGGCTCTCGTCCTGGCCGGAGAGAATGATCCAGGGTCCACGCCGGCTATCGCAAGACGGATGGCAGATGATCTTGAACATGCTGAACTTGCGATCTTACCGGGTCTGCACCACCTGGCATCTTGGGAGGCGCCGGAAACAGTGAACGGTATTCTTTCCGGGTTTCTTAAGGCTAACGCCTAGGGTATCAGCGAATCAGATAGGGTTGGGCTGCCTTCGTCGAAGCAGGCCTCATTCTTGTGCGCGACAGGGCATAATCACACTTCTTTTTATCGGGAGATTTCTATGGACCAGGAACGTTTTGACAAGGGTCTGGCGACGCGCCGGGACGTGCTCGGTACGGAGTATGTCGACAACGCGTTGGCTAACGCGAGTGAGTTTGCCCGGGATTTTCAGGAACTGCTGACGGAGTATTGCTGGGGTGCGGTCTGGGGGGATGAGACGCTGGATCGTAAAACCCGCAGCATGCTCAATGTCTCAATGATCGCGGCGCTTAACCGCATGCATGAGTGGGAACTGCACTTCAGGGGCGCGCTCGTGAACGGCGTCAGTCGGGACGAGTTGAAAGCCATCCTTAACCAGATCGCGATCTACTGTGGCGTGCCGGTAGCGGTGGAATGTCACCGAATCGCCAAAAAAGTTTTCGCAGAACTGGATGCACAATCCTGATTTGGCGTGTGTAAGCGTGTCGGTCTGGAGTCTGCGATGCCCCAGTCATTTACCGAAACCTGAAAAAAGTGGTACCACGTCATGAAGGAAAGTTTCGACACCATCATTGTTGATCAAGAGGGAGATCTCACCTGGATCACACTGAACCGTCCGGAGGTGGCCAATGCCTTCAATACCCGGATGGCTGAGGAATTGCTGGTGGTTTTCAGTGAATTCGTTTCCGGGGCGAGAACCACACGGTGTGTCATCCTGACCGGCACGGGAGAGCGTGCATTTTGCGCAGGCGGTGATCTCAAGCAGCGACATGGGATGACCGATGAAGAGTGGTATGCACAGCACGTGGTATTCGAAGATCTGGCACGGGCGCTGATGGACTGCCCGGTGCCGATCCTGGGGGCAATTAATGGGGCGGCTTATGGCGGCGGGACGGAGCTCACACTGGCGTGTGACTTTGCCTACGCGGCGAAACATGCCCGTTTCGCCCTGACGGAAACCACCCTTGGGATCATGCCAGGTATGGCAGGCACCCAGTATCTTCCGCGCGCGGTGGGTATCCGCAGGGCCAAGGAAATCATCCTCACCGGCAGACCTTTCAGTGCCGAGCAGGCGCTTGAGTGGGGGCTGGTCAATGAGCTTTGTGAGCCGGAAGCCCTGCTGGAGTCGGTAAGGGCAACGGCACAGCGCATCGCAGATAACGGCCCGATCGCGATTCAGGGTGCGCTGAAGGCGATCAACAATGCCGGATTTTCCTCACTTAAGCAGGATTACGAGGTGGAGCTTGCTTCATACAACAAGACGGTACCGACGAAGGATCGCCGCGAAGGTATCGCCGCCTTCAACGAAAAACGTAAAGCCCAGTTCACAGGAGAGTAACTCCGCGGACAAGGGCTCTTGGAATCTTCAAGTTCAGTAAGGAGCTTTCGTGCAAGATAAGAGTGTCACCGCAACCCTTTGTGGATTCGCGAGCGAGGTAAATACACAAGCCCTGCCGCGTGAGGTCGTCGACCGGGCCGCCTTGCTGGTCACGGACAGTATTGGCGTGGCTATTCGGGCAAGAAAAGAAGCCGAGTCGACCCCGGCCTTGCTGGCTGCGGTTGCCCGCATGGGTATGGATGCGGGACGGGGGACGGTGTTTGCTGACGATAAGGGATATGCCTTTCCTGCTGCAGCGCTGATCAACGGCTCGTTGATTCACAGTCTGGATTTTGATGACACCCATATTGCGGCAACCGTGCACCCGAGTGCGCCGGTGCTGGCGGCAGCCCTGGCTGCCGGACAAATGGCGGGCGCAAGCGGCGCCAGCGTTCTCGCCGGGGTGATTGCGGGATATGAGGTGATGTGCCGACTCGGCAGAGCCCTCAAACCTGCGGATCACTATGATCGGGGTTTTCATCCCACCGCAACGACCGGCGCTTTTGGGGCCACCGTTGCCGCCGGGCGCGCGTTGGGACTTTCTGCCCAACAACTCGAGATGGCGATGGGAATCTGCCTCAGCCAGTCGGCCGGTTCCATGCAGTTTCTCGTCAACAGCGCCTGGACCAAGCGCTTTCAGGTCGGCAATGCCGCCATGGTCGGAGTGATTGCGGCCTCACTTGCTTCCGAGGGATTTGTCGGTGCGGCTGATGCGGTCGAAGGTGATGCGGGTTTTCTGAAAAGTTATGCCCCCGACCCTGATCCGCAGTTAGCCGTCAAGGGGCTCGGCGATGATTGGGAAACACTCCAGATTGGCGTCAAGCCTTATCCCTCGTGCCGGTTCAGTCATGCGGCCATAGACGGTATTGTGGATATCGTCGGAACCGGTGCGCACGAATCCGATATCGCAGACATTGCCATTGGGTTGCCCCGCAAGGGTATGGATCTCACGGCTCTGCCGCAGGAGTTTCGCCGCAAGCCCAAAGGGGTAGTGGGCGGTCAGTTCTCCATGCATTTCACCGCAGCCGTTTCAGCTCAGACAGGCAACCTGACGTGGGATGATTATGCGAAGTATCTCGAAGACGCAACAACGCTGTCACTCGCCGAGCGCATCGACGTCAGTGAGGATGCGCAGATGGATGCGATTTATCCGGAACGGATGGGCGGTAAGGTGACCATACGCTTTCGCGACGGAACGAGTCAGAGCCGGTGCGTGGAGATTCCTCGTGGGGAGCCTGAAAATTTCCCTAGCGCTGATCTGCACCAAAGTAAATTCCTGTCGCTTGCTGAGCCTGTTCTGGGTGACGCAGCCCTTGGGCTGCATGACCGGCTCACCTCGTTCGCCGAGATGGACTCCGTGGATACCTTATTCGGGTAGCACAGCAGGCCAAGATCCGCTGATCTGACTCAGCCGAGTACTGACAGGCTGCTGGCAGGGTTCGGCTCTCGGTTGCGAGAGAAGAATCCGAGATTGATTTCGTGGCCGGTGCGTTGCAACCGGAACGAGATCGGATCTTGGTCGTGGTCAGTTCCCTGCTCACAGGCACTGATTAAAGCCGTCATCAGTTCACCCACCACCGGCGCCGTTTTGAATTGGTTACCGCTGGTGCCGATCGCCATGTAAAAGCCGGCCACGTCGGCACAGTCATAAATGGGAATCCAGTCATCACTGACATCCCAAAGATCTGCCACTCCGGATAGCGTATTGGGAATGCCGAGAGCCGGGATCCGTTGCGCAAGGCGATACAAGGGCTCGATGCTCTGCGGGGAGAGATTTCGATCAAAGTCATCCGGATCGGCTGCCAACTCAACTTCCCCCCGCGCGCCCAGGCTTCCTGCAAGGATGCTGTCGCCGGTGTCTGCCCGGATGTAACCCCCGATGTCGGTGTCGTACAGCATGATGCGGGACGCATCACTGGTCGCGGCGTCTGCACAGCGAAGATGGGCCACCTCGTGCCGAACTACCCGTGTCCGGATACGTTGTTGACCGTTCGGATCGACGAGGGCGTTGATGCTCTGCCCATGCGGTCCGGCTGCGTTGACGGCGACCCGGCAGGAAATTTCCTCACCCCCTGACAGCGTCACGGCGCTCACATGGCCATCTTTTATGTCGATACCGGTCACCGCCTCACCAAAACGAAAATGGGCGCCGTGTTGCTCGGCTGCGCGCTGCAGGTTGTGCGCCGCGAGCTGCGGATCGGGGCAATAACCCCCCTTGGGGAAAAAGACGCTCTCAAGCTCCGCATCGGAGCGGGCACCGAAATCGGCATCGTCCGAGATAACGGGCGGTCCGAAACTGGAGAGATCCCAGCTGGGGAAAAGGCTTTGCAGTCTGGAGACAGACCAGAACTCAAAAGGAATGCCTAGCTGGCGGGAGAATTCCAGCTGGTGTTCCAAAAAGCCGTTATTGGCCGTCTTGAAGGTCAGGACACCTGCAAGATGAAACGGTGCGACGGGTTCATCAGACTCAAGATTGAGAAAACCCGACCAGTCCTGCCAGCAGTGAAATCCCTCCCAGGCCAGTGCTGATCCTTCGAGGGTGGAGTACTGCGTGCGCACCATGGCAACGGAACTGCTCGTTGCACCCTGACCAGAGCCGGCAAGCGGATCCACCACCAGCACCCGCCAGCCTGCTTTGCTCATTGAGAACGCAATCGAGGTGCCAATGATTCCAGCACCGATCACGACGGCATCAAATCGTTCTGTCATTGTCGATTCAACATAGGTGAATTGAAAGGAGATCAAAGATCACGGAATCTTAAATCATGAGGCCTCATTCTAAATTGAAGAAAGCGGCTAAGGCGTCCTGATAAAAAAGGCCTTGAAATTTTCCAGGATGACACCATCTTTGGAGCAGGCAAATACGGTAAACCATCCGTTGGGTGGTTTATTTTGAAACTAGGAGAGTGCTTCATGAACAATCTGGTAAGACCTGCTGAGAGAACTCGAGGCTGGGACGTTTTCGGTGATTTCGATGACCTGATGGGCGGTTGGTTCCGCTCCCCTGCGGTGTTGCGGCGCGATGAAACCGCCAGGATGCCCGCAATTGATGTGAGCGAGAAAGAAGGAGTTTATCTGGTCAAGGCGGAACTGCCAGGCGTCGCTCGCGAAAATCTCGATGTCACCATCAACGATGGTGTACTGACCATCAACGCCGAGCGTAAAGAAGAAAAGAAAGACGAGAGAGATGACCGCGTGATCCGCCAGGAGCGATATTACGGAAAATTTGTTCGATCACTTCGTCTGGGATCGGATATTGATGAAGGCAGGATCGAGGCGCAGTATGAAGATGGCGTGCTGAAACTGTCCTTGCCCAAGACGGCCGAAGTTAAACCACGCAAAGTTGATATCAAGGTCGGTTGATTCAAACCCGGCGCTCATCGAAAGGGGTCACGAGGGTGACCCCTTTTTTTGGCGTGATGGTGCCGACACCCGTCTTTTCGGTGGATGCGTGTGTCTGCCAGGGAAAGGGTGCCCGGGCAGTTATACTCTGCTCCCGGAAGTGACCCGAATCTGCAACCTGTTATGAGCCAAGCCCCAGATCCCGCAGCCATCGCGCCGGTATTGGCAGAAGCCCTGCCGTACATACAGCATTTTCACGGCCGCACCATTGTGATCAAGTATGGCGGCAACGCCATGACCGACGAGTCGCTGAAGCGCAGTTTCGCCCGGGATGTCGTTCTGATGAAGCTGGTCGGCATGAACCCGGTAGTTGTGCATGGCGGCGGCCCCCAGATCGGCCAACTGCTCGACCGGATTGGCAAGAAGAGTGAGTTTGTCGAGGGACTTCGCGTGACGGACAGTGAAACCATCGACGTGGTTGAGATGGTACTGGGTGGACTCGTCAACAAGGATATCGTGGCCCTGATCAATGCCCATGGCGGCCGCGCTGTGGGGTTGTCTGGCAAGGACGGCGGATTGATCCGGGCGCGCAAGCTGGTGCTGCGCAAGGAGGGCGCCTCCGATGAAGATGAGACAGTGGAATTGGGATTCGTGGGTGAAATCGAGTCCATCAATCCGGCTGTGGTCGACACCCTTGATGAGGGAAATTTCATTCCCGTGATCGCTCCCATCGGTACGGGTGAGGATGGCAAGACCTATAACATCAATGCAGACACCGTCGCCGGTAAACTGGCGGTCACACTGGGCGCCGAGAAACTGATCCTTCTCACCAACACGCCGGGTGTGCTGGACCAGCAGGGCGAACTGTTGACCGGTCTATCGGAGAGTCGGGTCCAGGAACTGATTCAGGAAGGTGTCATCACCGGCGGCATGCTGCCCAAAGTCCGCTGTGCTCTGGATGCAGTCTCAGGCGGGGTCAGGACCGCGACGATTTCAGATGGTCGGGTGCCACACGCTACTCTGCTGGAAACCCTGACTGATCAGGGTGTCGGCACCCAGATCGGACGCACTCGGGAAGTCATTCGCCCGAGTTAATGATCAGGGTGCGGGGCTACGCCTAGCGCGGGTCAATCGGTAAGGTCGTCGCAAGATCAAAAACCGATTCCATGTGGTGACAGGCGCGCAGCAGTGACGCTTCCCCCCGAGGCGGGCCAATGACCTGCAGTCCAACCGGCAATCCGTTCTGTGTAAAACCCACAGGCAGACTTAAGGCAGGGCACGATGTCATTGTGATGGCGAAGGTGATGGCAATCCAGTCGATGTAGGTTTTCGTCGGCGAGTTATTGATTGTTTCCACATACCTTTGCGATTTTGGAAACGGTGGGACCGAGACCGCAGGGCAGAGCAACAGGTCATATTGCTCGAAGAAGATCTCCATTTCACGGAACAACCGCGTGCGTACCCGCTCGGCGGAAAGCAATTCGGGGTTTGTGACGGCAAGGCCTTTTTCAATATTCCAGACAATTTCTGGAGCAATCTCATTGCGGTGCTGTGCCAGCAGAGGCTCCATCATCTGTGCAATCAGGACACCGCGCAACGTTTGGAAAGATTCAACTGCGCCCGAAAAATCGGGACAGACATGGCTGACGTCGGCACCGATGTCTCGGAAGCGCTCAGCTGCTGCACCACAAATCTCTGCGATCTCGGTTTCCATGGGAACGACACCGAGGTCCGGGCTGAATGCTACGCGTTTGGGCAATGACGGGCTTGAAAGCGCCTCAACAAAGGATTCGCCTTGGTGAGGGAACGAGAGCGGATCCCCCGGATCAAAGCCGGCGCCGCCATCCAGCATCAGTGCGACATCTGCGACACAACGGCCCATTGGGCCCTCTACCCACAGGCTGTCAAATGCCGGCAGGCGGGCCCCTCTTGGAACCCGTCCGGGACTGGGCCGTAGGCCGACCACACTATTAAAGCTGGCCGGTACCCGCAAACTGCCCCCGAGGTCGTTACCCGTGGCCAGCGGAACCATTCCGGCCGCCAGCGCAGCACCTGAACCTCCCGAGGAGCCTCCTGCGCTCATCTTCAGGTTCCAGGGATTGAGGGTATGTCCGAATACCGGGTTGAACGTGTGTGCCCCCGCCCATTCGGGCACATTGGATTTCCCGATCGCGATCGCGCCGCTGTCTTGCAAGCGCCTGACGGTGGCATCCGACTCTGTGGCGATGTTCCTGGCAAAGAGCGGAGATCCGTATGTGGTCTGAACGCCTGCAAGATCATTGTAGTCCTTGACCGCGAAAGGCAGTCCCCACAAAGGGCCTTTTTCATCTGAAGGCGGATTATGGTTCGCCATTTGCTGCGCTTGTTCTCGAGCCTGGTCGAGACAGAGCACGGGCAGAGCGTTTATCGTTGGGTTAACGTCCTCGATACGCGAGGCGATGGATTCGATGACGTCAACGGGCGATATCTCACCATAGCGAAGCCGCCGACCGAGCTCAGTGGCGGAGCAGCGGAACAGCTCACTACCGGCAGATTCGAAGGAGGCGTTCAATCAGGATGGCATCAGGAATTTAAGGTGAATAAGCTTCGATAGTGCCACAAAGGAGTCGGGAGGTTCAGTTTATGGTCATTTTGCCTTAAAGATCCTGAACGCCCAGCCTTAGCGTGGAAATCATGTGGGCGCTTTGTACCGAAGGCCCAAGACGTCGATAATCCCGTTCTGATCGACGAAGTGACCGGAATAACCCATGCCTCAATCATCATACGTGCCGGAACCTGATCTCTTGCCCTTACAGGTAACCTCGCTGCGGTTTGAGGCGGCGGGTAAGCCTCTATTGAGTGACGTCAGTTTTTCGTTGGACGTAGGCGGACCGACTTGTGTCGTGGGCCCTAACGGCGCCGGGAAAAGTCTGCTGTTGCGGTTGTGTCATGGCTTGCTGGCGCCTTCTGGAGGATCGATACGGTGGGCTGGGGGGACGTTTGAGCAGCAACGCCGGGCACAGGCGATGGTGTTTCAGCGGCCGGTGCTTCTGCGTCGATCGGTGCGGGCCAACATTGAACACGCCCTTTCTGCGAGACAGCTTTCCCGCTCCGAGCGTATGAAGCGTACGGATTCGGTACTTGAGAAGACCGGGCTCTTGGGGCTCGCCGAGCGCGATGCGCGGGTGTTGTCCGGCGGTGAACAACAGCGCCTTGCGCTGGCCCGCGCGTGGGCGCTGAGGCCCCGAATGCTGTTTTTGGACGAGCCCACGGCCCATCTTGATCCCGCGGCGACGGCCTCGGTCGAGGCCATCATTAGGGACATCGACAGTGAAGGGGTCCGAATTCTGATGGTCTCTCATGATCTTGGACAGGTACGCCGAATGGCAGGAGATGTGCTCTTCCTGCATAACGGCCATCTCATCGCGCATACCGATACGCGCTCATTTCTCGACGCGCCTGAATCGGAACTGACCAGCGCTTTCGTTGAGGGCCGCCTGCTCTGGTAGGGGTCGTGGCTAGGGGGAGTCCGCCAGCCATTCCTCCACTGCATCGCTGAAACCGGATTCGCTGTGATCTGCGACTGATCGAAACTCCCTGCGAAGGGGTGCAGCCGCGTTCGCGACGACACGCGCATGATTCGCCCAGCGCAGCATGTCAACGTCATTGAAATCGTTTCCTACGGCAAGAGCGGTCGCTGAATCAAGATTGAGGTGATCACAGATCCACTGGGCGGCGTGTGACTTGCCGACGGATTTTGGAAAGATTTCATACCAGACCGAACAATGGTCAAGCGGTGAGGTGGTTCTGACCACATTGAGATCTGGCAAGCGATCGGACAGTTCGCGATGAAGAGTCTCCGGATTGTCCAGTGGCGCAATCGCCAACAGTTGCGTTGCGTTGCTGACGAGGCCTGACTCGCTATCTAGCATCTGATGATGTCCCGCGTAAAGAGCCAGGCGTCGATCAAAATCAGCATTGGGTCGGCCAAAGCGTCGCCACTGGAACTGGTGATTGTCGGGGACCGGATCATGCACCATGAAGTCGAGCCGCATCGTTTCAAGAACGCCCACGGCATGAGACATTGCTGCATCGTCCAAAGCAAACTCGCGAAGCAGCGTTCTTGGTCTGCAGGAAAATATGCCTGCGCCTGATGAGGTCACCAGAATATCAATCGGAAAGGTGTCATCAAGCACGCGATCGCAGGAAAAAAGCGATCGACCGGTCACGACGACCCGTACTATCCCAAGAGTAGCGAGATGCTCCAGGGTTGCCCGGTTGCGGGCACAGAGTTTCTGGTCCGGCCCTAGGAGGGTGCCGTCGAGATCAGTAAAAACTGCCCTGCGCTGGTGTTCCGGTGAATCCATGCAGTCAAGGTATACACCCAAACCGGTGTGGCTTCACCTTTCCGTTAGAGCAGAGCCTCTATCTGGCTGATGAGGTCTGCGTTGTTTGGGGTAATCGATGAGCCAAAACTGCTCACCACCTCGCCCTGACGGTTAAGGAGATATTTGTGGAAGTTCCAACGGGGGAATTGGCCAGCCTCCGCGGCGAGTGCCTGATAGAGAGGCTCAGCGCTGCGCTTGGCCACCCGGGATTTTTCAAACATCGGAAATTTGACTTCGTAGGTCAGATCGCAAAACTCGCGGATCTTCTCTTCAGATCGAGGGTCTTGAAAGAAGTCATTCGACGGGAAACCCAGTACGGAAAATCCACGGTCGCCGTATTTTTCCTGAAGCGCCTCCAATCCAGCGAACTGCGAGGTGAAGCCGCAGTAACTGGCGGTATTCACCACAAGCAGTACCTGATCCGCGTAGGCGTCGCAGAGTCGCACCGACTCGTCGCTCGCAAGGTACCGCTTGGTGAAATCGAGATTCATCGGGCAGTTCGCGTTATCTGCGTGCACAGGCAGTCCGACCAACGCGAAGACCGCAAGAAAGAGTGTCCGAAAAAGCATGATCAAGTCCGCCATAAATCACCTTGGAATACTAACCTGCTGGTGTGAACTGCAGGTATTGGGAAAGTTCCGGGTTTTCAGGACGGGACAGCATTGCGTCGGTTGGACCCGTCTTGAGGATTTTTCCTCCCAGCATGAATGCGAGTGAGTCCGCAATCTTGGCAATCTCGTGGGGCAGGTGGCTGACGACGATCACCGTCAGGGCGTGTGTCTTTCGGAGTTCATCCACCAACTCATGCATTTCTACCCTCAGTTGGGGATCGAGTCCGGTGAAAGGTTCGTCAAGCAGCAGCAGCGGACGCCTTTGGCACAGGCAGCGCGCGAGGGCGGCCCGTTGGCGCTCGCCTCCTGAGACATCCGCGGGCTTCCTCGACTGCAGCGCGCCCAGCCGGGTTGCCGACATTGCCATTTCGACGAGTTCGCGGTCCTCGTCGGTCAGTTTCAGGCCAGGGTGACATCCCAGGGCGATGTTCTGGTAAAGCGTAAGATGATTAAAGAGATTGTTCTCCTGGAACATCATTGTGACGGGCCGACGTGCTGGGACCCGCGTATCTATCCGCTCTTCGCCGACAAAGATCATTCCCTGATCTGGTTGCTCAAAGCCCGCAATCAGTGACAACAGGGTAGATTTCCCGGCGCCGCTTGGCCCAATAAGGGCGATACACTCGCCGCGCTTTGCCTCAAGATCGACCTCAAGCCGCCATTCCCCCTGGCGAAATCGAACTCCGTCGATTTTGAGAAAGTTCATCGCGACAGGCTTCGGTCCAGAATCCAGAAAAGCGCCACACACATCAGCACAAGAACCAGGGCGGTAACAGCCGCCTCGTCGAAGCGGTAGGCGCTCATACGCTGGTAGAGCATAACCGGTAAAGTGATGTGACCCGTAGTATCGAACAGGGCGGCAACACCCATGTCGCCAAAAGAGAGCGCTCCCCCTAGAGCCAGAGAGAATGCAGCAGGCTTTCGGATTATGGGCCAATCCACCTGGCAAAAGCGGTGCCAGCCGCTTAAGCCCAGTTGTGCACACAATTTCCGGTACTGTTGGCCGGAGTCAATCAGTACCGGGGCGATACTGCGCAGGATGTAAGGCAGAACCATCACCGCGTTGACCACAGCAATCATCAGGAGGGTTATGGTGTCGACAGCTTTCAGGCGCAGGGAGATCAGGAAAAATCCTGTTCCAATCACCATCGGCGGAAACGCCAGGGTGAGTGATCCCGCGAGAAGCAACCCTTCCTTGGCTTTCTGTTGACGTCTTTCAAGTACCAGAAACCGCGCGGTGGTCGCGATG
>NZKZ01000123.1 GCA_002694065.1 Acidiferrobacter sp.
GTAACCGAGACGGTGCCTCAGGTTCGGGAGCGCAAAGATCAGGGACTGCCGGAAATGCCTGTGTTACGCAATGAAGCGATCAACGGTTATGTCCGGGAGGAACGAGACGGCCTGATGTTCGGTCCGTACGAGCGCCCGGCAAACCTGGAGCACTTCGCGCGTGATGGCGTGCCCGACTGGTTTGGTGCAGACCTTTTGCCTGAAAACATGGAAGCCGTGGAGGACAACTGGGCTGCAGCACTCGACCTCGTACCGATACTGGGCGAAGTTGGCATCCAGGCGAACGTGCGCGGACCCATCTGCACTTCTCCCGACAACCTGCCGTTGTGTGGTCCGGCGTGGGGCAAACGCAATCTCTGGCTCGCTGAGAGTTTCACCGGCGGTCTGCTGATGGGCGGCGGGCTCGGGTCCGAACTGGTCAACTGGATTGTGGATGGTGAGCCGCATATCGATCTGGGTGAGGTTGATCCAAGACGGTTTGGTCCGTACGCCAATAAGGTCTATACGGGCAGGAAAAACAAAGAGGCATTCGGCCACAACTTCGGCATCCACTACCCGGGCTACGAATGGCCCGAAGCCCGACGGGCAAAGATGATGCCGTGCTACGACAGATTGGACGCCGCCGGAGCCGTCTGGGGCGCGGTCTACGGATGGGAGATCCCCTTGTGGTTTGCGCCGAAAGGCGAAGAGGCTCGGGATATCTGGAGTTACCGCAGTTTTAATTCAATGCCGCATGTCGGCGCCGAATGCCGGGCAGTGCGGGATTCGGTCGGCCTTTTTGAGATGACGCCAATGGCCAAGTTCGAAGCCCGCGGCCCCGGCACTGAGGACTGGCTGAACCGTATCCTCGCCAATCGGATGCCGCGAAAAGTCGGAGGCATTGTGCTGGCACATCTGCTTACCCACAAAGGCACCGTCCGCTCGGAATTTACCGTAACCCGCCTAGGCGATGAGCACTTCTACCTTGTCGGCACCCCCAGAGGTGAGCGTCATGACTTTGACGTATTGCAAAAATCATTGCCCGCGGACGGCAGCGTTCAACTCACCAATGTCACCGCCGAGCGCG
Organism: Acidiferrobacter sp.; assembly: GCA_002694065.1. Classification (GTDB taxonomy): domain Bacteria; phylum Pseudomonadota; class Gammaproteobacteria; order Arenicellales; family UBA868; genus UBA868. The sequence goes on from NZKZ01000123.1 coordinate 1,067, forward strand.
GCGGTTTGACGGTTGTTGGACCCAACGCCCGCAGCCTGCTGAGCGACCTCGTCGACGGTGATCTCAGTAACGATGCCTTTCCCTGGATGAGCGCCCAGTCATTAACTGTCGGACTGGCTTCTGATGTGAGGATGATGCGCATCAACTATGAAGGAGAACTCGGCTGGGAGCTCTACCATCCGATCGCCTACAACCTGCATCTTTTTGAAGAGATCTGCCGGGCCGGCGAAGCCCACGGTCTCAAGCATTGCGGATATCGGGCCATTGAGTCCCTGCGCCTTGAAAAATCCTACCGCGCGATCTACCGGGACCTTGACCTTGAACACACAGCGCTTGAAGCCGGCCTCGATCGCTTTATCAAATGGGATAAAGACGACTTCCAAGGCCGTGACGCCCTGATGCATCAGCGGGACCGTGGCCTGGAACAGAAAATGGTGACCCTCAAGGTCGAGACAGTTGATGCCGATGCCTGGATGAACGAAAGCGTCTTCTTTGACGGCAAACTGGTCGGGCGGATCACGTCTGGCGCGACCTCGCACCATATCGGCCAGTGCCTCTCGATGGCCTACATCAACATCGACCAGGCGCAGGTTGGCACGGCTCTTGAAGTCCAGGTGCTTGAGCGCCGGGTCCCGGCGACCGTGATTGCTGATTCCCCTTATGATCCAAACAACCAGAGACTGCGCATGTAGGAAGCGCTATAGGGGAAAAAGCGCTTTAAAGCGGAGCACGACACAATGGAAGAGGAAATCCCCACCCGTAAAGGCGGCCGGGCGGCCCGACGCGCCAAGCGGCTCAACGCGCCCATCATCCATCACCCACCCCTGACGACAAACGTACCGTTATACGAGGTAGCAAGCGCAGAAGGCGTCGAGCAGATTCACGAAACCGCGATGCGGATTGTTGAGGAAGTCGGTGTTGAGTTCCGTGAGTCACAGGCGATTGAGACCTGGGAAAAGACAGAGGCCGAGGTCGATGGCGCCAGGGTCCGTATCGGTCGTGACGCCCTGCTGGCCCTGGTCGCCAAAGCGCCGTCGGAGTACATCCATCATGGTCGGAATGCGGAACGTACCGTTACCGTCGGCGGAAAATCCATGGTGGTCTCTCCGTCCTACGGCCCTGCCTACATTTATGACCTCGACGGGGTGCGTCGTCCTGCCGGCGTGGAGGATCTCAACAACCTGCAGAAACTGAACCACATGGCATCCACCGTACATATCGCCGGCGGACCCGTTGTGGAGCCGATGGATATTCCTGTGCCCCATCGACACCTGCACATGGCCTACAGCGGCTTCAAGTTCTCGGATAAACCTATCGTCGGCAATGTCACATCTGCCGAGCGAGCTCAGGACACCGTCGACATGTGCAAGATTGTTTTCGGCGAAGACTTTGCCCAAAACCACTGCTGTACCACATCTCTGATCAACGCCAACTCTCCACTGGTCTGGGATGAGACCATGCTGGGAGCACTGCGCACCTATGCGCAGAATAATCATGCCGTGATGTGTTCCCCTTTTTCTATGGCGGGCGCCTCCAGTCCGGCCAGCAATGTTGGAACCATGGCGCTGGTGACAGCAGAAGCGCTGATGGCGATTGCCTATGCACAACTGGTAAGACCCGGCGCACCGATGTTGTTTGGTGTTCCGGCCATGACTGTGGCACTAAATACCGGCGCGCCTGTGCACGGCAGTCCCGACTCTGCCGTCGTGCAGTTTCTTGCCGGACAGATGGCTCGGCGCTATGAAGTCCCGCACCGCGCGATTGCCAATTGCGCGACCTCCAAATCGGCAGACATGCAGGCCGGCTTTGATTCGATGTGGGGGTTGTTCCCTTCCTTTTTAAGCGGTGCCCAGTGGATCACAATGGCGGGCGGCATGATGGAAGGCACGCTGGGAGTCGGGTATGCCAAGACTGTCATCGACTTTGAGCAACTGGATGCCTTCTATCATTTCTGTCAGGGGCCCCGCTACGATGACCTCGAAGAGATATTTGAGACCATCAAGGATGTCGGTCCCGGCGGACACTTTCTGGGAACGGCACACACACGCAAATCCAACCTATTTATTTTTCCGTCGCAAAACAACGTCACCTTCGAGCAATGGGAGGCGGAGGGCCGCCGCTCCACCGAAGAGGTGGGTCTTGCCAAAGCCCGTGAATGGCTCTCACGTTACGAGGCACCGCCCATTGATTCGACGCTCGATGCGGCACTTCAGGATTTCCTGGCCCAGCGCGAATCCGAGATTCCAAAGACTCTGGGCTGAATCTCCCTTTCAGTGACAGGCCTTGCCGAGCGCCTTCAGTCGCCAATAGTTGTAAGGCAGAGGCGTCAAAAACCCCGCAACAAGCATGATGGGAACCACCCACCAAGTCAGCACCGCACCGCCCGTTAAGAGAACGTCCACTATATTCATAGCGGATTCCATGGCGACCATTGAGATAAGCGACATCCCTACCGCCGTACGAAACGCACTCTTGAGCGGCATCTGCCGCGACAGCACCACGGTCTCAAGCGCAATGGAAGTGAGTATGCCGTTGATGATAGCCAGCAGCATGATGGCAAGCGTTGACCATCCGATGCCGGTCAACTGAAAGAAAAGAATCGTTCCGAAATCCCCGATCGAACAGCCCGCAAGGCACCAAAGCGTATTCACGGACGCTCTGCGCCAGGTGTGCGAACAACTCCAATGAAATTCAGGAGGGGTATTCATCTACGACTTCTGCGCGGACTCCTGTCTACGCTGTACAAGATGCTCAAGGATACTATCCCATAAGTCTGTTCTCGCCTGTCTTACCTGCTGCGCAACCCTTTGCGCCTCCTGCCGTTTTCTATCCGTATCGCAAAGCACCTCCAGCAGCCGGGTAGACATGGGGCCATGGAAATCCTCGTCAAGATGAATATGACGGCCAAGGTAGAAGAAGAAAGTGGGCGCCTGATCGCTATCTATCTGAGAATTGGCGAGGACATTTCGAAACATTTTTGGGATGGGCTGCTCCCGCCCTATTGCAAGCGCGGCCGCCATCTTGTGTGGATTGTCCGGATCAATGAATCCAAACGTCGTTCGGGTAAATTGCTTCGCTGCTTTGGGCGCATCACAAAAAGCAAGCGCCTGTTCAATGCCCTCTGAAGCTGCTTTTTCAACAAACGCTTCGATCAATCTGGTATCGGCACCCACTTCGCGCATGGCGCGAAGATAGAGTTCGAAATGGCTTAGGAACTCGCCATCTTGATTTGTTGAGTCCGATTCTTCTTCCAAAACCAGTTCATTGATGAAACGCCTCAACGCTGGCTCGCCGACCGGATGCCACGGCACCGAGGGAGGCGCCACAGCCGCCTGCAGCGACTTAATAATTGACATGAAATCCCATACGGCGAAGACGTGATGCTCCATAAAACACTGAAGGTCATCCGGCTCTTTCAACTCGGAAAAAACCGGGTGGTCATGCAGATAGGTATCTGTGACTGACTGGGAAGACATGTTCTGGCATCGTCGCGTTAAACCCTTATTATCTTGAGGGAGTCTTACCGCTTTGACACCAAATTCACCTCACACCCGAATGGATCAATCGGTAGGCGGATCTTTGATTGGAGGCGCTCCGCCCAGAAAAACATTCTCGGCAGAATAATCGCAAGGGGCTTCGCGCATTTCCAGATGGAGGCCGGTGCCCTCCCAGGGGTGTNCCCGAGCGAGCGCTTCATCGAACTGAATCCCCAGGCCCGGCTCAGTCGGTGCCTCGACGTAGCCTGACTCCCAGCGGATGGTGTTGCCGATCAGCTGCTGGTGAAAACGGCCGCCCGTCTCGATAGTCTCCACCATGAGGACATTGGGAATGTTGGCAGCCAGCTGGATGTTGGCGGCCCACTCGACCGGGCCCGCGTAAAGATGTGGCGCCACCTGGGCATTGAAGGCCTCAGCCATGGCCGCGATCTTTTTCGTTTCCAGAATACCGCCTGACCGTCCAAGTGCCGGTTGCAAAATTGCAACGCCCCCGGTGCGCAGCAAAGCGGAAAATTCAGCCTTTGTCGTCAGACGCTCGCCTGTGGCAATAGGGATTCGGCACTGACTGGCCACATTGGCGAACTCCAGAAAATTATCCGGCGGACAGGGTTCTTCAAACCAGAGCGGATCATACGGTTCCAGGGCTTTTGCAAGCCGTATCGCGCCTGCCGTTGTGAATTGGCCATGCGTTCCAAACAGGATATCGGCACCCGTACCGACGGTCTGTCGAATACGTTTGCAAAACTCAACGGAGCGGGCGATATCACTCAGTGCCGGTTGATGTCCGCCCCGTAGCGTATAGGGTCCGGCGGGATCAAATTTCATCGCCGTAAACCCCTGGTCAAGCATGTGCTGGGCGCTTTCGGCAGCCATCTCGGCATCATTCCAGAAGGCATTGATGTCGTGATGGGCAAGCGGATAAAGATAGCTGTAGGAGCGGATCCGCTCATTCATGAGTCCGCCCAAAAGCGCATACACCGGCCGATCGTGCGCCTTGCCCAAGATATCCCAACAGGCGATCTCAAGGCCGGAGAACGCACCCATCACCGTAAGATCCGGCCGTTGCGTGAAGCCCGAGGAGTAAGCCCGACGGAACATCAGTTCAACGTTCTCTGGATTCTCGCCCGCCATATGGCGCGAGAACACATCCTCAATCACGCTGCGCATCGCTTCCGGACCCACTGAGGCGGAATACACCTCGCCATAACCAACGAGGCCGTTGCTGGTCGTTAACTTGACGAAAATGAAGTAGCGCCCGCCCCAACCGGGAGGCGGGTTACCCACAACAAAAATCTCAAGATCAGTAAGCTTCACGTTGGTCTCGACACTATGATCTGTACGGGATGCCTATGATAGCCCCGCCGCACTCACTCGGCAGGCACCAGTTTTAATAGTTGCCCCTCGGCCGCATCCGTCAATAAATATAGAGCGCCATCGGGCCCCTGCCGGACATCCCGTATCCGGCCGAACTCTGCGCTCAGGAAGCGCTCTTCTGCTACGACCCGGCCCTGATCCAACTCAAGACGCACCAATTCCTGAAACTTCAACGAACCCAAAAACAGACTGCCTCGCCAACCCGGAAAATCTGGACCCGAATAGAAGGTCATTCCCGAAGGTGCGATCGACGGCACCCAATAGTGAACGGGCTGCTCCATGCCGCTCTTGTGAGTTCCTTCACCGACTGCCTTGGGCAGAAAATACTCCTTGCCGTAACTGATCACCGGCCATCCGTAGTTGGCACCAGCCATCAGCCGATTAAGCTCATCACCGCCACGGGGGCCGTGTTCATGCATCCAGATAGCACCTGTTATTGGATCCTGTGCGAGCCCCTGAGGATTGCGGTTACCGTAGGCATAGAGCTCGGGCTGATCAGTGCTATGTCCGATAAAAGGATTATCGGCCGGGACAGTGCCATCAGCCATGAGACGCACCACAGAGCCGGGGTGTGTTCCCCGGTCCTGCGCCTGGGGTCGGTTACCCCTATCTCCCAGGGTGGCGTAAAGATAGCCATCCGCAAAAAGCAGACGGCAGCCAAAATGTCTGCCGGATTTGTTCTTCGGCAGTGCCCGGAAGATCACCTTAAATTCGTCCAGGCGGTCGTCGCGAAAGATCCCGCAGCCAATTTCGGTACCGCGGCCTCCCTCGGCCTGCGCTACGTAGGACAGGCATAGCCGGCCGTTTTGGTCAAAAGCAGGATCCAGAGCGATATCCAAAAGACCGCCCTGATCCCGCTTGGCTGATATTTCGGGCAAGCCCGCAATCGGCTGATCCTGCAGTCGGCCTTTTCTTATCAGACGAAGCGCTCCGGAACGCTCGGTAACAAGAAAATCGCCTTCCGGCAAAAAAGCGATCGACCAGGGATGATCAAGACCAGTAGCTATAACCACAACCTGAAAAGACGCCTTTTCGCTAGTGAATTCACCGAGGCGTTGCGAAAAGGCCGGCAGACAGCAACTAAGACTGATCAGAACTCCCAGCATCAGGCTCAACAGACGCATTATTTTCGAGTCGCGGCTTTGGGGAATCGGCATGGCGACAAACAGAGTGACGCAAGCGCCCTGTCATCGTCAAGCCTGCCGTAGGCTTGGCTATAATGCCCGGGCGAAATTTCCAGAACCCCAGGGGGAAGAAAATGATTGAAACCAAAGCGGCGGTCGCTACCAAAGCCGGTCAGCCATTAAGTATTGAGACGGTCAAAGTTGACGGACCGCGTGCTGGAGAAGTGCTGGTGGAAATCAAGGCCACCGGTGTGTGCCATACCGATGCCTTTACGCTGTCGGGTGATGACCCGGAGGGACTTTTCCCCGCCATCCTCGGACACGAAGGCGCCGGAGTCGTGGTGGAGGTCGGCGAAGGTGTGACCTCCCTGTCACCGGGCGATCATGTCATTCCGCTTTACACACCCGAGTGCCGCACTTGTGACTACTGTACTTCGGGCAAGACCAATCTGTGTCAGGCCATCCGCGAAACCCAGGGACGCGGACTGATGCCGGATGAAAGCAGCCGCTTCTCACTGGGCAGCGACAAGCTGTTTCACTACATGGGGACGTCGACCTTCTCAAACTACACCGTTGTGCCGGAAATCGCGCTCGCCAAGATTCGCGAAGACGCCCCCTTCGACAAGGTGTGCTACATCGGCTGCGGCGTCACCACGGGGATCGGTGCCGTAATCAATACAGCGAAAGTTGAACCCGGCGCGAACGTTGTGGTCTTCGGACTCGGCGGGATCGGGCTGAATGTGATTCAAGGCGCCCGACTGGTCGGGGCCGACAAGATTGTCGGGGTCGACCTCAACCCGGATCGCGAAGCCCTTGGCAGAAAATTCGGCATGACGCACTTCGTGAATCCGGCCGAGGTTGAAGGGGATCTCGTTCCCCACCTGGTCGAACTCACCGACGGCGGTGCCGATTACAGTTTCGAATGTATTGGCAACGTTGAGGTCATGCGCCAGGCTCTGGAGTGCTGTCATAAGGGCTGGGGCACCAGCATCATTATCGGCGTTGCACCGGCTGGGGCAGAAATCTCGACCCGGCCCTTTCAGCTCGTTACCGGACGCAATTGGCGCGGCACCGCTTTTGGCGGAGCCAAAGGCCGAACGGATGTGCCCAAGATTGTTGACTGGTACATGGACGGCAAGATCAACATCGATGATCTCATCACGCACACCATGCCGCTTGAGGAGATCAACAGCGCTTTCGATCTCATGCATGAGGGCAAATCCATCCGCAGCGTTGTCACTTTCTAGGCAGTGCCGCAAATGGAGTGCATACAGGAAGTCCGGACTTTTGGCGGAACACAGCGGGTGTTCCGCCACGCGAGCGAGAGTACGCGCTGCGATATGGAGTTTGCCGTATTTGATCCGGCACCAGAGCAGTCCTCGCCCAAGCCGACACTTTTCTATCTTTCCGGCCTCACCTGCACCTGGGCCAACGTTGCCGAAAAAGGCGGAGCCCAGCGCTATGCCGCCGAACACGGCATCATGCTGGTCATGCCGGACACCTCGCCCCGTGGTCTCGGACTCCCCGGCGAAGACGACGACTACGATTTCGGCTCTGGAGCCGGGTTTTACGTCAATGCCACGCAGGCGCCCTGGAGCGAGCATTACCGGATGTTCGACTATGTAACGCAGGAACTCCCCGGCATCGTGGCAACGGATCTTCAGGGAGACCCCCAAAGAGTCGGTGTCATGGGTCACTCGATGGGGGGACATGGCGCACTGATCTGCGCCTTAAAAAGGCCTGATGTGTTCCGCTCCTGTTCCGCATTTGCGCCGATCAGCAACCCCGTCAACTGTCCCTGGGGAGAAAAAGCCTTTGGCGGCTACCTCGGTCCCGACCGGGCCGAGTGGGCAAACTGGGATGCCTGCGCTCTCGTTGAGCAATCAGACTTTCGCGGTGCGGTCCTGGTCGATCAGGGCGAGGCGGACAACTTTCTCGACGAACAGTTAAAGCCCCAGGCGCTGCGCAGCGCCTTTGAGGGTGCCGGGCGAGATCTCGAACTGCGAATGCAGCCGGGCTATGATCACAGCTACTACTTCATCGCTTCCTTTATCGGTGACCACATCGCGCATCATGCGCATCAGCTCATCTCGTAAAGGCCGTCTCAAGCTGTTGACTGCTCGGTCGATGAGGCGACCCCGCCCTTGAAACGCGTTGTCCTGTTGGGTGGTGCCTTTACGCTCATCGGGTCTTTTTTCTTTTCGGCGCAGGACGCGCTCGTTAAGTGGCTCTCAACCGATTTTTCCCTGCTCCAACTGCTGCTTGTACGCAGCAGCATCATGATTCCGGTATTTGCGCTGATCTGCGTCTGGCGTTTCGGTTCCCGGGGGCTGATGACGCAACGGCCTGGCGGTCATTTACTGCGTGCAACCTTTAACCTCGTTGCATTCTTGAGCTATTACTTCGCGATCACGAGAATGCCGCTGGTCGATGCCATCTCTATTGCGTCCGCATACCCGGTAATTCTTGCTGTCATGTCGGGGGTGATTCTGGCGGAAATGCCCAGCGGTCGGCAGATCATGGCCGTCATCGTGGGCTTTATCGGGGTGCTCTTCATTATCCAGCCGACTGGCGGAGAAGTGGATTGGCTGGGTGCCGGCGCAGCGCTTTTTGGGTGCTTCAGTTTTGCTGCACTCGGAATCTATACCCGTCACCTTTCGCGAACGGAGTCTTCGGAACTGATGCTCCTGAGCGGAGCCATCTTTATTCTGCTGGTCTCACTGATGAGCTCACCCTGGACCTGGCAGACACCGTCCCTCAGCAGTCTCTTGCTCATGCTGGGCCTGTCTGGGGTGGCGCTCGTCGGGCAATATGCCATTACCAACGGATTTCGCTACGCACCGGTGTACCTGGTCGGTGCACTCGAATACACCACACTCATATGGGCAACCTTGTGGGGATTTTTTCTATTTGCCGAAGTGCCGACCGTGAATGTGGTGTTTGGCGCGGTGCTGGTGGTCTTGAGTGGCCTCGCTGTCGTCCTCGGAGAACGGGCCCGAGAAAAAGAGGACGCCTCCTAGGGCAACGCTCCAACAGCCAGGTTGCCTGTCAGTTGCCGCTCAGCATCCCAACTGACCCGCAAGATCAACAAAATCTCGAGACACATAGTGGTAGTCGCCGTCGGCAGTCCGATCAGTTTTCTGATCGGGACCATGCTCAAACGGCCGCTCCACAAATGCCGTCCTGAAACCGCAGTGGGCGGCTGCTTTGAGATCATCATTGTGTGCCGCCACCAGCATGCATTCGCTGGGAGCCAGGCCGAGCGCCTGAGCTGAGCCGAGATAGGCCTGCGGCTGAGGTTTGTAGGCGCGCGCCACCTCTGCGCCCAGCACGACGTCCCAGGGCAAGCCACTGTACTTAGCCATATTCACGATCAGCGCAATGTTGCCATTCGACAGGCTCCCAATGATGTATCGGCTTTTTAGTCGTTCGAGGCCGGCAACGGCATCGGGCCAGGCATCCAGCCTATGCCAGGCGAGATTGAGTTGGACTTTTTCTGATTCGCTGAGATGATCGATTGAGAATTCCAAAAGCACCTGATCAAGATTTTCCCGATGGAGTTCATCCAGGGGGACAAAGTCTATTTCCCCGGATCGGACCCGGGCCATCGCCGGCTGATAAAGCGCGCGCCACCGATCTGCAAACGTCTCGCTGTCAACAGACACTGAGTGACCTGCCAAAGCTGCCTGCACCTCTCTTGCGATAGAAGACCGCCAGTCAACGACCGTTCCAAAGACGTCGAACAGCAATGCGCGAGGCGCTACGGGTTCAGGATTCAGATCGGTCATTGTTTATGTATTGCACCTGATGTACGGTAGAGGGATTCCTTTGAGATTTCCTCCCGACAGCAGTTGGGTCCAGACTAGTCAATCGCAAACCGTATGTCCACAGACAAACCCAGCGGGGTCGATACCTACAACGCGACCATAGAAAGAATCGAAACGGTTGCCGACGGGCTTTCGATCTTCTTTATCCGGCCGGACACACCTATTCCGGGACGACTGCCGGGGCACTATGTCAGCATCGGCCTGGTCGGCCCGGACGGTAAGAAACTCATCCGCCGACCGTACTCCCTGTCTCAATCCCTGGGTCCTGCGGCCGATCCCGATCTGCTGGAGCTTTTGATCATCCGCGTGCCCGAAGGGGATCTCACACCTATTCTTTTCGATCAGAACGAAGGTGACCGGCTTTTTGTCCGGCCGAAGATGGTTGGCACCTATCTGCTGCCGAAACTCGATGCAGACATGACGCTGATTCTCGCGTCAACCGGAACCGGTGTTGCACCGCATATGACCATGCTGGAGACCTGCGTGGATGCCTGCAAGCAAGTGGTTATGATGGAGTGCGTGCGCTACAGCACTGAGCTCGCCTATGCCGAACAGATCCGGCAGTTCCAGCAAACCCACCCAAACCTGGTTTACATTTCTTTGGTCACCCGCGAAGGCGGTGCCAAACGCTACATACAAGACTACTTTCGCGACGGCATCCTCGAAAAAGAGCATGGCGTCTCGATTGCGCCGGAAACGACTCACGTCTTTGCCTGCGGCAACCCTGCCATGATCGGCATTCCCAAGGAAGACCGCAAAACCGGGGCATTGAGTTACGACACCTCCGACGGCCTGGTGGAGATTCTCGCAACCCGTTACGGCCTCACCATTCATAAGCCGCGTCAGCCGGGCCAAATCCACTTCGAAAAATACTGGTAGCGATTAATCGGCCGTTATCCCCGCACTTATGAGACCAAAGCCCTTAATGAAATTAAGGTGCCTACCACAGCGAGAGAGACGAAAAAGACCCGCTTGAACTGCTCGGCAGACAAAAGCGTCTGAATACGCTGGCCCAGCGCCATACCCGCCAATCCTGCGGCAATCCCGATCACGGCGAGTCGGGTGATTCCATCCGGAAAAGCGCCCTGCCAGCCAAAGGCAGAAGCAAGCGCCACATTGGCCAACAGAAGATAGATGCCCATGGCCTGAAATAACACCCGCCGCTCAAGATCGAGCGATTGAAAATACACGGCCAATGGGAAAACCAATACACCCGTTAGCCCCGTGATCAGGCCGGTCACGACCCCGGTCACAGGTGACAACCAGGTCTCTCGGGCTCCTGGCTTTGGTGGCTGCCACGCCGCAAGGCCCACGAGACTGTATGCAAGAATCACACCGCCTAACAGCACCGTGGGCCAATAAGCATCAATCCGAACAAGAACGCTCCCTGCCAACACGGTTGACATCGCACCGGACACATACAGAGGCCATAGCCGTTGCCATAAGACCACTAACCTGCCTCCGCTAACGGCCTGCCAGAAGTTGGTGACCACAGACGGCAACAACATAATCGCGATTGCGTCGACAAGCCCGTAGAAAGGAGTGAGGAGAGTGATCGATACCAGAGGCAGGCCGAAACCTACGACACCTTTGACCGTACCGGCTAACAGAAAGACTAAACCTGTAATAAGATAAATCTCAACCGCTTCCATTTTTTTGGGTTACCGTGTTGCGAGGGCTTTGGCTATGCTGCACGGAATCGATTGCACCAAACCTATAGCTTCCTGTCTATGCTGATCAGAATTCTTGATGTCATGATTCCGGTGATTGCAGTCGCCGGCCTCGGCTACCTCTATAGCCTGCGCTACCGAACCGATCTTGCGGCCATCAACGCCATCAGCGTCAATGTGTTTCTGCCCGCGTTGGTATTTACCGTGATGTCCAGCCAGGATTTCGATCTTGGCAGTTATCCTGGACTGGCGATCGCGGCAACAGCTGTTTTCTTTGGCTCCGGACTCATCGCCTGGCCGGTCGCCGTCCTGCTCAAATACAACCTCCGGACCTTTGTGCCGCCAATGATGTTCAATAACTGCGGCAACCTGGGCCTGCCGCTCGCGCTTTTGGCATTCGGGGATACCGGCCTGGCGCCGGCTATCGTACTGCTCATCGTCACCAACCTGCTGTATTTCTCGTTTGGGATCTACATTGTCGACCGTCAGGTACATTGGCGAAATGTGCTGCTGTCCCCGCCTATTCTTGCCTCGGTGGCGGGGTTGATTGTCAGCCTGGGGAATGTGTCGATCCCTTTGATGATTGCTACACCGATCGCCATGCTCGGTGATGCGCTCATTCCAGTCATGCTGTTTGCGCTGGGTATCCGTCTTGTTGACGTCAACTTAAGCGACTGGAAAATTGGCCTCGTGGGCGCGGTGCTTTGTCCGCTCACGGCACTGATCGTGGCGCTCGGGATCCAGCCTATGCTTCAGCTGCCGGATGATCAGTTCCGCCAGTTGCTGCTCTACTGTGCGTTGCCTCCTGCGGTACTGGTTTATCTGGTTGCAGAGCAATACCAGCAGGAGCCTGAAAAGGTCGCGGCGATTGTCGGTTTTGGCAACATGGCTGCGATTGTCATCATCCCGATCATGCTGCCTTTTGTTCTGCCTGCTGTGTAATCACACCGAAACCAAGCGGTGTCGCCCCGAGACTGGCGACACTCGGATTTGCTCAGTAGACTCCCACGCCTGATGCGGTCGCACTGATAATCTTTGCGTTCCGTTGCCCGAACCCTTGCCCCTTCGCCGAAACCAACTCATGCAGGATCTTCAAAGCTCCCACTCCAAGCCTGCCGACGGCCGATTCAACGGGAAAGTCTGGGACTTTGTCGTGCTCATGCTCTTAGGAGTCTTCTGGGGTCTGTCGTTTTCACTCGCGCGCATGTCAACCGAAACGGGTTTGCATCCGCTTGCAATCAATTACTGGACCTGCCTCATCAGCACCGTCATGCTGATCCTCTACTGTCTCATCGCCAGACAGCCTTTGCCGCTCCAGAAGGACTTCATATTGCTCTATGTGGTCTGCGGCATCCTGGGGTCTGTCGTTCCGGGCACGCTTTACTTCTACGCGGCTTCACACGTTAGTGCGGGAGTGCTTTCAATCACGATTGCCACTGTCCCACTCGCCACTTTCGTCGGGGCTGCGATATTCAAGATAGAAAAAGCCTCCTTGCTAAGGGTGGTCGGGGTGCTTTTCGGCATTGGATCGATCGCCTTGCTGGTTTTGCCCGACACCAGCATGCCTGATCCTTCTGCAGCGCTATGGGTGCTGGTGATGGTGATCGCCGCGGCGTGCTACGCGATCGAAAACCTGGTGATCGCGGCCCGCATGCCGACCAATGTGAATGTCTTCGTGGTAGTAACCGGAATGCTCATTGCGGCGACCATCATGCTGACGCCGGTTCTCTGGATAACGGATACCTTCACGTGGATCTCATGGCCGTTGGACCGATCCGGCTGGGCGATTGTCATGATGGCCGGCATAACAGCCAGCGCGTACGGCGGTTTCTATTACCTCGTCGTTCGGGCCGGGCCGGTTTTTGCCAGTCAATGCGCGTATGTCGTTACGCTCGCCGGGGTGCTATGGGGAATATTGATCTATGGGGAAGCCCACTCGACATGGGTCTGGGCGTCCCTTGTGGTCATGATCATTGCGCTTTCACTGGTAAGGCCCCGGGATAGCGCCGATGCTTCCTGAGGCGCTCTAGGCCAGCCGCAACGCCACCAGTCCCCAAAGGCCCAACACCACCACTGCCAAGTAAAGGATGACTCCGACCGTCACGGCACGAGCCCGCCGCCAACGCCGGCGCGCCTGAACCTTCCGTAAACGGAAACCCTCCATCGGTGCAACGAGCGGAATAAAGCCCTCGTCGTGCGGCACTGATTCATCGGCCGCTGACCCGATTCGGATATAAACGCCGTCCGACAACTGGTAACACACATCAAACTCGGCCAGAACAGCGCGCAGCAAAGATTCCGGGAGATCAGGCACCGCCGCCTTCAATCGATGTGACAACTGCTTGCGATAAACCGACCAGTTCGGATGGACGCTTTCGTACAGTCGGTCAGGCGCTTCCTCCAGCGCATGCTCCATCCAATGAACTGCTGCCTTGACCTGGGATTCGCTGCGGTCGTTTCGCCGGCCGAACAGAACCGCAACGGCGATCACACCGACGCCAATCCATAAACCGTACTCAATCAGGGCAGCAGTCACGCCAGCCAGAGTATTGTTCATCTACAAAGGATCCGTTGTGATGTCACACAGACTCCCCGCCAAAACCAAAACGCCGGCGCCGCTCTGGGCGGAATCCGGCTAGTCCCGAAAGTCGGGTTCTTCGCGATCCAGGATGGCGAGAATCTCGCTTAGATGCCGATCCCCCTGCGACGGATAAGCATCAAGCTGGCGGGCTGTTTTCTCGGCAACCTCATCCGATAGCACACGCAGCGGCTGACCAGTCTGCAGGGCCTGGATGTAATTGCGGGCGGCCCTTTCGAAGTAGAACAGCCTGTTGAACGTATCGGCAACGGTCTCCCCGATAACCATCACCCCGTGGTTACCCATGATCATGGTCTTATGATCCGGGTTGGCCAGCAATTCCGCGCAACGCTCGCCCTCATCAGTGAGAGCCAAGCCACCGTAACTCTCATCAATCACGTAGCGATTAAAAAAGATCGCTGAGTTCTGATCAATGGGAGGCAATCTGCTGTCGGCAAGACTTGCCAGCACCGTCCCATACTCTGGGTGTGCGTGCATCACACACCGCGCATGCCTGCAATAACGATGCATGGAACCGTGCAGCCCCCAAGCCGTTGGATCCGGTGCCCCCGGTTTATCCATCGTCGAAGCATCATTGGCATCGATCAGCAACAGGTCGCTCGCACGGATACGCGAGAAATGCATCTGATTGGGATTCATCAGAAACTGTGTGCCATCCTCATTGACTGCAAGCGAGAAGTGATTCGCAACCGCTTCGTGCAGATCCATTCTCGCGGCCCAGCGAAACGCAGCAGCAAGCTCGATCCGTTCCTGCTGGAAGGTCGGCTCCTGCTTAATTGCTTGCACCTGGTTTGCCATGGCTTCCTCCTTATCGGCCCGCTCTCACAACAATGCTTATGACTCGGGACGCTGCCAGCCCTGACCGCTGCCACAGCGAAGACAACGCTGATTCATAAATACCTCCTCCCAGTCTGCATCAGCCACCATATAGTCGAGAATGACCCGAAGGGCCTTGGAGGTGCTGCGAAAACCGTAAGTCTCCTTGGCGTATTCCAGCATCTCAACCGTATCCTGATGCAACTCCACCTCCATGGTGGTCTTTTTCCCCATCGCCATCGTGTGCTGCCCCTGATTAAACTGTTTGACCCTCTCATGGTAGCACTCCTCTGATAGCGAATTCACCCCTTAGGAGAAGTCTCAGGGCCCTAAGTTTGATCATCCCTTTCGCTTGCGTCATGATTGGCGCCCTTTGTTGCGAAGAATGGAGATTAGATTGGAACTTTCTCACGTGGATTATCAGTGCGACGGATCGGTTGCGGTCGTCTGTCTCAATCACCCTGAATCGGGTAATACACTCTCTCGGCAAATGGCGCTGGATCTCTTCGCGGCGGCAAAGCAGGCCCAGGAGGATGATGAAATCCGTGCCGTGGTGTTTAGCGCCCACGGCCCGATGTTCAGTTTCGGCGGGGATCTCAAGGAATTCAAAGCCTTCGGCAATGATCCCGAAAAACTCGTTACCATCGCCGACGAATGGCATAAGGCTCAGCACATGCTGCTGACCATGCCTAAGCCTGTCGTGGTCGGCGTTAACGGCATGGCCGCCGGCGGCGGCGTACCGATGACCCTGGTGGGCGATATTGTGCTGGTCGATGAAACCGCACGTTATCGCCTGGCCTATACCGCCGCGGGGCTCAGTCCCGATGGCGGTTCGACCTGGCTGCTGCCGCGACTGATTGGGCTTCGTCGTACCCAGGAACTGATTTTTGAAAATCGTGAACTTTCTGCGGCAGAAGCAGTCGAGTGGGGACTCGCAACGCGGACCGTGCCCGAGGGGTCGGCGCTGGAGTCTGCCATCGCCCTGGCAACCAAGTTTGCCAAAGGGCCCACGCAGGCCTTTGCCTCCTCGAGGCGGATGCTGCACGCCAGCTTCAACAACGACTTCTTTACCCAGACCGATATAGAAACCCGGGAGATTGGCGCCAACATGACGGGCGCAGATGGGCAGGAAGGGCTTGAGGCCTTTATCAGCAAGCGGCCGCCGGCATTTACGGGTCGGCAATGAGTCACGCAAGACGGTGAACGGCTTCTGGGACTTTTCTGACCGCAAGGTGCTGGTGATGGGCGGCACCAGTGGCATTAATCTCGGGATCGCACAGGGCTTTGCCGAAGCGGGCGCAACACTTGGCGTGGTGAGCCGTTCTCAGGAGAAGGTTGACGACGCGGTCAGCTCCCTCTCCTCGCAGACAGAAGCCATCGGTTTCAGTGCGGACGTACGTGACTACGAGGCTGTTGCTGACTGCAGTCGTGAATTCTATGAACGCTTTGGTCCTATCGACGTGCTTATCTCCGGCGCGGCGGGAAACTTTCCTGCCCCGGCAACAGGCATGTCGCCCAACGGCTTCAAGGCGGTGATGGATATCGATCTGCTGGGTACTTTTCACGTGCTGCGAAGTGCACATGATTTTCTCGCAAAACCCGGCAGTACCGTTATCAATATCTCAGCGCCCCAGGCATTTCAGCCGATGGAGCTGCAGGCTCATGTCTGCGCGGCCAAGGCCGGTGTCGACATGCTGACCCGGGTGCTGGCGATGGAATGGGGATGCGAAGGGGTACGGGTCAACTCCATCGTACCGGGACCCATTGCCGATACCGAGGGAATGGCCCGCCTGGCTCCCACTCCTGATATGCAAAAAGCGGTGACGGCATCGGTGCCGCTGGGTCGTCAGGGGACCAAAGAAGATATCGCGTCGGCCGCAATGTTTCTGGCATCGCCTGCCGCCGCTTACATCACGGGCGTTATTCTTCCGGTAGACGGAGGCTGGTCCTTGAGTGGCGTAGCGTCGCTAAGTGATGCATTGAAATCCGCGGTCTCGTCATGACCGATTCCTCAAGAACGCAGCCACAGGCATCCCGCCTGGATCCCCGTCTGGCGCGAAATTATTCTGAAAAGAACAGCGACGAGATACGTCTGACCTATCGCAATTGGGCAGACACCTACGATCGTGAACTTCTGGATGAGTTTGGATATCAGGCCCCCCATGCTGCGGTCGATGCACTCGAAAGACTGCTGCCATCGCGAGACAGTGTCATTCTCGATATGGGTTGCGGCACAGGTCTTGTGGGAGAACTGCTGCACAACCTTGGGTATCACCATATCGACGGCCTCGACCTGTCTCCGGAAATGCTCGAAAAAGCGAAAGCCCGCAGGGTCTATCAGACTCTCGGGGAAGCAGACCTCACGGCCTCCGTTACGCTCGACCCCGTCTACGATGCCGTGATCTGTGTCGGGGTGTTTTCACACCATCGCAGCCAACCCTTTGATCTGGTCAAACTCTTTGCAGGGCTGAAACCCGGCGCGGCGTTGGTCGCCACCGTCAACGGCAAAGGCTGGCGCGACATCGGCTGGGAAACCCTTCTTGAGCAAAGCAGGCGCGAGCACGGATTTAACGTGGAGAACATCTCCGATATTCCCTACCTCACCCAGCAGGATATTCCAGGCAAACTCCTGGTGATCCGGCCGAGCCCTTCGTAAACGACCCTGGCAGTTGATTACCGAGCGACTTACCTCTTTTTGGTCAACGGTCGTTTGGATGATACTCACAGCCCGGCAACTGCCGTATGATCCGGCGATTCCTGTCCTGAACTTTTTCCTCCGACCCCATTGACCCCCTCTTCTGCTAACCGTCGTGTCGGTA
>NZKZ01000124.1 GCA_002694065.1 Acidiferrobacter sp.
AGGAGATCCTTGCAGAAAATGCGGTGACCGGAGAAGGATTGCCAACGCATGGCACCCAAGTTTTGATGAACGTTATCAATGAGGTCGGAGCTCTGCCGACGCGTAATGGGCATGATGTTCAGTTCGATGGCGCCCATGACATCAGCGCCGAGGCAATGGCAGAGGTACGGGAGAGTGATGGCCAGGCCAACCTGGTTTCCAACCACGCCTGCTTTGGTTGCCCGATTTCCTGTGCACGGCGATCCAAGATCGACCCGACCCACTTCACCGTGAAAGACAAGCCCCAATATCAGCACGTCAGTGGTGGACTGGAATATGAAGCAGCTTGGGCGCTGGGCGCGGCCAACGGCATCAATGATCTTGAAGCGCTGACTTATGCCAACTTTGTATGCAACGAGCAGGGATTGGATCCGATTTCTCTGGGCGCGACGATCGGCGCAGCAATGGATCTGTATAAAGAAGGCGCGATCACCCAAGAGGATACCGGGGGTGTGGCGCTTGAGTTCGGAAACACCGAGGCCTTTGTGGCCATGGTGGAAGCAACCGCTCGCGGTGAAGGATTCGGTAAAGAACTGGGTCAGGGCTCGAAGCGGTTGTGTGAAAAATTCGGTCATCCTGAGTTGTCCATGACCGTCAAAGGCCAGGAGTTCCCGGCCTATGATCCTCGCGGTATTCAGGGGATGGGCCTGACCTATGCCACATCAAACCGCGGTGCCTGCCATCTGCGCAGTTACACCGTGGCTTCAGAAGTGCTCGGTATTCCAGAGAAAACTGATCCGTTGGTGACCGATGGAAAGGCCGGATTGGTCAAGGCCTTCCAGGACGCGACGGCGGCAGTCGACTCGAGCGGAACCTGTGTATTCACCACTTTTGCGCTTTCCGGCGAGGACATTGCGCCGATGGTGGATGCGGCCTGCGAGGGAGACTGGAGCGTGGAGCGTTTCGTCGAAGTCGGTGAGCGCATCTGGAACATGGAGCGCCAGTACAACATCGAGGCTGGATTTACTGCCGCAGACGATAATCTGCCCGAGCGCTTGCTAAAAGATGCAGCCAAAACCGGTCCCGCTGAAGGTCACGTGAACCGGCTGGATGAAATGCTGCCTGAATACTACGAGTTGAGAGGCTGGGACACCTCAGGAGTGCCAACAGCGGAGACGCTGAGCCGCCTCGGACTCTGACGCTGAGTCTAAGGTAGATTAAGTTGTAGAACCCCGGGCTCCCGGTGATCGCTCGATTGCCGGGAGCCTGTTCGTTAAATCGGAACCATAACCATGCATTATGTAATCGCGGGCGCAGGACCCGCTGCTATCGCTGCTGCGGAACATCTGCGGGAACTGGATGCGAGCGCTGAAGTGACGCTGATTGGAGCGCAGGCGCAACCGCCATATTCACGTATGGCGATACCGTATTTTCTGACAGGCAAGGTAGGCGAGGAAGGTACTTATCTACGGCGGTCTCAGGATCATTACGAAGCCCATGGGCTGAATCTGATCCATGGCGAGGTGACGGCGGTCGATCCCAAAGGTCACACCGTCAGGTTAGGGGATGGACAGCAAATCAAATATGACAAGCTGTTGCTCGCGACCGGAGCCGAACCGATCATCCCTCCCGTTTCAGGAATGGACGATCCACGGGTGCAGCAGTGCTGGCATCTCGAGGATGCCGAGCGGATTATTGAACTTGCAAAACCGGGTGCCCGGGCGGTACAGGTGGGCGCCGGGTTTATCGGCTGCATCATCCTTGAGTCATGGGTACTGCGTGAGGTCAACCTCACCGTGGTGGAAATGGGGCCGCGAATGGTCCCGCGGATGCTTGGNGAAAAAGCGGGTGGATTGCTGCAGTCCTGGTGCGAAGCCAAAGGCGTGACGGTGCACACCAANACCCAGGTGAAAGCGATTGAATCCACGCCAGATGAACTGCAGGTCGTGCTGGAGAATGGNGAGACGTGTCCNGCGGATGTAGTNATTGTNTCGACTGGGGTGAAACCCCGGCTNCACTATCTCGAGGGATGNGATATCGATATTGACCAGGGTATNGTGGTGGATGCNCATATGCAGACNAACCAGCCCGATGTCTATGCGGCAGGAGACTGCGCGCAGGGTCTGGACTTCTCGACGGGAGAGACCGCAGTGCATGCCGTNCAGCCNACCGCAACNGANCATGGNCGTATNGCAGCTGCAAANATGGTGGGAAATAACAACCTGCCCTATAAAGGCAGTTTGAATATGAATATCCTGGATACCCTGGGACTGGTGACCTGTTCCTTTGGTGCCTGGGAAGGTGTCGCGGGCGGTGACAGTGCCGAGATGTATAACCCGGATAACCATCAATATGTCAATCTCCAGTTCAAGGATGACGTTCTGGTGGGTGCAAATTCAGTCGGCTATCACGAACACCTTGGTGTCTTGAGGGGGTTGATCGAAACGCAGATTCCACTCGGCGAATGGAAAGACAGGCTTAAGGAAAACCCTGTGAATCTCGTCGACGCGTATCAGGGCGTGAATCAGGCGGCTTTGCAGAACGGTTGATCTTCTGCGGTCGATGCGTCATGACCATTACTTTCAAGCTCTACGCGGGTCTCAGCGAACACCTGCCAGCTCACGCCCGTCGGAATAGCGCAGAAATTGAGCTATTGCCAGACGAGACTGTTTATCAGTTTATCGATCGGCAGCAGGTGCCTCGCGAGGAGGCACACCTGGTCCTGGTGAATGGCAGTTATCTGGACGAAGGGCAGCGCGCCACTCATGTGCTTGTCAAAGGGGATACCCTCGCCATCTGGCCGCCGGTGGCCGGCGGCTGACCAAGCCGTCTGGATCGCAACACCCCATCACGATGGAAATCCAACGCGAAATGGGCGTCAGTCATGCGGTGTTTTTCCGTTCTCTGGCGCAGTTGCCCGAGGGTTGGGTACTTGAGACACGAACGGACGGTGCAACGCTGGGTTATGCGGGGGGCAGGATTGATATCTTGCTGGGAGACGAATGTGAGCGTATTCTTGGCCTGATTCGATTGCCCTATACCCCCGTGACCTTCCGCTATACAGGATTATCTGAAGCAGATCGGGAAAAATTTCAGGCGAGATTCGATCTCACTTTCCAGCGCGGTGGGGGTTAATGATTTTTAATGAGCGAGCGTGCCTCAACAAGTAAAGCCGTGCTAGACAGGCTGAACCGCCCGTTGCGGGATCTTAGGATCTCGGTAACCGACCGTTGCAATTTTCGCTGTGTTTACTGCATGCCCCGTGAGGTATTCGGGCCAGGTTATGCATTTGTGCCGCGAAAGGATCTTCTGACCCTTGAGGAAATTGCGCGCGTCGCCCAAGTCTTCGCATCGCTCGGTATGCGCAAGGTCAGAATTACCGGAGGCGAGCCTCTGATTCGCCGTAACCTCGAGCATCTGATCGAGATGATCGACGCCACGGAAGGCGTAGAGGATATTAGTCTGACGACGAACGGTTCGATGTTGACTTCAGTTCGGGCAGCCTCTTTGAAGCAGGCCGGGCTTAAGCGTCTGACTATCAGTCTCGATGCGCTTGACGATGCAACTTTTAAGCGCATCAATGATGTGGATTACCCAGCTTCGCGAGTCCTCGATGGTATCGACAATGCGCGGGCGGCAGGCTTTGCAGACATCAAAGTTAATGCGGTGGTGCGTCGGGGATTCAATGAGCACGCCGTTTTGGATCTGGTGAAACATTTCCGTCATTCGGGCTGCATCGTGCGCTTTATTGAGTATATGGACGTTGGAGAAACCAACGGCTGGAATCTTGATGATGTTATTCCTGCCGCTGAGCTCGTCGATAGAATCGACGCGTTGTACCCCCTTGAAGCGGTCTCTCCGAACTATCCGGGTGAGGTGGCCAAACGTTGGCGCTACCGGGACGGTGCCGGAGAAATCGGTTTCATCACTTCTGTCACGCAGTCTTTTTGTGGGGATTGCTCTCGCGCGCGGCTCTCCGCTGTGGGCGAGTTGTATACCTGTCTTTTTGGAACCCAGGGCCACGATTTGCGTAGCCTCCTGCGGTCAGGGGCAGATGATGCTCAACTGCTCCGAGCAGTTAGCGAGATATGGCAGGAGCGAGCAGACCGGTATTCAGAGCTTCGGGCGACAGCGACGCCCGTACCGCTGACGGGTCAGGCCAAGGTCGAGATGTCGCACATCGGCGGATAGACGGGTCGTCCAAAACCCCTCGGATCAGGCGTAATGCGGCCGAGTGCCGCAGGCCGGACAGTCGCGGTTTCTTGGCAGGTTAATCATTTGCCAGTCCATAGCGATCCCGTCAAATACCATTACTCGTCCCCGCAGACCGGGCCCTGTCTTCAGGAGCACGTTAAGGGCTTCCAGCGCCTGCATGGTGCCGATCACACCGACAATCGGGGCAATGACGCCTTCCATGGCGCAGGTGGCTGCTTCAACCCCGGTATCTGGATAAAGACATCGGTAGCATGGGCAGTCAGGGTCCTGAGGATCAAAAGTGGCTATCTGGCCCTCCCACCGAATTGCCGCTCCTGAGACAAGAGGCGTGCCCATTTCGATACACGCTTCGTTGAGGGCAAATCGTGAAGGAAAATTATCGGTGCAGTCGAGAACGACGTCGGCCTCGCCGACCTGTTGCAGCAGCTCCTCGCCTTCCAGTTCGTAATCCAGTGCCTCTACCGCACATCGGGGGTTAAGGTTTTCGATTGAGCGCTGGGCAGACGCGGCCTTCAGTTCGCCGACAGAGTCAAGATTATGGATGACCTGTCTTTGCAGGTTGGATTCATCCACCCGGTCAAAGTCCGTGATGGTGAGGTGTCCGACTCCGGCACTGGCAAGATAGAGCGCGACGGGCGAGCCCAGNCCCCCCATACCAATAATCANCGCCCGGCTNGAAGACAACTGCTCCTGGCCGTCAATCCCGACCTGGGGGAGTTTGATTTGCCGGCTATAGCGTTCCTGGTCGATGGTGTCCATGAGTTTCTGTCCGGGGACGGTGCCTGCTCTCAAGGATGCAAGCGTAGCGCTCAGTATAACGACAAGCTTTTTTTCAGACAGGTCAGAAGATAATCTCAAAAACGCGGTAAGCCGTCTCTGCCATGCCAAGTTTCCGGTAGACCTCTTGGGCACCGCGGTTATCTTTTTCTACGTAAAGGCGGACCCCCGCCGTATCACCGCTCTGTTTTGCGAGGGAGATCACGTTGTCGTAAAGCAGGCGAAAAATCCCCTGTTTGCGCGCTGAGGGCACAACATAAACGCTCTGAATCCACCACAGATTGCCGTTGCGCCAGTCACTCCACTCGTAGGTGATCATCAGAGAGCCAACCGCCTTTCCATCTGAGCGAGCCACGAGATAGAAGCCGCGGCGATCGTCACTGACGACGGCCGCAACTCCGGCGTGTACGGTTTGTGGATCCAGGGCCAGATCCTCCGTCTCGGCGGCCATCGCAATGTTAAACTGGGCGATCGCTGCCACATCTTCAGTGGCGGCCCTACCAACGGCAATACTGCTAGAAGACACGACAGGGCGAGTTCCGGCTGTTCTGATTCGAAATCAAGGTCTGTGGAGGAATCATTTAGATGGCGCAAGGTTTAGACAACCGCGAGTTTAGCAAAGCCGCATTCATCGGATTGGGTGTGATGGGTTATCCGATGGCGGGGCATCTGGCAAAAAACGGGTTTGCGGTCACCGTGTATAACCGCACAGATTCCAAGGCCCAGAAATGGGTAGAGGAATACGGGGGGAAAAGTGCATCGACCCCGGCGCTTGCCGCTGCCGATGCCCAGATCGTGTTCGCCTGTGTCGGGAACGATGACGATGTACGGGCCATCAGCACGGGATCAGATGGGGCATTCTCAACGATGGCGCCCGGCACAATCTTTGTTGACCATACCACCGCATCAGCGGAAGTTGCCAGGGAACTTGCGGCCGAGAGCGCCAAGAGTGATATCGCTTTTCTGGATGCGCCGGTCTCAGGGGGTCAGACTGGTGCTGAAAACGGAGTACTCACCGTGATGGTGGGGGGAGATCAGGAGATCTTTGATCAGGCTCGGCCGGTCATCGACAGTTACGCACGGGCCGTGGGACTGATGGGGCCGGTGGGGAGTGGTCAGTTAACCAAGATGGTCAATCAGATCTGCATCGCCGGCCTGGTTCAGGGCTTGTCGGAGGGCCTGGATTTTGCAAGTCGCTGCGGGTTGGATGTCGGCAAGGTGCTCGAAGTGATTTCCAAAGGGGCGGCGCAATCCTGGCAGATGGAAAACCGGGGCCACACCATGGAACGGGATGAATTTGAATTCGGGTTCGCGGTGGATTGGATGCGCAAGGATCTGGGACTCTGTCTTGATGAGGCCCGGC
Organism: Acidiferrobacter sp.; assembly: GCA_002694065.1. GTDB lineage: Bacteria > Pseudomonadota > Gammaproteobacteria > Arenicellales > UBA868 > UBA868. The sequence goes on from NZKZ01000124.1 coordinate 6,335, forward strand.
GGGTAAAAGGGCGCTTGCCGGTCACGGCCCTGGTGGATCAGTTTTACGCCGAAGTACAGGCGATGGGGGGTGGACGTTGGGATACCTCCAGCCTGATCCGCCGCCTGCGAGATAACTGAGGAGTGCAAGACATCTGTGCCGTTGCTGGAAAGAAACAATAGCGCCCTGATTGTTATTGATATTCAGGAGAATTTCCTCTCCAAACTCCCCCTCGCTGACCGTGAGCCGTTGGTAGAGCGCATTGCCTGGATCATCAATGTCGCGAAGGCGCTCAAGATTCCAATCCTTGCCACTGCAGAGGACGTCTCCCATGGGGTCGATATGTTGCCGCGGCTCAAGGCGCTGCTGCCCGAAGGTCAGACGGTGTTTAACAAAATGGTCTTCAGTTTGTACGGGCAACCTGATATCCGCGATGCGCTGACCGCCTTAAACAAGAAAGACCTGGTCCTCGTTGGTCAGGAGACCGATGTCTGTGTGGCGCAGTCAGCTATCGATCTGGTTGATGCGGGTTATCGGGTTTGGGTGGCTGACGATGCGACCGGGTCACCGGGACCCCACCACGATTCCGGGCTTTGCCGAATGCGCGATGCGGGAGTGGTGGTGAGCGGCATCAAGGGAATCTATTACGAGTGGTTGCGCGATGTCCCAAGCGCTATTGCAATGGAATCGACCATACGCGACACACCATCTGACCTCACGTTGTAAGCGCTCTTCCCAAGGTCTCCTGCTAGGTGCCTCTTAGCCACTTTTCTGAAAGCGTGGCATGATGTCCCGCGAGCCACTGGAGTGCAATGAGGGTCATACTGTTACAGATCTGACCGGTCTCGAGCATCGCGAGAGCCTCCGCCACGGGCCAGACGGTTGCGCGGATATCTTCTCCTTCTTCGGCCAGTCCATGCACGCCTCCCAGCCCAGCCGCATCCACCCGGCCGCAGAATAGATCAACTTTTTCGGAGCAGGCGCCTGGTGTGGAAAAATACCGGGCGATGGGTTCAAGGGCCGTTATGTCGCAGCCTGCTTCCTCACGCGCCTCGCGCTTCACCATCTCTTCCGCTGTTTCGCCCGCCTCGACAACGCCCGCAACACATTCGACAAGCCAGGGCTGAGTGCAGTCAGCAGCCCACGCCCCGACACGAAACTGCTCGATCAAGACAACTTCATTGCGGACCGGATCGAATGGCAGGACGGCTGCCACTTCACCGCGCTCCATCACTTCCCTCGAGAGGGTCTGCGTCCAACTGCCATCGTACTGCTCATGGCGAATCAGATACTGGGTGACCTTGAGGTAGCCGTCGCTGATCCGCTCTTCGCTTTCAACCTGGACCTGACGTGGCGCAATCATGATCTCAGTTTCGTTCTAGCAAAGGGGGGATCCCCAGACGATCTCGACCGGATCCCAGAATGCCTTCGATACAGGTTGCCACTGCGAGCAGCTGTTCTTCATGTCCCTGTGGGGCAATGAGCTGAAGCCCGACCGGCATCCGGCTCGCATCAAGCCCGACCGGCAGCGTAATAGCGCACAGCCCGAGATAATTGGCCGAGCAGGTGTTTCGCAGGGCGCCCATATTTTTTGGGCGGTAGGTTTCCAGCGTTTGGACATCGTCAATGACCGGCGGCGTGATGGCAACAGTCGGACTTACCATTACTTGACATTCTGTAAATCGCTGGGCTGCGCTGCGGCTGAGTTCTCTCAGGCGACGGTGGCGGTTCAGGTATTCACTGGCACTGATGGACCCCCCATCACGGATACGTGAGGACACGATCGGATCAAGGGTGTCGCGCCATTGCGGCGCTGTTGACGAAAGCATTTCGTCAATCTCGGCCGCGACCACGCTGCCGACCCCCAACAGTTCGATTGCGGGTACAGCCTCCGGCAGGGGTGCGCTGACGGTTTTTACACCAGCCTGTCCCAACGTCTTCAGCGCGTCCTCTACGGCTTCACAAATTCCGGGTTCACAGTCATCCCACAAAGCGGACTCACCGGTGCCCATGACAAAGTCGCCGGGCGAACATCGGGCAACCTCGCGGGCGAGTCGCGGACCATAACTGCGTTGATGAGGATCGATGGCGGAAAACGCGGTAACCGCATCCGCCACACTTTTGGTGAGAATCCCGGCAGTATCTAAGGTCGGACTTAGTGGAAAGATGCCCGAGACAGGCCACCGGCCATAACTCGTTTTCAGGCCCACGTTGCCCGTCATGCTTGCCGGAATCCGAACCGAACCGGCCGTGTCAGAGCCCAGCGCGACGAGCGCAGTGCCTTCGCACAGGCTGACGCCGGCGCCGCTGCTCGAGCCTCCCGGTACACGATGCCTGTCTGCATCCCAGGGGTTTCTCGGAGTTCCCCAATGGCTATTGACGCCCAACCCGCCGAACGCGAACTCCACGGTATGGGTTTTGCCGGAAAACACGGCGTGGCTGGCTCGCAAGCTCTTGATGATCTCTCCTTCAGATTGCCAGGGAGGCGGCATCGGCGCTGGAGAACCGGCAAAAGTCTGCGTGTCGTTAACGCCGTAAAGATCCTTTACGGAAATCGGGATTCCCTGAAGTGCGCCTCCATCCTGCGCATTGGCAAAGGCCTGATCCGCTTGCTCCGCTTGCCTGAGAGCCTGTTCCGGGGTCCACTCGCGATAGGCGTTCAGCGACGGCTCGTGACGGCCGATGCAGTGTTGAGTCAGGGCGACAGCGTTCAGGGATCCCTCTCGGAACTTTCCGCCAATGGCAGAAAGGCTTAAGCTTTCAATAGGTTCAGACATGGTCAGTCTCGTCAGTCTCTATGAGCATGCAGTGTACGCCATCTTCGGCGAAGGTGATGATGTCCGCGGGGTGACCTGTCTGCGCACAGTAAGCCAATAGATCGACCGTGGCCATCGTCGTCGTTCTGGTATTGACCAGGGGATGAAGATAGATCACATCAGTCTGTGTCAGTTCGTGATCTATGACGAAACGCACGGACCGGGTTCGGTCATTAACCAGGGCAAGAGGAGACACGGATCCTGGCTTGATGCCAAGGTACTCCATCATGCGGGCTTCTGAGGCAAAAGAAAAGCGTCCGGCACCCAGCGCCTTGGCCAACGCCTTGAGGTCAATCGCTCGGTCCTCATGACAGCTGACTAGCCACATCTTTCCCTTTTTATTTCGCAGGAAAAGATTCTTGATATCGCCCTGTCCGCCGGGGGTGATCCGGAGTGTCTTGCTGTCCTCAACGGTAAACATGGGCGCATGCTCGATGGTTGGAGCATCGATGCCAAGCGACGCCAGTTCCTTCAGCAGGGAATCCGAGTCGGTCGGCAGCGACCCGTCAACCAGGCGATCAGGTACTGCGTTGTTCGAGTTTGGCAAGGGATTGAGCGGGTGAGATGGCTATAATGGCGGTTATCGAGCGCGCCATTGTGCCACACTGAATTCAGGTTACTTTATGCCACCCACTGCCCGCCGCAAAACGACATCGAAATCCAAAAGGAAGAAGCGTCCCCCTGCAGCGGCCCAACTCAGTACGCGCAAGCATGAGACGGTGCCGGTCTCCGCGTTTACCGAACGCTCCTACCTCAATTACTCGATGTACGTGGTGCTCGACAGAGCGCTGCCGAGCCTTGCCGATGGCCTGAAACCCGTGCAAAGACGGATTGTGTACGCCATGTCTGAGTTGGGCTTGGCGGCTTCATCTAAATATAAGAAGTCCGCGAGAACTGTCGGCGATGTGCTGGGCAAGTTTCATCCGCATGGGGACTCTGCCTGCTATGAGGCGATGGTGCTGATGGCGCAGCCGTTCAGTTTTCGTTACCCACTGGTAGACGGGCAGGGTAACTGGGGCTCCCAGGATGATCCACGGTCGTTTGCGGCGATGCGCTATACCGAAGCCCGGCTTTCCGGCTTTGCTGAGATGTTGTTGTCTGAACTGGGTCAGGGTACCGTGGATTGGGGCCTTAACTTTGA
>NZKZ01000125.1 GCA_002694065.1 Acidiferrobacter sp.
CGTGGTATCGATCGTCGTATCGCAGGAGAAGACGTCCTGACGAGTCCTCACTGCCATGACGATCTCTTCGAGAGACGCATTTCCCGCGCGCTCGCCGAGCCCATTGATTGTGCACTCGACCTGCCGTGCTCCTCCTTGAACGGCGGCAAGGGAATTGGCAACCGCGACACCGAGATCATTGTGACAGTGCACAGAGAAGACAGCTTTGTCTGAGTTTGGAATCCGTTCCATGAGCCGGGTGAATAGATCCCCAAATTGGTGAGGCATCGTATAGCCGACCGTGTCAGGAATATTGACCGTCCGGGCGCCGGCGTCGATCACGGCTTCAAAGACTCTGCAGAGAAAATCCTCATCGGATCGACCGGCATCTTCCGCGGAAAACTCGACGTCATCCACGGCGTCTCTCGCCTGGCGAACGGCTTGAACTGCCTTCTCGAGTACGTCCTCGGGCGACATCCGGAGTTTGGCCTTCATATGGATTGGCGAAGTGGCGATGAAGGTGTGAATCCTCGGCGCATTGGCGTCTTTGACCGCCTCAGCGGCCTTCTCAACGTCACCGGGATTTGCTCTGGCCAATCCGCAGATTCGACTGTCACGAATCTCTTTGGCGACCATCTTTACCGCGTCCGAATCACCTGGGCTGGCCGCGGGAAATCCCGCCTCAATAATGTCCACCTTGAGTTTTTCCAGTTGGCGCGCAATACGGATCTTCTCTGCTGCCGTCATTGAGGCGCCGGGGCTCTGCTCGCCGTCGCGCAAGGTGGTGTCAAAAATGTATAAGCGGTCGTTCATGCTGGTTCTCCGCAAATCAAAACCGGGAAGATCTCCTGAGCGCCCTTTTCGAGGAGGCTGAGGATGGGTTCGGGGATGTAAAGGGGGGTAAGTTTATTGCGCCTGCGGGCGCAGTAGACCGTGCAGGTGACGGAGCAATCCAGCCAGGAGTGCTTTGGCTGTGCGGCTGCCCATGCGGGAGAGAATGCGGTCTTGAGACGACATAGTACCGAAAGTATAGCGCTCGTTTGGGGGACTGGCAAAGGCTATCCTGAGCCGGCTTTTACTCCGGGCGCCCTGTCGCGGCCTCTTGAGGTTTCTGGACCGTGTCTTCGGCTGTTCCCTCGTCATCCGCACTTTGGAACACGCTTTGCCCCGCCTTTCTATGGAGCACCCAACCAAATGCGCCAGAGACGGCATAGGCAGAAAAGATCACAAGAAGAATGGCCGGCGGATCAAAGGAGACCAGCACAAACACCAAGACCAACGCCAGAACCGCTACGAAAGGCACCCGGTGTTTGAGATCAAGGTCCTTGAAGCTTCGATAAGGCATCGCGCTGACCATGGCAAAAGCGAGCAGTGCCATCAAAACCAACCCGGCCACGGTGAACGATGTGCCTGTGACGCCATAACTCTCCGCCGTCCAGACGGCGGCGGCCAGCAGGACCGCGGCAGCTGGGCACGGCAGACCTTGAAAATACCGCTTGCTCGGGCTGTCCTGTGTATTGAACCGGGCGAGACGCAGGGCGGTCGTCGCCACATAAGCGAAAGCGATGAGCCAGCCTGCCTTGCCCAGGGACTGCAACCCCCACTCAAAAAGAATCAACGCCGGCGCAAGACCGAAGGCGACCAAATCGACTAGTGAATCATATTCCTTGCCAAAGTCGCTCGCCGTATTCGTCATTCGCGCAACACGACCATCTAGCATATCCAACACGGCCGCGACGATGACCGCGATGGCCGCATTGCCAAAGTTTCCAACCGTCGACTGGATAATGGCGTAGAACGCCGCGAACAGGCTCGCGGTCGTAAACAGATTCGGCAGGATATAGATCCCCTTAGGTCGTTTGTCGTGTTGCTCAAACGGGGTGACTTTGTTCAGCTTAGGCATGTTGGGCCGCATTCTCTTTTAGGCGGGCAATAGTATCAGTGCCGGAAAGCACCCATTTTCCAGCTTTGGCGACGATTTCTGAATCCGGGGGCAGATAGACGTCTACTCTTGAGCCGAAACGGATAAATCCGTACCGCTGTCCGCGACTCACTTCGTCTCCCACTTGAACGTAGGTGAGGATCCGCCGCGCCACCAGGCCTGCGATCTGGACGCAACTGACCAACGCCCCTTCTTTCGACCGAATCTGGATGGCACAACGTTCATTCTGGGACGAAGCTTTCTCGAGCTCCGCGTTGAGAAACTGACCTTGATGATACTCTCGGGCAACAATCTCACCGTCCATCGGAATCCGATTCGAATGAACGGAAAAGATATTCATGAAGATACTGACACGGGTACTGGGCTCACCTGAAAACGGATCCACACTGGGTTGGATGGCCACCACCCGTCCGTGCGCCGGAGAAACGATTGCGCCAGGTAAGTCAGGAATCGCCCGGGGCGGGTCACGAAAGAACTGCAGCACCAGCAAGGCGACCACCCAAATTGGCAAAGCCACCCACAGGCCCGCGAGCGCGTGAACCAACGCGGCCAGCGCCACCACGATAAGGATGCGACTCCAGCCTTCACGCGCAATAACGGGATTCGTCATTAAGGGAGTCCGGCCGGGCGCTCTCGACAACAGAACCCCTGATCAGTTCCGCGTCTTGTCGACCAGTTTGCCTTTTTGAATCCAGGGCATCATTGCCCGCAGGCCCTCGCCTACCGCTTCAATCTGATGTTCCCGGCCTTTCTGACGCAAACCCTGGAAATTGGCGCCGCCGGAGCGGCTTTCCTCCATCCACTCTCTTGCAAACTCTCCAGATTGAATCTCGCTGAGAATCTTTTTCATTTGAGCCTTCACCTCAGGGGTGACTACGCGGGGTCCGCGGGTCACATCACCATACTCCGCCGTATTCGAGATTGAATAACGCATATTGGCGATGCCGCCTTCGTAGATCAGATCAACAATCAGTTTGGTCTCGTGGAGGCACTCAAAATAGGCCATCTCNGGTGCGTAGCCCGCCTCAACCAAGGTTTCAAAGCCGGCCTGNATGAGGGAGGTGAGTCCTCCACACAGTACCGTTTGTTCTCCAAAGAGATCNGTCTCCGTTTCTTCTTTATAGGTTGTCTCGATAACGCCGGCCCGGCCTCCGCCTATGGCACTTGCATAGGAGAGCGCGGTCGCTCGGGCGGATCCGCTCGCGTCCTGCTGAATAGCAATCAGGCAGGGCACACCCCCGCCTTCGGTGTAGGTGGAACGGACCAGATGTCCAGGTCCCTTGGGCGCAATCATGATTACATCGACCGAACTATCGGGCTCGATGAAGCCAAAGTGCACGTTGAACCCATGGGCGAATGCCAGAGCTGCGCCAGGCTTCAGATTGGCCGCCACATCACTCTCATAAAGCTCCGCCGCAAGTTCATCCGGTACCAGCATCATCACAACATCCGCTGCTGCCACCGCATTCGCGACCGTATCCACCCGAAGTCCCGAGGTCACTGCTTTGTCGCGAGAGGAAGAATCCTCGCGCAGGCCGACCACCACATCGACGCCGCTGTCACGTAAATTGTTCGCGTGGGCGTGTCCTTGGGAACCGTACCCGATCACGGCTACGGTCTTTGCGGAAATGATACCGAGATCGGCATCGTCATCGTAATAGACTTTCATCAATATGCTCCAACGCGCCCTGCGGACGCCAGTTAAAAGAAGACCCTAACGCTGTCGCTACAGTCTGAGGGATCGTTCCCCGCGTGCAATGCCCGACACACCCGAACGAACCACCTCGAGAATATCGGCCGTGGGCATCGCACCAAGAAAGGCATCCAGCTTATCTCCAGGGCCGGTGAGTTCAATCGTATAGGTCTCACCGTCGACATCAATGATGCGGCCACGGAAAATATCGACCAGACGCTTAATTTCTTCACGCGCGCCACCTTCCGCCGCCACCTTGAGCAGCATCAACTCACGTTCAATGTGCCGCCCTTCCGTAAGATCCAGAAGACGAACCACATCAATCAACTTGTTCAATTGCTTAGTGATCTGTTCGATGATCTGCTCAGACCCATGGGTGACAATCGTCATTCTGGAAAGCGAATCATCATCCGTCGGGGCTACCGTCAAGGACTCAATGTTGTAGCCACGCGCCGAAAAGAGCCCAGCAATCCGGGACAACGCTCCCGGTTCGTTCTCCACGAGGATCGAAATTATTCGGCGCATAAGCTATGCAAGCTCCCGTTCTGCAGGCGCAGAACCGTCCGGCAAAGGCTTTAGTACCATTTCGTTGTGGCCGGCACCGGCGGCAATCATGGGGTACACGTTTTCCGTCTGATCCGTGACAAAGTCCAGGAAGAAAAGCTGATCTTTTTTGGCGAACGCTTCGCGCAGGGCGCCTTCGACGTCTGATGGTTTTTCAATCCGCAGACCGGTGTGGCCGAAACTGGATGCCAACTCGACAAAGTCCGGCAGTGAATCCATGTAGGAGTGGGAGTAACGCCGATCATAGAAGAATTCCTGCCATTGTCGGACCATTCCCATGTAACGGTTGTTCAAATTGATGATCTTGATGGGTAAGTCATATTGCTTGCAGGTAGATAACTCCTGAATGCACATGATGATGCTGGCTTCTCCGGTCACGCAGGCCACTGCCGCCTCCGGGTGGGCCAGTTGAACGCCCATTGCCGAGGGTAACCCAAAGCCCATCGTGCCCAAGCCGCCGGAGTTGATCCAGCGACGGGGCTTATTGAATCCGTAGTATTGCGCAGCCCACATCTGGTGCTGCCCGACGTCTGAGGTGACATACGCATCACCAAGGGTTACTTCATGAAGTTTCTGAACGACGAACTGAGGCTTGATGACTTCATCACTGGAGTCGTACCCGAGTGAGTCGCGGCCCCGCCAGGCGTCAATCTGACCCCACCATTGAGCAAGACTCTCGGTGTCTTGTTCCACGCTGGTCTGCTCAAGGGCTTCAAGAAGTTGCTCAAGGGCCGCCCCCGCATCCCCAACAATAGGCACTTCGACAGATACATTCTTGCCAATA
>NZKZ01000126.1 GCA_002694065.1 Acidiferrobacter sp.
GATACTTCTTCCAAAGTTGCTGGCCATTGATCACCACGCCAGACCAAGACTCCGTGTAATACGGCTGATAGCCGACCACCAGATCGACCGCATCGCCGGGCTTTCCAAAACCTACCTCTGCTACCGCTGAATTCATGGCACCTACCGACAGCAACGTGGCACCCAATCCAGCAGAGAGCATGGTCTTTTTAAAGTTACGCATAACTCCTCCCGTTGTTTATCCAATATTGGTTCGCAAAAAACAGTGGTTGTGACTCAAGTCGCAACCAATCGCTTTCAGCTGAACCAATCTCACCCCACGGTACGTGATTTGTAAAATGCTTTAGTTGGATCATTTGATTGACTACCCCTATCAGAGAAAATAATCACAAAAAGCAGGAAAACGGTATTCTGATAGTGTATTTAAAGCTTAAGGAGACACCTGCCCGCGTCTACTGAATAAACACTACGGGGGTGTTCAGCGGTTAGACCCAATATAAATAAAGGGATCAACAATAATAAAGGGGGATTAAGCCTGACGACCTAGTCTGTGTTCTCGCTCGGTAACGGCATATCGGCCAACTGCCCTATTGTGATCGGTCGAATAGGGGAACGGATCCGATAGTGGCCTATCTCATCGACCGAAACACCGCGGGCGTCGGCCATCAACTGGCTTACTGTCAAGGCGCATTTGCGCCCCATGCAGGGGCCCATCCCGCAACGGGTGAATGCCTTGCCTTGATTTGGACCCATGCAGCCCCCGGCGGCGACCTGCCGAATCTCTCCCGCGGTCACTTCCTCGCAACGACAGACAATGGTTTTATCCGTCGGCAACTGAAAGTCATTCGTCGGCGGAAAAGCTTGATCGAGAAAACGGCGCAGCCGACGCTGCCGACTTAGCGCGCGCGGCTCCGCTGTTAAAAAAGAACGATCCTTTTTTCCGAGATAGGCCTCGACCTCGTGCGCCACACGCTCTCCTTGCAGGACCGCTACTGACGCGCCGCCGATCCGTACGCCATCGCCGACCATCGATATATCTTTACGACTCGTGCTCCCTGCCCCATGAATGTCCGGCACCCAGCACGACTGTACAGAATCAAAGTGATGACGAATGCCGGCTGACATTGAAAGCCAGGTGTTAGGAATCACGCCATCGTGGACCAAGAGCAAAGACGTGGACAACTCATGTTCGTGTCCGTGCGTGTCGTAGGTCACAGAACTCAGGCGATCGTTGCCGTGCGCCTTCAATGTGCGCACTCCCTGGACAAGACCCAACTTGCGCTTGGCACTCCAGAGCCAGTGCATACCCTGCAACACAGATTTGGGACAGGCCAGCAGGGCCGAAAGCCCAAGCAGGCCTGAACTTAGCGTTAATAAAGGAGCTGTGTCCAAAATGGCCTGCGGCATGATCCCAAGATCTCTGATCTGGTTGGCATAGAGGTAAAGCAACGGCCCCGTACCGGCCAGAACAACATCTTCTCGAGGCAAAAGTCGAGATGACTTCAGCAACGTTTGTGCTGCGCCGACAGTCATGACCCCGGGGAGGGTCCACCCTTCAAACGGCACCGGTCGTTCCATCGCACCCGTTGCCAGAATAACGTGCTTCGGATAAAGCATACGCGCTGAACCTTCTTCCAGAAGGCCAAGCGCCAGCTCAGGCTCCTGATCCGAAGTGATCTGCCAGACTGAAACCCCAGGTCGATATTGGGCGCCGCTTTCGCGAAAGCGGCGCGTCAGTGCCTGACCGGCGGCGTACTCCTTGCCAAGAGACGGTACGTCTTGGGGTCGCTGGGCAAAGACTTTCTCAACCCCCTTATAAATCTGTCCGCCGGGGGCATGCTGCTCATCCAGCACCACGACGTCCAAGCCGCCTTTCGCCAACACACAGGCCGCGGCCATACCGGCCGGTCCAGCGCCGACGATGGCGACGTCGCAAGAATCAGAAGGNGCGCTCACTGAAAACGCCCACGGTGANTACCAAACCGCTGCAGCGAAAAAGGGGCAAGCAATGCCGGGCAATGATCATGCTCGACCCAATTCACGATGAGATCTGCAACGACAGGTGCGATCGCCCATCCATGCCCGGACCAACCCACGGCAAAAAACCCGTTGGCGCAGCCTGGCAGCCGGTCGATGATGGGAATGTCGTCTACACACATTGCCTCAAGATGGCTCGCGTCTGCTTCGGCAATACCCATGCCCTCCAGCGCAGGCAAGACTGCCGCGGCCTCAGCGAGATTACCCGCAACCGACTCAGGCACAGCATGCCCTTTTTGAGATGTTTCATCCCAATGGCCCGGCCACCCGCCCGATATCATCACCTGATCACCGGTATGCGCCTTGATCGATACCGTGCGGTGGGCATGGCCAATGAGCGCAGTAATTGGAACCTGTGGCGCTGGATCGGTGAGCATGACCTGAAGACAGGCGTTCCACACCGGCAGCTTGAGGCCGAATGCTGATTCCACCAAAGCTGCCGTGCCACTGTTGGCAAACAGGAACAGATTTCCGCCTACTGCCATCGAGCGTCCATCCCCAGTGCGTACCGACGTCACTTTTTGATCGTCAACATCGATATGCACCACCTGGGTGTTTTCCTCAATGACGACACCATGGGCTTGAGCCTGACGGGCAACGGCCCGGGTGAATGCCTCGTGGTCACAGACGCCGTCACGCTCACAATAAATCGCACCGCCAACGCTTTGGGCGAGTCCCGACTGAATTTGGGAACACTCATTCGCACTCAAGAACCGGCAATCAACGCCCTGGCTTTGCTGCATCTGAATCCGAGCATTCGCAGACATGAGATCCTGCTCGCGCTCCAACAACAACAAGTGGCCAGTTCGCTCGTAACAAGGGCCCCCATCCAAAGAATCGTTGAGTGCCGGCCACACCCGATAGGCTTCTGCCATCAGGGCCAGTTCCCGAAGATCCCGACCATTGGCCCGTACGCCTCGCCTTCCCGGGCCGCCGGACGCTCCGCTCGCTATGCTTCGTGCCTCCAGAATACGAACCTGCCGGCCGCGTCGCGCAAGCGCCGACGCCACGAGTACCCCGTAGATCCCCGCACCGACAACAATATCCTCAGACATCAGCAGAGTCGTTCCCGCTGGCAGCAGGCTTGCGTGGCGAACCCATATTGACGCGCATCCCCTCAACGACCTCTGTCAGGCAGGCCTGCACCAACCCCTTGCCTTCCACTTCGACGAGACACTCGTAGCAGTTTCCGATCATGCAAAACGGCGCTCTTGGCGTATTACTCACTACCGCTCGTCGAAAATCAAAGATGCCGCAACCCAAAAGCGCCGCCGCCAGAGTGTCGCCTCGGTTTGCCATGATCTCGCGACCCTCAAAACTGAGAGTCACCGGGTCGCTGAGGTCAGTTCGCTGCTGAAACATCAAAACGCTCGGGCCCAAAACACCGGTAAGCCGACGGAATCACGCCATCCAGCACCCACTGGCAGACATCCTTTGCATGTACCGCCGCGAGAGTTACCCCACTGTGGCAGGAAAAGGCGAATGCGTTAGGAAATTCTTCTGACTGGCTGTAAACGGGAAAGCCATCTGGCGTCATGATTCGTAACGCCGCCCAACTGCGCTGTATACGGAGTCCCCGAAGATAGGGAAACGCGGTTGAACACCGACGAACAATCTCCTGCAGCGTGCTGGTGTTCGTATCAGCATCAAACCCCACATCCCGGGCAGAAGGACCCAGCATGAAACCGCCCTCATCTGTTTGACGAACCAGGTTGGTCGGATACGCGAGCGACTCTGCACTTCGCTCCGTCACGACAATCTGGCCTTGCTCGGGATGAATAGGCACATCAATACCAACCTGGTCTCCCAGGGCTCTTGACCCATGTCCGGCAGCAATGACGAGCTTCTCACAACCAGCAATACGCCGGCCCTTGCTGAATAATTCAAACCCGCCCGAATTAAGGGGCTCGATCCGATCGATACCCAATAAAGGCAAATACGATCCGCCGTTTCGATCAAAGCCTTCCTGCAGCGCCCGCAACAATCGAAGGGGATTCACATGGCCATCATGTGGACAATACGTGGCGCCGGGGACCTCTTCCCCTATACCGGGCAGATGTTGGGCAAGCGTTTGACCCTGGACGAGCTCATAGTCATACCCCTCTTCGCCTGCTTCCGAACGCAATTGCTCCAACGTCGCGACGTGTTGCTCTAACTCGGCTTCGTCCACCGCAATATGAAAACCCCCTGGCCGGTGGTAATCGACTCCGGTTCCGGTCAAGTCAAAAAGGTCTTCGCTGAATGTTGGCCATGCATTCGCCGACTTGAGCGACCACTGGGCGTATTCCCGCATGCCTTTTCCCTTGCCCTGGACCCAGACCAGGCCGAAATTGCCGCGAGCCGTACGCACGGCGTTGTCTCCCTCGTCAATGAGACCCACATTCAGCCCACGCCGGCTGAACCCGTAGGCAAAAGCGGAGCCCAGAAGGCCGCCACCAATCACACCGATATCAAGAGTTCTATATTCCATCTTTCATCTATTTATCTACACCTGCCTACGCCCGCTCCTCTCATCCCCGCTGTTTCTGGAGCAGCCAGCGCATCCCAATAAGGGCGATCGCGGATCCCGCGGCGGTCGCAATAAAGGCACCACCCCACCCTGCGATGGTGTCGGCGCCGGCGCCCGCATCCAACACCAATCCCACCACCAGCGGACCGAGAAAACCACCAGAGAATCCAAGCACTGAGTGCGTCGCGAGCGTTGCGCCGCGCTCACCCTCTCGAGCGGCAGCCACCACGCCGCCAGTAAGCGCTGCCGAATCACTCATGATCGAGACAGAGTAAAGACCTGCGAGAAACAATACAATGACAAACGGCAGCGCACCG
>NZKZ01000015.1 GCA_002694065.1 Acidiferrobacter sp.
CCTGGGAGGGATGGTGACCCTGATCGGAACGCCGCCCAATATCGTGGTGGCGACTGTCCGCCAGGAGGCGCTGGGCGACCCGTTCCGGATGTTTGATTTTGCTCCGGTCGGCATTGTCGTGGCAGTGGTCGGCGTCCTGTTTGTTGCATTGATCGGTTGGCGACTGCTGCCGTCAGGGCGACAAAAGGAGAATCCCGCAGTCGCACTTGCGGATATGACCGGATACGTTTTTGAGACGTCGGTATCTGAAAACAGCAAGCTGGTCGGAGCGCCGCTGCACGAGGCGTTTCCACTGGCGGAGGAACACGACGTCGTGATTACGGGACTTGTCCGTAACCATGTCCGGCTTCCTGGGTCTGCGCGGCGGGAGATAGTCCAGGAAGGAGACATCCTGGTCCTGGAAGGCGGCGCCGAGTCGATCGAGCAGTTTGTGGGGACAGCGCGCCTGGGCAGCGGTGATCCGGACAAACAGGTTGACTTGCTTGGGGAATCCATGGCAATTGCGGAGGCAGTGGTGCCGGTCGGAGCGAGGATCGCAGGCCGCTCTGCCACAGATATTCGGCTTGCCTATCGGCATGGCGTCATGTTGCTGGGTATTTCGCGTCGCGGTCGTTCTTTCCGGGAACGGGTGCGCAAACTTCAGATCCTCCCTGGAGATATTCTGCTGCTTTATGGTGCACAAGACCGGCTCGAGCACGCGATGCAGTGGTTGGGCTGTCTCGCGCTTGCAAACCGGGGACTCACCGTCCTTCAGCGTCAGAAGGCAGGGCTGGCGATCGGCGCATTCGTCCTTGCGATCCTGGCGGCAAGCTTTGGCTGGGTGTATCTGTCCGTGGCTCTTGGCGCAGTCGTCGTGGTGTATGTCATTTTCGGGCTGGTGAAACCGACGGAAGTCTATGAATCAGTCGAGTGGCCCGTGATTGTCTTGTTGGGTTCTCTTATTCCTATTGGTAACGCGCTGGAGAGCAGTGGAGGAACCGCGCTGATTGCGCAGTGGATCCTGTCCGCTACGGAGGGTCTCGCACCGGTGATCGTGCTCGCCATCCTGATGATTGTCACAATGTGCCTTTCGGATGTGCTTAACAATGTCGCAACCGCGTTGATCGCCGCACCGATAGGGCTCGAGGTGGCGGAGCGGCTGTCGCTTAACCCGGACCCCTTCCTGATGGCGGTAGCAGTGGCGGCATCGTGCGCCTTTCTCACCCCCATCGGACACAAGAACAACACGATCGTCATGGGGCCCGGGGGGTACCGATTTGGTGATTACTGGCGCATGGGATTGCCCCTTGAGATCCTGGTGGTTGCCGTCAGTCTCCCTGCGATCCTGTACTTCTGGCCGCTCAACGGTTGAAGGTTTAAGAGGTCTGTGTCACAGCTGAAAAAATTACGGTGAATACCGAATTAGATAAGTCCCGGCAGGATATCCACGCAGTCAGGCACAAAGGAGAGCCAGCCCGGATCCATGCACTGCTGCGGGACTGGCAGCCGGACGCTGCTGTGCAGAACGAGACTCAGCGCCGCGCGTTGGGTCTCGTGAAAAAGATCAGGGAGCAGAAGTCACCTAACCTGCTTGAGGCCTTTCTCGCGGAATACGGACTTTCCACCGACGAGGGTGTCGGCATGATGTGTCTGGCTGAGGCGCTGCTTCGGGTACCTGACAGCCCCACCATCGACGCACCCATTGAAGACAAGATTGCGCCCTTGCTGACAGGTCCTTCGGATATCGTTCAGTTGGTGCTTGAACGGCATGTTTGTGTTGACACTACGGCGTCTGGCGGCAATACCACGCTTTTGGTGCAGACTGCTTAAGCATCCGGTATGGTTCCCGGTGGGAAAATGATCAGAGCACGGCGTGTCGTTTCAGGAGAGTCAATATGACGGTGGGTATAGGAGGTTCAACGGCGGACCAGGAACTCGCAAAGCTGTCTCGACAAACGGACTACGTTCCAATTTCACCCGATGAGCGCCTGGAGCGAATCACCAAGGCACAGCGCCTGATGGTCGAACAGGGTATCGACGCGCTGTATCTCGATGCCTCGACAAGTCTGTTTTATTTCACGGGGCTTCGTCTGTGGGCAACCGAGCGACTGCATGGAGCAGTGATTCCAGCGCGGGGAGATTTGATTTACCTGACGCCGGGTTTTGAAGAAGAAAAGACGCGGGCCATGCTGCTCTTTGGTGATGATGTTCGCACCTGGGAAGAGCACGAAGATCCGACTGCGCTCGTTGCGCAGTGTATCTGTGACAGCGCTGACGCCCAGCCCCGGGTGGCAGTGGATCCGGCCACGCCCTTTTTTGTCTTCGATGGGTTGCGCCGTGCAATGCCCCAGGCGCAATTCCTGAACGGCTCTTGTATCACTGCCGGATGCCGGATGCAAAAGTCCGCTAGTGAGATTGCGCTCATTCAGTTTGCGATGAATCTGACGCTGAAGGTCCAGCAAAGTGCTGCCCGGATTCTCGAGGAGGGAATGAGCACCGTAGAGGTGCAGGAGTTCTTAACTGCTGCCCATCTGAAACTGGGGACCGACGGCCCACCACCATTTCGGATCGTTCTGTTTGGAGAGCCCACCGCCTACCCACACGGAGTGCCTTATCCGCAAGAGCTAAAAGAAGGAGATATGGTGCTGATCGATACGGGTGCCACGATCGACGGGTATTTTTCCGACATTACGCGCAGCTATGTTTTCGGCGAACCTACGCCACGACAGCGAGATATCTGGAATCTTGAAAAAGCGGCCCAAGCCGCGGCATTTGATGCTGCCAGGGTGGGCGTGCCTGCGGAGTCCGTCGACCGAGCAGCGCGCGATGTTATTGTGGATGCCGGTTTTGGTCCGGGGTACAAGGTGCCTGGCCTCGCCCATCGTACGGGCCACGGTATCGGCCTTGATATCCACGAGGAAACTTACATCGTGCCTGGCAATACTACTGAGTTGTTACCCGGGATGTGTTTTTCCAATGAACCGATGATCTGCATCTACGGAGAGTTTGGCGTACGCCTGGAGGATCATGTCTACATCACCGAGGACGGACCGCGCTGGTTTACCCATCCTTCGCCCTCTATCGATCAGCCGTTTGCCTAGAGGATTGCTGGACCCTCTGAGGGGACAAAGCCTGGACCGATACTCAAGCAGGCTTTTCGATCAATTCAAAAGTGATGCCGTCCCTGTCGCGCAGGTAAACGATTCTTGCGCCCGCATTGGGACCCTGATCCACGGTAATGATCTCGCCTTCGGCAGTAACGCCGTGAACGGCCGAGGCCTCTATCAGTTCATCGAGGCCGGTGACGTCATAGGCGAGATGACAAAAGCCGGTATCGCAGGCACGGGGCCGCACGCCAGTGCGGTCATCCGGTCCACTGTATTCGATGAGTTCAATACTGTGACCCGGTCCCCGGACATAGGCAATCATCACCCGTGCACCCTTAATCCCGGTGACGCGCTCGATCACTTCGGGCGCGCGGGGCGCTTTTGAGGTCACATCAAAACCGAGTACATCCTGGAAAAACGCAATGCTTCGGTCAAGATCTGAGACCGTGAAACTGGTGTGGTTGGTATCGAGAATTCTTGCCATAGTACTCTGCTCGGTAAGGGGGTTCGCAAAGCCAAACGTGTTCTTGTTGGCTAGGAAGCGTTTGCTTTCTCCCGTAACTTGAACTTCTGAATTTTACCGGTAGAGGTCTTGGGCAGCTCGCCAAAGATGACCGTTTTCGGCGCCTTGAAGTTTGCAAGGTGTTCCTTGCAGTAGTCGATAATGTCCTGTGNGGATGCCGTTGAGCCATCCCTTAAGCACACAAAGGCGCACGGGGTTTCTCCCCAGTGATCATCCGTTTTGGCGACGACCGCCGCTTCCACNATTTCGGGATGGCGGTAGAGGGTGTCCTCAATCTCGATCGAGGAGATGTTTTCACCGCCTGAGATGATNATGTCTTTGGAGCGATCTTTCAGTTGTATGTATTNATCAGGATGCATGACGCCAAGATCTCCTGAGTGGAACCAGCCCCCGGCAAAGGCTTCTTCGGTGGCTTTCGGGTTCTTGAGATAGCCCTTCATGACGATGTTGCCCCGGAACATGACTTCACCCATCTCTGCTGCATCAGGGGCAACGGGTTCCATGGTCTCAGGATTCATGATCTGCAGGTCTTCGAGCGCGTGATAAGGCACGCCCTGACGTGCTTTGGTGTTGGCTTGATCGTCGGGCGGTAACTCGCTCCACTGAGGCTTCCAGGAGCAGATGACGGCGGGGCCGTAAGTCTCCGTGAGGCCATAGACATGGGTCATGGCAAACCCGTTTTGCTCCATGGCGGCAAGCACGCTCGGCGGCGGCGGTGCAGCTGCCGTCATGACTTTGACCGTTTGCGTGAAATCCCGCCGCTCGGTGTCTGATGCGTTGATCAAAAGGTTAAGCACGATCGGGGCACCGCAAAAGTGTGTCACGTCGTGATCAGCGATCGCGTCAAAAATGGCTTTCGCACTCACGGAGCGCAGGCACACGCTGGTTCCACCTACCGCGGCGAGTGACCACGGAAAGCACCAGCCGTTGCAATGAAACATAGGCAGTGTCCACAGATAGACGGGATGATGCGCCATATCCCAACCCACGATATTGCTGAGGGCGTTGAGGTAAGCGCCCCGGTGATGATAGACAACGCCTTTGGGATTTCCTGTGGTGCCGGAGGTGTAATTGAGCGAGATGGCATCCCACTCATTTTGGGGCAGGGTGATCGGCGCTGCGGGATCACCGGTCTCAATCAGGTCTTCATAGGTCAGTTCGCCAAGTCGGTCTCCACCCGGGCCCTGGGGGTCCTCTATATCGATGACGAGAATCTTCCGGTCGAGTTGGCGGAGGGCTTCGCGCATCACCGGAGCAAACTCCGTATCTGTGATCAGGGCTTTGGCCTCGCCGTGGTCGAGAATGAACGCGAGGGTGGCGGCATCGAGACGGATATTGAGGGCGTTTAAGACGGCGCCGGCCATAGGTATGGCGTAATGGGCTTCGAGTGTTTCTGGAATATTTGGCGCCATTACGGCGACGGTGTCGCCTTTGCCGATGCCGTGCGACGCAAGTGCGCTGGCAAGCCGTCGGCATCTCTCTGCGGTTTGCGCCCAACTGCGTCTCAGTGATCCGTGGATTACGGCGGGTTGATCGGGATAGACCCGGTCGACGCGGGTTAAGAGACTTATAGGGCTTAAAGGGGTGTAATTGGCCGGCGTTTGGCCCAGGTCCTGGTCGAAGATGTCGGTCATCAGCGCGGCTTCCGGCGTGAGGAAAGGGGCCGGATCATAACTCAAGCCGGATATGCTGAGGCAGAACCTAACCCTTGTCTGAAAGGTTCTTGTCGACTAAAATGTTGCACTGCAACAATTGATTCCCGCTTCTTAAATGCCCCAAAAAAGTCCTGAACCGGAAGTCTTCTCTCCCGAGGACATGGCTCAGACCATGGCAGAGGTCATGTCCCGCAGTCAGGACATTGCGTCCAAATTTATGCTGAGGCAGGCCGGTCATTTAGCCGACGGCTTCGACCCTGTTCAACTGGGCGAGCAGTTTCTCAAGAACATGGCGCCGGTCAGTTTCGATCCTCAGGTCCTGATGAAAGCTCAGGCGGAGTTCTGGCAGGATTCGATTGCGTTGTGGCAGCGGGCCGCGCTTGGAGCCCTAGGTCAGTCGGGTCAAGGCGTTATCGAGCCTGATGCGGATGACAGGCGTTTCAAGAGTGATGCATGGGGTGATGGACATGTGTTTGATTTCATCAAACAGTCCTACCTTCTGGCCTCACGTTATGTGATGGCTGCGGCCGAATCCGTTTCAGGGGTGGATGACAAGAAGCGCGACCAGATTAATTTCTATACCCGCCAGTTTGTTGATGCGATGGCGCCGACCAACTTCGCGCTGACCAATCCCGATGTCCTGAAAAAGACCATGGACTCCAAAGGCGAGAACCTGGTCAGGGGATTCCAGAACATCCTGACGGATCTTGAGCGTGGTGAAGGTCAACTTAAAACACGCATGGTCGACACGGATGCCTTTGAGCTGGGTCGTAACCTGGCCCTGACGCCGGGCAAAGTGGTTCTGCAGAACGACCTGATTCAGCTGATTCAGTACGAGCCGACGACAAAGGCGGTTAGCTGCACGCCGTTGCTTGTGATTCCGCCCTGGATCAACAAGTACTACATCCTGGATCTGCAGCCGAAAAATTCCTTCATCCGATGGCTGGTCGCGCAGGGTCACACCGTCTTCGTCATTTCTTGGGTAAACCCCGGCAGTGAACTTGCGGACAAAGGCTTTGAGGACTACCTGCTCGAAGGCCCGGTTGCGGCACTTGACGCCATCAGGGCAATTACCAGTGCGGCACAGAGCAATATCATCGGTTACTGCCTCGGCGGGACGCTGCTTGCTGGCTTACTGGCTTACTTGAAGGGGACGGGCGCCGCTAATCAGGTAGCGAGCGCAACGTTCCTGACGACGATGATCGATTTTGAGGAGCCTGGAGATCTTGGGGTCTTTATTAATGACGATCAGATCCGCAGCCTTGAGCAGAAGATGAGCCGTGACGGGTACCTCGACGGTACAGATATGGCGACGACCTTCAATATGCTGCGCTCTAACGACCTGATTTGGTCGTTTGTCATCAACAACTACCTGATGGGGGATGAGCCCCTGGCCTTTGATCTTCTGTACTGGAACTCGGACTCCACCAGAATGCCGGCGAAGATGCACAGCGAGTATCTGCGAACCATGTATCTTGAGAACCGCTTCAAGGACCCGGGCGGTATGGTGCTGGATGGTGTGGCTATCGATATTCCTTCGGTGGACACACCCTGCTATTTTCTATCGACCCAGGAAGATCACATCGCTCCGTGGCGTTCGACTTTCGCGGGGGCCAGTCTGCTAAAAGGCCCGGTGCGGTTTGTGCTCTCAGGTTCCGGTCACATCGCGGGGGTGGTGAACCCTCCGGAATCCAATAAGTATGGCTACCGCACCCATCGGCGCCGGCCTAAAGGTGATGCAGATGCGTGGTTTGAAAGTGCGACCCAAAAAGAAGGATCCTGGTGGCCGGATTGGCAACAGTGGGTCTCGAAGTTCTCGGGAACAAAAGTAAAGCCACGAATGCCCGGAACCAAAAAAGCCTTTCCCGCGCTGGAAGAGGCGCCGGGTGCTTTTGCCGCAAAGCGGCTTGATGAGGCAGAGAGCGGGTAAGCGCGTTACCGGCGGCGCCAGAAGATACGGGTGCCTTTCCCCCGCCATTTAGGGTCGTTGAATGATTCTCCTTGCCAGCCGGTCCCCGGCAGGCTTTCGATCACCTGATCGTTGCTCCAGTCCCACGATCGTGAGAAGAGATCGGCAGCGCCGTAGTTGTCCATCGCAACAACTTCCAGCTGTTCTCCCGCGCGGGCCGCGAGGATGTCCTGCAATTGATCACGGTCGTAACCATCATCGGGGTCGACCGACAGCACCGAGCAACCGCCAAGGCGCCGTGCAATCGTAAGGAGTTTCTCGGGATCGCTCTCAGCGACAATATCGATGTTGTTCAAGCCNCTTTGGTTNGCCTCTGAGACNACTGAGTCNGCCCATTCCAGGGACGGCTCCANNCCGAGAACCGCCTGNGCCCGTCGGCCAAAGAAAAGNGANGAGCCNCCNGTGCCGACTTCTATTACGCGGTCGTCAGGCCTGACGAGCTCATCGAGCTTTTTTACCGCCCCGGGTGTCATCCAGGGGACCTCGTATTCCATCGCAAATCCGCCGCTGACATAGTTTTCTGGAATTCTGACGGCCATGATGTTTCCTTGAATGCTGCGATCAGGTTTTGTACGGGTCAGCCGCGTCGCGCAGGCCGTCGCCAAAGAAGTTAAAGGCAAGAATGATGATCACGACGGGGACCACAGGCAGCATCAGCCAGGGGTAGAGGGCCACCACGTTGATATTCTGCGCTTCATTCAGCAGGACGCCCCAACTGGTAATCGGCGGCCTCAATCCCAGTCCCAGAAAACTGAGCGCAGTTTCTCCCAGGATCATGCCGGGAATGGATAGGGAGGCTGATGCGATCAGGTGGCTCATAAAGCCGGGGAGCAGATGCCGACCAATAATCCGTCGGGGACGGGCGCCCAATAGTTGGGCCGCTGTGCAGTAGTCCTCTTCGCGCAGCGCCATGAGTTTTGAGCGCACCGCTCTGGCGAGTCCGGTCCAGTCCAGCATTGCCAGGATAACGGTAATGCCGAGAAAGATGAGAAGCGGGCTCCAGGTGACCGGCAACACCGCCGATAACGCCATCCATAGCGGTATCTCAGGAAAGGACCGCAGCACTTCAATCACCCGCTGCACCAGCGCATCAATCCATCCTCCGAAATAACCCGCCAATCCCCCGATCACGATACCCAGAATGAAGCTGACGGCAATGCCCACCAGACCAATGGTCAGTGATATACGGGAGCCATAAATGATCCGCGATAACAGATCACGGCCCAGTCGGTCTGTGCCGAGTAAAAAGACCGTGCCGCCCTGTCCCGACAGGTTGAATGTCTGCCCGGCCCGTTCATACTTCATCGCGTTGACGCTTGGACAAAAAAGGTGAAAGCGCGACTCAAACAGCCCCCAGAAGTGATAGGGATCTCCCTCGCAGAAAAAACGAAGTGGCTGTACGTTATCGGGGTCCACCGTGAACTCGCGTTTCAGTGTGGACATGTTCAGTTTGTAGTTGTAGCCGTAGACAAAGGGGCCGACAAACTTGCCCTCGTGAAAAAGGTGAACCGCCTGTGGCGGGGCGTGAATAAAGCGGGCGTTGCGGGTATGAAGATCATACGGTGCCACCCACTCGGCAAAGGCGGCGACAAGATAAAAGAGTGCCAGCACAAATCCTGAGACCAACGCCAGCTTATGACGCTTCAGTTTCCACCACATCAGCCGCCACTGAGAAGCAAGATATAACTCTTCCTGAGCGGGGGTCAGTTTCTCAACCGAGTGAGGGTCGAAAGGCTCACGCGAAACGAAATGGGGAGTTTTAGGTTCGCTCATTTCGCAGGCGCCCCCTGAAGCCGTATGCGTGGGTCCAGCATGGCGAGCAGTAGATCCGAGATCAGCATCCCGATCACGGTGAGGATCGCAAGAAACATCAGGAATGAGCCCGCCAGGTACATATCCTGACTCTGCAGGGAGGCGATGAGCAGGGGACCCGTTGTGGGCAGGGACAGCACCACCGCAACCACTTCCGCTCCCGAGATAATCCCGGGCAGGAGATTGCCGATGTCGGCGACAAAGAAATTAAGCGCCATGCGCAAAGGGTATTTCCGCAGGAGTTTGCCCGGCGGCAATCCCTTGGCGCGCCCGGTCGTGACATATTGCTTTTCAAGCTCATCCAGCAGATTCGCCCGAAGACGACGGATCATGGCGGCGGTGCCGGAGGTTCCGATCACGACCACCGGGATCCAGAGGTGCTCCAGCACCGAGAGCAATTTGGCCGTGCTCCAGGGCTGATCGATATATTCCGGATCCATCAGTCCCCCGATCGAGGTGCCGAAATGCACATTGGCAAGATAGAGCATGACGAGCGCCAACAGAAAATTGGGTGTGGCGAGCCCAATGAAACCGATAAAAGTGAGTCCGTAATCCCCCCAACTGTATTGATGGGTTGCTGAATAGATTCCGATCGGAAAAGCAATCAGCCAGGTGAAGATGATGGTCACCACCGAAATCAGTATCGTCAGGAACATCCTGTCTCCGACGACTTCGGTTACGGGCAGGTCATACTCAAAGGAATAGCCAAGATCTCCTTGAACGAATCCTGTTGCCCAGGTGAGGTACTGTTTCCACATGGGTTGATCGAGACCGTACTGCTCCCGTAAAAAAGCGATCTTTTTTTGATCGACGCTCTCGCCCTGTGCCTGCATGGTCGCGATGTGGCTCTCAAGGTAATCACCCGGGGGCAACTGAATGATCACGAACACAATGATGCTGATCGCAATCAGCGTAGGGATCATGGTCAGAAGTCGTCTGAGGGTGTAGCGAAGCATGAGTCAGGTGCCGGATCAGTCGGTCAGGGGGCAAGCCAGAAGGTATCCGGTCGGTACATGCCAAAGTACGCTCCCGGCGCCCATGCGTAGACGCCTTGTTCCGGCACGTTCCGGAGACGGGCGTTCACCACAATCGGCTGCGGGACGGCGTTGACTGTGCCGATGGTGAAGACCTGGTCTGCATGAATCGCGAGCATCTGCTGCCAGACTTGATCCCTGACCTTCGTGTCTGAAGCACTGCGCCATTGCTGCAGCAGGTCAGCCAGTTGGGCGACCTCTGCGACATCCGGTGCACTGCCGGTGAGTCCCGCGGTTTCAAAGTACTGCCCCCAGACTGGCCACTGGGGCTGGGTCTGGTTGGTGGGGGCGAGTTCGGTCGGCGGCGTGTCCGCGGTGGGAAGGCCATTATCGAGCCCGGTCCAGATCGACATCAGCGCCTCGCCTGAATAAAGGCGTTCACGGAAGACCTCCCGCTGTGAAGGCTTGGTGTGAATCTTGATACCCATCTTCAGCCAGTTGTCATGAATGAGCTCAAGCAGGTCGGTCTGTTCGGTGCTCTCGCCGGCAGAATGCACCACAATTTCCATGGGCCGGCCGTCCGGCAACAGCCTGAGATTTTCTTCGTTCCGTTCCGTCAGTCCCATCTCATCGAGAAGGGCATCGGCGGTTTTGAGATCAAAACGCACCCAGGCGTCTGCATACTCCTGGCGAAACAGGGGACTTTGCGGCAGGACAGTATTGGCGCTCGGCAGGACCAGGCCGAAATAAATTACCTGATTGATTTCGTCACGATCGATCCCCAATGACAAGGCGCGCCGGAAACGCACATCACGCATCACCTCACGCCAGGTATCGTCATTGGCGTTGAGATTCGGATAGATGGCCATCTGGGACCCGATGCCCATCTGCCATAGCCGCACCACGAAGTTGTTCCGTTCACCTCCCTCCATCAGGAAGGGGTAGTTATCCAGCCTCAGGTACCGGCCCTGCAGATCGGATTCACCGGCACCGGTCTTGGCCGGTATCAGGCCTGAACTGGCAATGTTGACGATCACCCGATCGAGATAAGGCAGTTGTTGACCCTTGGAGTCCACGCGATGGAAGTAGGGGTTGCGCTCAAAAATAAACCGTTCCGAGGGCGCCGGCGTGACACAGAGCCACGGTTGCAGCGTCGGCAGGTCGGGGTTGTCAAATTTGTATTGATGACCAAAGCGAGTGTGCAGTCCGGCCCAGTTTCGAACTCCGGCTTCCTCGACCATCGATTTCAGTTTCGCTTCGTCGACATGGTCTGCATGAAACTGCTTCAGGTAATGCGCTGGCGCATAGATGTAAAGCGGTCGCGCACCCGCGAGTGAGGGGAGAAATAGCGGATTGGGCGCTTCCCATTGATATCGGATGGTGTGCCGGTCTATCACCTCCACCCTGGGGGGTTTGCCGTTGACCAACAACGCTTCCGGTGGGCCAAACGGAGACAGGAATTCGTTGAGCGCCATGTCCTCCCAGTAATACCGGAAGTCTTCGGTGGTGAAGGGCTGGCCGTCGGACCACCGGTGGCCGGGACGCAGGTGAAAGGTAAAAGTCTGGTCGCTGACGTTTTCAACCTCGAGCGCAATATCAGGCTCCAAGGTGAGTTGCGGAGTGAATCCCACCAGCCTGGCATAACCATAAACCGTCATCATCCGCGTATCTTTGCTGCGCGCCATCAGCAGGCTGATGTCTCCGCCAGGCTGACCTGTCTCCCTGCTCATCGCGGCAAGGTCGGTAACCAGAGGGGTTTGTGGCAGCCGTTCAGCAGAAGGCGGCAGCGCGCCTGTACTGACTCTCTCACTTAGCAGCGGCGATTCCGCCGTTGCCGGTCCGGCCATCAGGCTAGCGGTAAAGAGCAGGCAGGCGAAGTAGAAAACTCTCATTGCATGATTTCTCCAGGGTTGGCATTGGTGCGGGCCCGCACGCGGTGGCCCTGACCCAGGTCGAGCCATTGGGAGTCACTGTCGGCATCCAGTTGAAATGCCGTCGGCCACTGGGTGGGATCGCTCCCTCCAGAGGCGGTAATAGCCTCAAAATCCAAAGGTTTGGCAAGGTCAGGGTGGGGAACCGCCTGAAGCAGTGATCGGGTATAGGGATGGGCGGGATTCGAAAACAGTTGATCACGCGATGCCATTTCTACGAGGCGTCCCCGGTGCATTACCGCCACTCGGTCGGCGATGTAATCAATCACCGCCAGGTTGTGAGAGATAAACAGATAGGTAAGACCCAACTCAGCTTTGAGGTCCTTTAGGAGGTTCAATACCTGCGCCTGAATGGAGACATCCAGCGCAGACACCGGTTCATCACAGATCAGCAGCTGCGGCTGCAGGGCGAGTGCCCGAGCGATACTGATCCGTTGGCGCTGGCCCCCCGAAAAACTGTGGGGATAGCGGCTGAGAAACCGGGGATCCAGCCCGACCAGTCGCATTAACTCCTGAACCAGCTCGCGTTGGCTTGCGGTATCTCCCCTTTGATGAATCACCAAGGGCTCTCTTACGATATCGAAGACTGTCATACGGGGACTGAGCGAGCTGAACGGATCCTGGAAGATCAACTGCATCTTGCGCCGCATCGCCATCATGGCGTCATCATCGAGGCCGAACAGGTTCACCGGGCCCTGTCCGTCATGAAATTCAACCGAGCCCGAGTCCGGACTCAATGCACGCATCAGAATCTTGCTGACGGTAGTCTTACCGCAGCCGCTTTCGCCAACGAGGCCGAGACACTCGCCCCGCTGAATGGAAAAACTGACGTCGTCTACCGCTTTCACCCGCGTAGATTCGTTTCGGCCAAAAAGCCCTGTTCCCCTGATCGTGAATGTTTTGCACAAGTGGCGGACATCAAGCAGCGGCCCCGTTTGCAGCGCCTGGGAAGCGGGGCTTTGGAAGTGCTCACCGAGCTCATGTTCGATTGTCCTGACGGGCACTAGCCGTTCGCTCGCCGCCATGCCAAAGCGTGGTACGGCTTTGAAGAGCGCACTCAAGTACGGATGACCGGGATCTTTAAAGAGATCCACCGCGGTTCCGCTTTCAACAATGCGCCCGTGGTACATGACGACTACCGTTTGTGCCATATTGGCGACGACACCCAGATCATGCGTGATCAGCAGCAATGCCATTTTGAGTTCAGACTGCAGGTCACGGATCAGATTCAGTATCTGCGCCTGTACCGTCACATCGAGAGCGGTTGTTGGCTCATCGGCGATCAACAGGGAAGGACGGCAGACCAACGCCATCGCAATCATGGCTCTTTGACGCAGCCCTCCCGACAACTCGAAGGGGTAGGTGCGTAAGGCCCGGGCGGGATTGGGAAATCCGACCATCTCGAGCATGGCCTCGGTCTGTTCCATGCCTTGTGCCCGGGTCACATCGTGGTGCAGAAACAGCGCTTCACTTACCTGGTCTCCGACAGTATGGAGCGGTGAAAGAGAAACCATCGGCTCTTGGAAGATGATCGAGATTCTGCCGCCACGGATATCCTGAAGTTGGGAGCTATCAGCCGGCAGTGAGGCAATATCAGTGCTGGCGCCACTTAGGGGATCGTTGAAGATAAGTTGTCCCGACGTGATGCGGGCGTTGGCGGGCAGGATGCCCATCACGGCCTGGGCGGTTACCGATTTCCCGGATCCAGATTCTCCGACCAGCGCCACCGTGCTGCCGGGCTGAATATCAAAGTCAACGCCATGAAGCGCCTCTATTTCCCCCGTCGCCATCTGAAAGACAACGCGAAGATCCCGCACGCTTAAGAGCGGCTCGCTCACGCGGCACCTGCCTTTGCCGATCCGGCGGGTGCGCTTGGCGGAGCAACCGAGAAACCGGCAGCCTGCAGTGCTGACCGGGCTCGATCCGGGTAGTCCGAGGTGATCCCATTGACGCCAAGTTTGATTGCCTCTTGGAATGCGTGGTCTTCGTTAAGGGTCCAGGTATGGACAGAAAGCCCCAGCGTTTGTGCTTCCTGTACCCGTTCTTTCGAGAGATCGGCAAAAGCAGGACCCCAGAATCGGCCTCCCGCCGCCCGGATAGCCTCTGGGAGGCTAGACGAATAGTGACAAGGATCGAATCCTGCGAGCCAGGCTGAGGTGCCTTCTTTCAGGACGGTCGCGTCGTGATCACGCTCGCTGCTGAGATAGCCCGTAAAGATGTCATCACTCAGCCGCTGGATTGCTTGAAGAAGCCGCCAGTCGAATGCCTGAAGCCAGACGGAAGTCAACAAACCCCACCGCTTCAGCTCGCCGACTACGATTCGGGCATAGTCGTCAGGATCCGGGCTTTCATCCGGAAATCTCGGATCTGACTTGAGCTCAATATTGAGAACCGGTTGGTAAGGGGTCAGGCTTTGCCACCAGGCTACCAGATCGGACAACATGGGAATCGGCTCTTTGTTGATGCCCTGCTGGGAAGGGAAGCGCGTTTCCTGCGAAGAGCCGGGCCGGACCGTTCCCACATCGTAGGTCCTCAGCTGCGCTTCGGTAAGTGCATAGATATTTGGCGTGGAGTCTTCGACCCAGTTCCCGGCGGGATCGCGGCACAGGTCGCTGTTAAGGCGCGGGTCGTGGTGCACCACCATCTTCTCATCGGCGCTGATCAGAACATCAAGTTCAAGTCCATGGACGCCGATCGCACTGGCGCAGGCGAATCCTGCGAGGGTATTTTCCGGCGCGAGCCCACGGGCTCCACGATGACCATGTATCACACAGGTAGGCACGTTTGTATTCGGTAAAGGCCAGGCAATTTGCGTAAGATTAACTATATCAGGGCAGCTCGCCGTCTAACATTGCGGAATCGAATCTATCCTTAACATGCCGAAAAAAAATAACATTGCCTTTGCTGAGGGTGAACAATGGCTTGAAGACCGTGGTTTCAATCTTAGAGTCGTGGTGGATCCCTGTACGTTTCCTGAGACCCTTGCGGCGGTCTGGGACAAAACCGACATACCCCGAACGCCGTCAGAGCGTCTGGTTCTCTTGGGGATGGGTGGGTCTGGTCTGTGGGAATGGATGAATGCGCAGGGTCTGCCTGACCGTGACCCCTTTGATGAGACGTCGCGCCGGGCGGTGGTCGAAGTCTCTGAGCGTTTCTGGGGAGACTGCAGCCCGAAGATTCTGTATCCCGGGGAGGCTCTGATTCCGCTGCAGCAGCTTGGCCGCTTTGCGGGATGGTCGGTACCGTCACCGCTGGGTCTGGATATCAGTCCGGTGTACGGACCCTGGTTTGCCTTTCGTGCTGCGTTTTTGACCCGCAGTGCTTTGCCGCTCACGGATATCTCGCCCGCGACGTCGCCTTGCGACACCTGTCGGGATACCCCCTGTATCCAAGCGTGCCCCGTAGGGGCCGTGAAGCGGGAAGAAGCGCTGGACCGCGAGCGTTGTCTGGAACAGCGGTTTGCCGATCAGACGGGGTGCGGAATCCAATGTCATTCACGTCTCGCCTGCCCAATAGGGATAAGGTGGAGATATCCCCAACGGCAACTCCACTATCACGGGCAGCGATCTTTGCAAAGTCTGCTTACCTGGAAGCAGGCGTCAGACCGCTAACCGACCATTATTAAACCGTCGTTCTGTGGTTGGGTTCGGGTGCCATCCTCCGGTAAAATCGCGT
>NZKZ01000127.1 GCA_002694065.1 Acidiferrobacter sp.
CCAACGGACGTTCTGCGGGTGTCAGTATGGATGAGAGCTCATCGATCAATGCTTCCTTGAGGCTCTCGGAAGAGTCAATCCGGGTCGTCCGGACTCGCTCCCGTAGCGCTGAGACGACCACGGTGCTCGCCTCTACCCCAAGGTCTGCCATCAGCAGCTGGTCTTCCAGGTCATCGTAAACGCCATCATCAAAATGCACGCGGCCACCTCCAAAGAGGCCTGCCAGTCCGCCAGCGAGCGAAGTACGGGTCTTTTTCAGGCGCGCGAAAAGTCCTGAAGATTCAGTATCAGAAGTCATGGGCAATAGGTGAGAGGGAAGCCAACTCAGCTGCGGAGTGTTTTTCTTTTATCACAACTATCCTATCATCCCTCGTCATAGAAACGTGTACCGGAGTCATCCCATTTGAGTTCCTCTCGTACGGTTCAGCGCGGACGATTACGCATCATTGGAGGAGAGTGGAAAAGGCGCCAGATTCGATTCAGCGGAGGCGCTGATCTGAGACCCACTCCCGACAGCGTGCGGGAAACCCTGTTTAACTGGCTGTCGCCTCACCTTCATCAGGCTAAGTGCCTGGATCTTTTTGCCGGGAGCGGTGCCCTGGGCCTTGAAGCAGCCTCCCGAGGGGCGGAAAGTGTCGTGCTGGTGGAAATGCATAAACACTGTTGTGGGCAGCTCAAAGACAACGTGGCACTTCTTGGGGCCAAGCAGGTGATGATCCATTGTGCAGACGCGCTTGATTGGATGACGTCATGCGAGCAGCAGTTCGATATTGTTTTTGTAGACCCGCCCTACGATACGGACCTGGTTAAGCGCAGTCTCAACCGACTGATTCGTTATCGGCTTCTCAGACCCGAGGCACAGATCTACATCGAGTGTTCAGCGCAGGAAGCGCCGACGATTTCAGAAGAATGGGCCGTACTACGTCAAAAAAAGGCGGGGCAAGTCTGCTATGGCCTCTATCAGCATTCAGCGAATGCGGTCGATAACAAAAAATCCCCGACCCTGGGCGATCTGCTTTAATCAGCCCGACGACGCTCCGTTACGAGCGACTTTTTCTTCGTCGAAGGGGTTTTCCTCACTGAAGACCCGACGAACCATTGGCTCAAAGAACGACAGCGGCTCGCTTTCGTACTCTGGATCAAAACAGTTCTGATCATATTCTTCACAGAAGCGAACAGCGTCCTCGTACCACGGGTGATCAAGAAACCGATCACGCGCATTGCGGTCACCGCCCATATGGTGCGCGTAGTAATACATCTGGAAAAGACCGTGATATTTGATGATCCAGTAGGTCTTCTCTGAAACATACGGTCGGAGAATGGCTGCGGCCATCTCACTATGCGACCTTGGCGCCAGCGTGTCTCCAATATCATGCAGCAGGGCAGCAACGACCAACTCCTCCGATTCTCCTGCGCGATGGGCGCGGGTAGCGGACTGCAGTGAATGCTCCAATCTGCTTACCGCGTAGCCTGAAAAGCCCGCACTCAACTCCTTAAGTCCATCCATCAGCCTGGCAGGCAGATCATCCATGAATAATTGTTCCTGTTCATGCAGAAACTCATAGTCCTCTTTGGTACCGTCTGCCATCCGCGTGAAACTGACCACGTCCATCGGCTTTCTCCATGTTAACTAGCAGGTTCTCGACATTTATTATGGATCACCCACGCAGTGATTGGTAGTATCTCAATCCGACCAGAGCAGTCAGGAAGCCGAATCCCCTATGAGCACGAAAGCGATTTATCCGGGCACCTTTGACCCGATCACCCGGGGGCATATTGATCTTGCCGAGCGCGCCAGCCAGCTCTTCGATGAAGTGGTTGTTGCCATCGCGGCAAGTCCCACCAAACAACCTCTGTTTAGTCTGGAAGAACGGCTCGATATGGCGGCACTTTCGCTCAAGGACATCGGCAATATCAGCGTCATCGGTTTCGATGGATTGCTGATAGACAGTGTTCGAGAACAAAATGCCCAGGTGGTCCTGAGGGGTTTGAGGGCTGTGTCGGACTTTGAGTATGAGTTTCAGTTGGCCGCCATGAATCGGCGTCTGGACCCAAAAATTGAGACGATGTTCTTAACACCTTCCGAGCATTTCACTTTCCTGTCGGCTTCTATGGTTAAGGAAATCGCTACTCATGGCGGCGATGTGTCGCAGTTTCTGCACCCCGAAGTCAATGACAAGCTTATCCAGCGCTTGCGCGGCTGATGCTTCGCAGACGGCTGCCCGCTAAATCCCCATGGCCCTGCTGATTACCGACGAATGCATCAATTGTGATGTCTGCGAGCCAGAATGCCCGAACGAAGCGATCTCTCAGGGAGAGGAGTTCTACGTTATTGATCCGGCCCGCTGCACGGAATGCGTGGGCCACTTTGAGACGTCCCAATGCGTAGAAGTCTGCCCGGTCGAATGCATTCTTGTCGATCCTGAACGCCAGGAAAGCCAGGACACACTCATGAAGCGCTTTCAGTGGCTCACGGGCGATTCGGTCGTAGCAAACTAGGCCGTCGGCAGTTCGATGTCCAGGCAACGCCAGAGATACCAGGTGGCGACTGATCGATAAGGACGCCACCGCAGGCCTGCCCGGGCGAGGCGCGTAGGCGCAGGCAATTCGCGCAGCCGACGCATCTTCTGGTACCCCTTCTGCACACCCAAATCCCGGGTGGGCAATACGTCCGGCCGGCCAAGATAGAAAATGAGAAGCATCTGCACGGTCCATTCCCCGATGCCTCGAACCTGGCTCAAGATACGGACAATCTCCTCATCCGTCATGCGATTCAACTGCCGGCGCGCAGGCACCAATCCCTCCTGCTGGCGATGTGCAAGATCGTAGAGCGCGAGCGATTTTGGATGCGAAAGCCCTGCCGACCGTAACTGCGTCTGAGACAGGCAAAGCAGTGTTTCAGCGTTCACGCGCCGTCGTTCGAAAAGATCCAGCAGACGGCCATGAATTGTTCCCGCGGCCTTGCCGCTTAACTGCTGATACACAATAGACCGGCATAGATACTCGAAAACCGACCGGTTGCTTCGGACTTGTAGCCCGCATGGGCCGACATCGGAAATAATCCTGGCAAGTCCTTTGTCGCATGCCGACAAGTATCGGCACGCCTCATTGAGGTCGAGAGAAGAAAGATCAGTCATTGCCTGCTTTAATGTGTCCGATCCGCTTGGCAGGATCCAGTTGCCAGACTTCAATTTCATCGTTGCTCTGTCGGAATGAGGTCAGGCATTCTTGAGTGAAGCAGTCACTGAGCCTGGCCTTAATCGCCATATTCACCCCCTGATGACCCACGATCAGGATATCGCCCTCCTGATCGTCCAAGTCAGCAATCAGGCCAGCGATCCTTGATGCAACGTCGTGAATCGTCTCACCTCCCGGTGCGGCCAAAAGATAGCAGGACTCGCGCCAGGCATCATACCCGGCAGGATCCTCAGCCCGCAGTTCTGATTCAAGCCGGCCTTCAAACTGACCGAGGTCAAGTTCAATCAACGTTGGATTCGTCTCTACCTCACAGCCCATCGCTTCGCCCAAAATCTGGGCGGTCTTCTGAGCTCTTGAGAGCGGTGATGAAATCAGGCGATGTGGCACACACCCCCGCGCCTCAAGCAAAGCCGCCAGCCGAGCGGCTTGATTCTGGCCTTCCGCATTGAGCGGAATATCGCTAACGGACTG
The DNA here is from genome assembly GCA_002694065.1 of Acidiferrobacter sp. Taxonomy (GTDB): domain Bacteria; phylum Pseudomonadota; class Gammaproteobacteria; order Arenicellales; family UBA868; genus UBA868. The sequence goes on from NZKZ01000127.1 coordinate 3,670, forward strand.
CCAACGCTGCTCAAGATTCCAGTCAGTTTGGCCATGTCGTGCAATGAGCAGACTCACTTCAATTCCTCTCCCGAAATCAGCATGGTTCACCAGAGTCCTTGGGCTTTCCAAAATGAACAACCTGCACAAGAACCGGCACTGTGTAGCAAGATCTGGCGCAGAAGTTGACTTTACCCAAGTCTGTCGCTATTATTCTCTCAGGATTTGTGCAACGCACAATTTCTATTCATATCCTCCTCCAAATATTCAGCCCGCCCATCATTTCGGCGGGCTTTTTTTGTAATTCGCTATTTTTCAATAGAAACAGTCTATTGAGATATATTTCAAGGTTCTTTTGCAAGAGTCATACACCCTTTTTTTGACCTTATAAGAGCCATTTATTCTGCGGGGATTTTTATTTATTGCGCCGCATCATTTTTATCTGAACACCATCAAAAAATCATCTGTCTTTCCGGGCATTGTATTTGGCTCTGCTGAGTGCGTTTTTCAAATATTCGCAACATGAATTCTGATACCAAAACACAGCATTGATTCCATTGCGCCAAAGGGGTTTGCCCTAAGGATTAAAATCCCGTGCAAATAAAACCTCTCAGCAAATTTCTGACGGACCCTCCATGACTGATCCTATTGAATCTGCACTGCTTGTTTTTCCCGGCCAGGGATCGCAGTACCCCGGGATGGGGTGCGATCTTTTCGACTCCTTTGAAACCGTAAGACAACTCTACGAGGAAGCCAGCGATACACTTGGCTACGATCTTGCCCGCCTTTCCTTTGAAGATCCCAATCATGAGATTCACCTCACCCGATACACGCAGCCGGCACTGCTTACCCATGCGATTGCTTGCCTGCGTATTTTTGAGGAGCAAATAGGTCAACCCGTCACGCCAAAGGCTGCTGCGGGTCATAGTCTTGGAGAGTATTCTGCCTTGGTGGCCGCCGGTGCGCTGAGCTTCACTGACGCACTGCGCCTGGTTAGCGAACGTGGGCGTCTCATGGGAGAACTGGGCGAAGGTGAGATGGAAGCGCTTCCGCTTGCCTTGGAGGAAGCCAAGGCTCTCGCGGAGCAACACTACTGTGCCGTGGCGGCCTGCAATCTTCCCGATCAGACGGTCGTTGGCGGTAAAGCAACAGACCTCAACCTCCTAGTCGAGACTTTCTCCAATCAGTTCCCGGGGAAAAGGTCGGCAAGGCTGAAAACCGAAGGTGCGTTTCATACTTTCTACATGATTGGCGCCGCTCTTGAGTTTCGAACCGCATTGGAAAACACGGCACTCCAGCCCCCATCTGTCTCAGTCCTATCTAACACGACCGGCCGTTTTCATGATGCGAATCCTGATAGCATCCGGGCAGCACTTTTCTCTCAGCTATTTAATCCGGTCCTTTGGCATGACAATCTCAGATATGCCGCCGAACAGGGGTGCCGGACAATGATCGAATTCGGTGGCGGCATTGGCAAAGGAGAGACCCCGGCCGAGAAAAAACCGAACCTGGCTGGGATCGTCAAGAAAACCTTCAGGCGCGATGACAATCCGCCAGGATACATCGGCATCATCAACACTGAAACACTTGCCCAGGCAGTGACCCAGCTCCAGAACGGCGCATAGCGTCCAGCCGGCTTTTGTGATGAGTCGACTCGGTGAATGATTCCGGGGTCTGTGAAGATCCTGATAAGTCTGTCTCGTGAGCACCTCTGTACTGTATAGCCTCACCGTCCTGATCTGGGGCTCGAGCTGGCTTGCGATCCACTTTCAGATCGGTGTGGTTCCCCCGGAGATTGCCATCGTCTACCGGTTCGTCCTGGCTTCCACTCTGCTTGTTGTCTGGTGTCTTGCGCGCGGCATATCCCTGCGCATCGCACCTCGCCACCATCCCTACCTCGCGTTGCTGGGATTCAGCCTGTTCTCACTAAACTACTTGCTGTTCTATTACGCGGCGTTTGATCTCGCTACGGGCCTGCTGGCTGTCATTTTCTCGACGATGACCGTCATGAACATTTTTAACAGCGCCCTTTTTCTAAACCATAGGATTCAGAAAAAAACCGTCGTCGCGGTCATCTTCGGACTGACAGGCATGGGGTTGGTCTTCTGGCCGGAACTCGCCACATCCCGAGCCCAGGCGGTGGGAGCCATCGGCATGAGCCTCGTCGCGACCTATCTTGCGTCGATCGGCAACATCGTTTCTGCCCGGAACCAAAAGCACGGTATTTCAGTTGCGTCGGCCAATGCCATTGGCATGGCTTATGGCGCCCTTTTTCTTTTTGCCTTCAGTTTCCTATCTGGTGCACCATTTGTGATCGATACCAGCATCAGTTTTATCGGCTCGCTGCTCTTTTTAGCTTTATTTGCGTCGGCTATCGGTTTCGGTTGCTATTTAACACTCGTTGGGCGAATCGGGCCAGAGAATGCCGCTTATGCGACGGTGCTGTTCCCGATCGTGGCGCTCGCCCTATCAACCTGGGTCGAAAGCTATGCGTGGCAGGGCCGGACACTGGTTGGTGTCGGCCTGGTGCTGATCGGTAATGTCATCGTGCTGGCGCGGCCCGCGGCCGTGGCGCGCCTCAAGGGACTCATCTTGAAAAGCATCCAGTGAGAACAGACTCAGATGGCGCCCTCGGACTGCCGTACGCGACTGAACCAGATAATCAGCAATAACACCAGCGCTAAAAACGGCAACACCAGCAGGTTAAGCATCTGCCAGCCAGCGATCTCATGCACCACTCCAGAGATTCCGGCTGTCAGAGCGACCGTCCCGAAAATCATGAGATCGTTCAGTCCCTGGGTCTTGGCTTTTTCTGAGGGCGTGTAACTCTCGGTCACCAATGTCGTGCCGCCAATAAAGAGAAAGTTCCATCCTAATCCCAACAGCACCAGCGCAGCAACGAAGTGCGCCACGGTGTCACCATTCAGGCTCGCGGCCACACTGGCGAAGAGCATCAGGACACCGATGCCCATGATTCTCAACACACCAAAACGCGTTATCAGGTTGCCGGTAAAAAATGAAGGCAGGAACATGGCCAGCACATGCCACTCGATCACAAAAGCGGTGTCGGAAAATGAATGACCGCAACCCGCCATGGCCAGCGGCGTAGATGTCATCACAAGATTCATGACGCCGTACGCAATCAATGCTCCCGCAACAGGAACAAAGAACACCGGCTGACAGATGATTGCCTTAAGGGGTCGCTGACTGCCGTGGCGCTCGACTTCTGTGGGCGGTGATATCCGCAGAAATGACGCCAACAGTATGGATAATGAATATACGATCAGCAGACTGGCGTAACTGCCTGCAAAGGGAAACCCGGCGATCAGGTCACGATTGAATGCGGCGAGATTCGGGCCCACAAAAGCCGCTACGACGCCTCCAGCGAGCACCCATGAGATAGCCCGGCTACGATATGCGCTGCCGCTAACATCAGCGGCGGCGAAACGATAGTAATGACCGACGCCATTGAGCACGCCGATCAGAAAAGATCCGGCGCAAAAGAGCCAGAAGTCCCTTTCTGTGATAGCGTGGATCGCGACAGCGGCACCGACCAAGCCGGCGAGGGGACCGATCATAAATCCCGCTCGACGACCGATCCGCTTCATCATGAGGGACGCAGGAAAAGTCGTCAGCAATGTTCCGACATACATGCACGACAACGGGACGGTTGCCCAGAGGCTGTTGCTCGCCAGAGACAACCCGGTCAGTGCCGAGGTCGCAACGATAAGGGAACTGCCGGACAGCATCAGCCCCTGACAGACGGAAAGAAGCAGGACATTACGGCGCAACGCGCCCGAAAACGACACGACAATACTCTCCTGAAAGCTGGGGTGGATGCGGATGCTCTAGGGTGTCTGCACAGGGCCGTTATGGCGTTGTCAGCCGGGTGCCCACCCAAAGTGCGCCGATGGTACTACATGCCACGGCGATACTTGCCGCCCACCTCAAAGAACGCCTGCGTTAACTGACCAAGCGAGCAGACACGAGCGGCCTCCATCAGTGGATAGAAAACATTGTGGCCGCCGAGCGCAGCTTCCTTGACGGCTTCAATTGCTGTGTCGGCCGCGTCCTCGTGCCGGCTTTGAAATGCTTTCAGCCGCTCCAGCTGACCCTGTTTTTCAGACTCGGTGCCGCGAGCGAGTTCGACGTCAGGGCTGCTGTCGTCTTCATCATTGAGGAATGTGTTGACACCAATGATGGGATAACTGCCATCGTGTTTTCGGGTTTCGTAATAGAGGGATTCTTCCTGAATCTTGCCCCGCTGATAGCCGGTCTCCATCGCGCCCAGCACACCTCCGCGCTCTGCGAGCCGGTCAAACTCAGCAAGCACCGCCTGCTCTACCAGATCCGTCAACTCTTCTATGATAAAGCTGCCCTGGTTAGGGTTCTCGTTGCGCGCCAGACCCCATTCCCGGTTGATAATCATCTGGATCGCCAGTGCGCGGCGAACCGACTCTGCACTGGGGGTCGTAAACGCCTCATCATGCGCATTGGTGTGCAGGCTGTTGCAGTTGTCATAGACCGCGATTAATGCCTGCAGCGTGGTCCGGATATCATTGAAACTCATCTCCTGCGCATGCAGGGACCGGCCCGAGGTCTGAATGTGGTATTTGAGTTTCTGGCTGCGCAGATTGGCGCCATAACGCTCCCGCAGCGTGATGGCCCAGATCCTCCGTGCCACCCGGCCAAGGACGGTATATTCCGGATCCATTCCGTTCGAGAAGAAAAACGACAGGTTCGGCGCAAAATCATCCACCGCCATTCCCCGAGCAAGATAGGATTCAAGGTACGTGAAGCCATTGGCCAACGTGAGGGCCAATTGGGTGATGGGATTCGCGCCCGCCTCAGCGATGTGATATCCGGAAATGGACACCGAGTAAAAGTTGCGAACCCGGTTATCAATGAAATACTGCTGGATATCCCCCATCATGCGGAGGCTGAAATCGGTGGAAAAGAGACAGGTATTCTGACCCTGGTCTTCCTTGAGGATATCCGCCTGAACGGTACCTCTGACATTTTCCAGGGCAAAGCTCCGGATCTGGCCCATCTCTTCTCCGGATGGCTCCCGCGAGTGCTTCTCACGAAACCGGTCAACCTGCTGATCGATTGCGGTGTTGAGGAAAAATGCCAAGACGGTAGGAGCAGGTCCATTAATCGTCATGGAGACGGATGTGGCGGGATCACACAGATCAAAGCCGTGGTACAGGGTTCTCATGTCCTCCAGTGTTGCAATCGATACTCCCGAGGTGCCCACTTTCCCGTAAATATCGGGACGCATTGCAGGATCAGCGCCATACAGAGTGACTGAATCAAATGCCGTCGATAGGCGCTTGGCTTTCGAATCCGCGGAGAGCAAACGAAAGCGCTGGTTGGTCCGGGCGGCATCTCCCTCTCCGGCGAACATTCGCGTGGGATCTTCATTCTCCCGCTTGAATGGAAAAACACCTGCCGTATAAGGGAATGATCCCGGTACGTTCTCCAACAACTGCCAACGAAGCCGGTCTCCTGCATCGTGATAACGTGGAAGACTGACGCGGGGGATACGTGTGCCTGATAAAGAGGTATAACTGAGTCGCGCTTCAGATTCCGGCCCGTCGCCTTCGCCCTCAGAACCGCTTTCCTGATACTGGCGGCGCAGCGCATCAAACCCTTCAATCTGGTCGATGAGATCTTGACCCAGAGCGGTCTCCGTCTCAGCCACCAGCGCCTGTAGCGACTCCGTCGGTTGCTGTTTGGAATCGAGAAGATCGATACTGGTTTTCAGGTGCTGTCGGTGGCGGGCCAGCGTCTCGAGTTCACCGACTCTCTCGTGATACCGGCGGACGGAGTCGGCCACCTCTGACAAATACCGTTCTCGGTCCCCAGGAAGACTTTCGGGATGCTGTACTGCGTTTCGCGCTTGCCCCAGAAGACCTGGTCCGGCCGACAGACCCTGCGTTGTCAGTGACGCCTTGATCGCCTGATACAGTGCGCTGACTCCCGAATCATTGAACCGTGCTGCCATGGTGGTGTAGACGGGCATCTGGTCTGGCGTTTCAGCGAATGCACCACGATTACGCTGTACCTGCTTGCGCACATCGCGCAATGCATCCTGAGCCCCCTTTCGGTCTGACTTATTGATCGCCACCACGTCCGCGTAATCCAGCATCTCGATCTTCTCCAGCTGGGACGCTGCACCGAACTCGGGCGTCATGACATATAAGGAGGTATCCACGCGGGAAGTAATCCCGGCATCTCCCTGACCTATGCCGGGCGTCTCAACAATGACAAGATCGAACTCTGCACACCGACAGGCGGCTACCAAATCATCGAGTTGCTCGGGCACTTCGCCGGCGGCACCTCTTGTCGCAAAGGAGCGGAAGAAAATGTTGGCACCATCAATCGCGTTCATCCGAATGCGGTCTCCCAGCAGTGCACCGCCCGTTTTTCTTCGAGTGGGATCCACTGCCAGGACGGCAATTCGAAGCGCATCTCCATAATCAATGCGAAAACGAAGGACCAACTCATCCGTCAGGGAGGACTTACCGGACCCGCCGGTGCCGGTGATACCCAACACCGGCGCATGGTCCTGACGACGGGCCGCTGCGGTGCGTATCTGGCGCATCAGAAATTCACTGACAGTGTCATTCTCGATCTCGGTCAACACGCGTGCGAGTTGCACCCCGTCGGACGCCTTTATGCCTTCTATGGACTCGCTGGGTTGCTCAGCCGGATAAAAGTCTGCCCGCTCCAGCATGTCATCGATCATGCCCTGAAGGCCAAGATGCTGGCCGTCGCCGGGAGAATAGATTCTGCTGACCCCGTAGTCGTGGAGCGCCTTGATTTCCTCATCCACAATGACGCCCCCGCCTCCTCCGAATACCCGAATATCCGGCCGGTTACGCTGGCGCAGCATGTCGATCATGTAGGAGAAAAATTCAGTGTGCCCGCCCTGGTAAGAACTGACCGCAATACCCTGGGCATCTTCCTGAATCGCTGCATCAACAATCTCTGCAACGCTGCGGTTATGGCCGAGGTGAATCACCTCTGCCCCGGATGCCTGCAGGAGTCGGCGGATGATATTGATCGCAGCATCGTGGCCGTCAAAAAGACTGGCCGCGGTCACGAACCGGATGCGGTAGCCGATGTCCGGTCGAATCGGCGCTCCGGGTTGACTGACAGAAGATGGGATAGAACTCATAGCCGTAAAGTGCACCAGGCGACGAACACCCAATTTTAGTTTCCGTTTACGTAAACGTCAATTAGAGCTATACTTCGGATCCCGGTCCAAAAGTTCACAACAGTGCCGATATGACCCTAGATGCGACCGCCTATTCGATCTCGGATCTTGCCCAGGAATTCAATCTCACCACCCGGGCCATCCGGTTTTATGAGGATGAAGGACTGCTTCAACCGGGCCGTAGCGGCCGTCGACGAGTGTACAGCGCGCGAGATCGGGTACGCCTGAAACTCATTCTTCGCGGCAAACGTCTCGGCTTCTCGCTCAGCGACGTCAGGGACATCATCGAGATGTACGACCTGGATGCGGGCGAGACGGGGCAATTGCGCTACTTCCTGGATCAGATTCAAGAACGTCGCGAAGCGCTTGAGCAGCAGCGCAGCGACATTGACCTGACCTTAAGAGAACTCGATGAGATCGAGTCACAATGCCAGGGTCGACTTGCCTCAATCTCTTGAGAGCATCACGCTGCGATTCTTGGTAACCCCTGGATTGACAACTTAAGGACCGGCTCTTGTTTAACAACTCCAGTACAGGAACGCAGGTACTGCTGGTCCTTGCAAGTCTGACAGTAGTCATTGCGGGTCTCAAAGCCGCCAGCAGTATCGTCGTCCCACTGCTGATGGCCATCTTCCTTGCCATCATATCGGCAGCGATGCTGCAATGGCTTCAGCGCCGAGGATTGCCGCTCTGGGCGGCAATGACGCTGGTGCTGTTGCTTCTGGCGAGCACTCTGGTCACATTGGGCTCACTTATCGGCGCCTCCATCAACCAGTTCAGCAGCGCCCTGCCCCGTTATGAGGCGCAGCTCAATTCTCTGATCACCCAGGCAACGGTATGGCTCGGGGGGCTTGGAATCAAATTGCCTGCGGGCGGCGTCACCGAACTCTTCGATCCGGCAGGAGCCGCCAAACTTCTGGGTCGCCTCCTCAGCGGTTTTGGCGGACTGCTCGCCAACAGCATGCTCATTATCCTTACGGTTCTGTTTTTGATGGTTGAGTCGACCAGCCTGCCTGAGAAGCTGCGAAGCATTTCGAGAAATCCCGACAAGGCCCTCGGCGACCTTGCCGCTTTTATGGCGTCAGTCAATCACTATCTCGTGATCAAAGCCGTAATGAGCCTGATTACGGGTCTTGCAATCGCGCTCTACCTCGTCATCCTCGGAGTCGACTTTGCGATCATCTGGGGATCACTTGCCTTCTTTATGAACTTTGTTCCCTATATCGGGTCAATCATTGCCGCGATACCTGCCGTCACCCTTGCCCTTCTTGACGCTGGACCCGTCATCGCGCTTTCGGTCGCCGCCGGATTCGTCGTGGTCAATATTGTGGTCGGTAACGTGCTGGAGCCACGGTATATGGGAAAGGGTCTCGGTCTTTCGACTCTAGTAGTGTTTCTTTCTCTTCTGTTTTGGGGCTGGATATTCGGCCCTGTCGGTATGTTCCTCTCCACCCCCCTGACCATGATTGTCAAGATTGCATTGGAAAACGATCCGAGAAGCCGCTGGATCAGCGTATTGCTGAGCGCTCAGGCCCCCGACCGAAATACCTCTTAATTACATCCGCCATCCGCTTCTCGTTGCACGACTCTTTGGTGAAGCGCGGGGGTATCACCAAAAGAGACCGCTGATTCATGAAACTCGACGCGCTGCAGTCACCGAGATACCGGCGCTTCTGGCTGGGCTCTATTGGTTCCACCGGAGCCACGCAACTTTACTTTGTGGGAATGGGCTGGCTGGTCTTCAAACTGACCGGCTCTGCCCTTTATCTCGGACTCCTCGGCGTTGCCATGGCAGTACCTACCATTCTTGCCACGCTTGCAGGAGGGCTCGTAGCCGATCATGGAAACCGCGGCCGTATCCTGCTCATCACATCCATACTGGCAGGTCTGGCGCTTGGCATATTGACCATTCTCGACCTCGGCGAATGGGTCACTGTTTGGCAGGTATTGCTCCTCGCGGCCCTGTTGGGTCTGATCTCAGGGTTTGATCTGCCGGCCCGGGTCTCATTCTTCCCCGCCCTCATCGAACCACATCAAATGATGAGCGCCGTGGCATTGAACTCAATTCTCTGGCAAGGGACCAGGATGGTGTTGCCTGCTGTAGGCGGGGTGTTAATTGCCCTTGCCGATACCTGGATTATTTTTGCTTTATGCACCGTCGGATTTGCTGTCATGGCCAGGATTCTTTTGAGTCTGCAGACACCCAATTCGCTCCCGAGAGACTCAGACCACAATCGTGGCCTTGGTGCAGCCTGGCGATTCATCCGCCAGGAGAAACTCTTCGCTGTCCTGATCGCGATGACGTGGATCTCGATGTTCTTTGGCACGGCTTATGTCCAGATCATGCCGGTGTTTGCGGAATTACTGGGCACCGGCGAGGAAGGCTATGGGTTGCTTCTCTCTGCCACCGGCGTTGGATCTGTGCTGGGGACCATTCTGGTGGGCCGGCTGCAGAACTCGCCCAGACTTGGCAGCGTCATGATGGGCGGAAGCGTTTTGTTCTCCCTGTCATTGATTCTGTTTGCGCTGGTGACCGGGCTTGCGGCGGACTGGCGATTCGCTTTTGCGCTTGCATGCGCCTGCGCCATGCTATCCGCCGTTGGGGGATCATTTTTTCTGATCAGCTCTATGACGGTGATGCAGCTTGCCGTACCGGATGCCTTGCGCGGCAGAGTCATGGGGATACACAGCATCACCTTCAGCCTGATTGCGCTGGGTGGCCTGGTTTTGGGGCCACTCGCTGAACTCTTCTCAGCGCCCAGCGCCCTGCTGATCGGGGTCGGTGTGGTATTGGCCAGTATTGTTGGATTTTCGATCAAGTTCGATCGATTGTGGCACCTCAATGGTCAGGATCAGCAACTCCATCTTTAGGATCCAGCACTGCCAACGCTTCCCGTCGGACGCTGGACGATGTTTAACGCCTCATTATTTGCCAATGCCGGCATGGTAAAATTAACCTTCTTCCGATGTGTTTGCAGGCCCCGCGTTGACACCTTCTGATTCACACCCTTTGTCAGCCCTGACCGCACTGTCTCCCATAGATGGCAGATACGGTGCCAAGGTTTCCGGCCTGAGATCCTACTTCAGCGAATTTGCTCTGATCCGGTATCGCGTCTTTGTCGAGGCACAATGGCTGTTATCACTCGCCTCATGCGAGGCCTTAGCCGAGGTCCCGCCGTTTTCGGAATCTGCAAAGGCCTTTCTCAACGAGATTTCGGATGGCTTCTCGATATCAGATGCTGAAGCGGTCAAGACTATTGAGCGCACCACCAATCATGATGTCAAAGCGGTGGAATATTTTCTCAAAGAGAAAGTCGCAACCCATGAAGAATTGAGCGCTGTATCGGAATTCATCCATTTTGGATGCACTTCAGAAGACATCAACAATCTGTCTTATGCCCTGATGCTGCGCGACGGCCGAAACACGATTCTGCTGCCGGCGGTTGATCAGGTCACCTCAGTACTCGCAACGATGGCCGACGAACTCGCGGATCAGCCGATGCTGGCCCGGACACATGGCCAACCTGCGAGCCCCACCACCATGGGAAAGGAACTGGCCAATGTGGTGGCCCGACTGGACCAGGCCCGCGACCAGGTCGCAACGACGGCAATACGCGGAAAATTCAACGGCGCCGTGGGTAACTTCAATGCCCACCTTGCGGCCTACCCGGAACTGGACTGGCCCCGGCTTTCCCAGGATTTTGTTGAAGGCATCGGACTGGACTGGCAGCAGATGACGACACAAATCGAACCGCATGACGATCTTGCCGCACTATGTCATGGACTGGTCCGTCTGAACACCATACTGATCGATCTTGACCGTGACCTGTGGGGATACATCTCACTGGGTTACTTCCGGCAGAAGGCTGTGGCCGGAGAAGTGGGCTCAAGTACGATGCCGCACAAGGTCAATCCGATCGACTTTGAGAACAGCGAGGGAAACGCTGGCATTGCCAACGCATTACTTGAACATCTGGCGGCGAAACTGCCGATCAGCCGGTGGCAACGGGATCTTTCAGACTCAACCGTAATCAGAAATCTTGGNCCTGCNTTTGCCCATTGCCTGATCGCACTGGACGCNGCGCATCGTGGCCTTGGAAAACTTGAGATTGACGGGGATAAACTGCATACCGAACTGGATCAGGCGTGGGAAGTGCTGGCCGAGGCGATCCAGACCGTCATGCGGCGTTACGACGTGCCCGAGCCCTATGAAAAATTGAAAGCACTGACCCGGGGTCGCGCTGGAATGGATGCGCAGACACTGAGGGACTTTGTAAATACCCTGCCGATACCCAAAGACGCCCAGGAGAGCCTGGCCGCGCTCACCCCGCAAGCGTATACCGGGAACGCCGCCGAAACCGTCCGAATCTTTCTGAAAGGAAGAAGCGAGAGGCACTAAACGCCGGGCAGACCATGGAGGATGGAATCCGTCTCTCACGCCTGATGGCCCAACAGGGTCTTTGCTCGCGTCGAGAGGCTGACAGACTCATTGCCGCCGGGCAGGTCCGGGTGGACGGCGTGGTGATCGATCAACTCGGTTCAAAGGTACATCCGCTCGCCGCCATAGAACTGACAAGCGAAGCGCGTCGCCAACGCGCGGCATTGGCGACCGTACTCCTCAATAAACCCCCCGGGATCGTCTCCAATCAGCCTGAAAAAGGTTATCCCGAGGCCGTCTCACTGATTACCGAAGACAACCGTGCGCCCCACGACGAACACCCACGAAGGCGGGTCCCCAAACCGCAGAGCCTGAATGTGGCCGGGCGACTCGATATCGATTCCTCAGGGTTGCTTGTGCTGACTCAGGACGGCACCGTCGCCCGCACATTGATCGGGCCCGAGAGCAGAATCGAGAAGGAATATCACGTCGGTGTCGATGGCAACATCACGGAAACAGCGCTTCAGCGCCTTCGCCACGGACTGTCCCTGGATGGCCGGGCACTGCGTCCTGCCCGCATCACACAGACCGGATCGGCACAGCTGCAATTTGTTCTAACGGAAGGCCGGAAACGGCAGGTGCGACGGATGTGTGAATTGGTCAACCTGCAGGTCCGCACACTCGTCCGCGTGCGTATTGGTGGGGTGCGCCTGGGCCAACTGCGGCGCGGACAGTGGCGACATCTGGCACCCGGAGAAGCCTTCTGATGGCGGGAATGTACTCTCTGGTTCGGCCACTATTGTTCAGGCTTAACCCTGAGACTGCCCATGACATTGTCGTGAAGACCATCGGACTCATTGGGCGCATACATCCGCTCAACCAGTACCTCGTCGACGCTTGCCGGGGTCCGCTGCCCTCGATTCCGGTCGACGCGATGGGCCTCTCATTTCCTAACCCGGTCGGCCTGGCAGCCGGGCTCGATAAAGATGCAAAGGCCGTCGACAGGCTTGCCGCACTAGGTTTTGGATTCCTCGAACTCGGCACCGTGACGCCATTGCCACAATCAGGAAATCCCCGACCCCGCATGTTCCGACTGACCTCAGCGCAGGCGCTGATAAACCGAATGGGGTTTAACAGCGAAGGCCTTAACCTCTTCCTCGCAAGGCTTGGACAACAACACCAGCAGACCATTATCGGCATTAATCTTGGCCGTAATGCCGCTACCTCCAATGAGGACGCCTGGCGCGACTACCTCACTGGACTACGGGCGGTGTACCGTGTCGCCGACTACGTGACGATCAACATCTCATCCCCCAATACCAAGGGGCTTCGCGATCTGCAGGAACGCGACACCCTGGATGGACTGATTGCGCGCCTGAAAGCCGAGCAAGCCCAACTTGCCGACCTGCACCAGAAATACACCCCCATTGCAGTAAAGATTTCACCTGACCTCGATGATGAATCGATAGCACGCGTCGCCGAGGTGCTCACGCTGCGGGGCATAGACGGAATTGTTGCAACCAACACTACCGTCAGCCGGCCGCTGGATACAGAGGTCCATCCGCACGTGTCGCAGACGGGTGGCCTCAGCGGCGCGCCATTGGCGACCCTTTCGCATCGTGTGATCACTGAACTCAGACAGCACACCCCATCTGAATTTCCAGTGATCGGTGTGGGAGGCATAATGGACGCCGCCTCGGCCCAGGCCGCATTCTCCGCAGGAGCCACCCTCGTCCAGCTGTACAGCGGACTGATCTACCGAGGACCCGCCCTGGTGAGGGAAATTCTCGGCGCGCTGCAAGCCGCTCAAACCACTAAAGCCCCCACTTCCTAAATCACCCGATCGAGACAGCCAAGTGAACACCGATTACGCAAACCCGCTTTTACATCTGAATGACCGGGATGGCACCTATCCACCGTCCTGGTATGCAGCAACGGCCGTCGGGATGCCACAGGCCCAAACCCTCAAAGGTGACCATCAGTGTGACGTCGCGGTCGTGGGGGGAGGATTCACCGGCCTATCTGCTGCCCTGCATCTTGCTGAGCGGGGTTACTCAGTCATCCTGCTGGATGCTCACCGCATTGGCTGGGGGGCAAGCGGCCGCAATGGAGGTCAAGTCGGTACGGGGCAACGGGTGGCCCAGGATGACCTCGAGCAGAAAGTGGATAGCGCTCTTGCCCGCGACGCCTGGCAAGTTGCACAAGAAGCCAAGGCCCTGGTCAAGGACTTGATTGCCCGCCACGACATTCCCTGCGATTACCGCAGCGGTTCAATACATGCCAACCATCGGCAGCGTTTTGATCATCACTCCCAAACCTATGTTGCGCTGCTTAACGAAAAATATGGCTACGATGAAATTCGGTATGTCCCTCCAGAGGAGATGCGCTCGCTCGTCGGCAGCAAAGATTATTCCGCCGGCACGCTCGACATGGGTGCCGGCCACCTGCACCCGCTCAATTACGCTCTCGGCATTGCCAGAGCCGCAATAGGGGCCGGCGCCAGGCTCTATGAGCGCTCTGAGGTCACCCGAATCGAGAAAGGGACTCCTGCCCGCCTGCATACCGCCCAGGGCTGTGTCAGCGCCAGATATGTTCTCTACGCCTGTAACGGCTATATCGGTCCGTTGGAAAAATCCATTAGCCGGCACGTCATGCCGATCAATAACTACATCATTGCCACTGAACCGCTGGGTGACGATATCGCCAGGAAGTTGATCTCCAACGGAGCCTGTGTGGCGGATTCGCGCTTCGTGGTCAATTATTTCCGGTGCTCGGCAGACAACCGAATGCTGTTCGGCGGCGGAGAAAGTTACGGCTATCGCTTTCCCCGGGATATCAAATCCTTTGTCCGCAAATACATGCTGAGAATTTATCCGGACCTTAAAGAGGCCAAGGTCGAGTATGGATGGGGCGGCACCCTTGCCATCACCATGTCACGCCTGCCTTTTTTTCAGCGCCACAGCGGCAATATTTATTCCGCGTCTGGCTATTCTGGGTCGGGTGTCGCGCTGGCGACTGGGGCGGGGGCGATGCTGGCAGAGGCCGTTGACGGTGTGGCAAGCCGATTCGATGTGATGAATCGTCTGCCCACTCCGGGCTTTCCGGGGGGCAGCATGTTGCGATCACCCCTGCTGGCTCTGGCCATGACCTGGTATGCGCTGCGCGACCGGCTCTGAATACACTGAAACCTGCAGACGCTGGACGTTCGCAACACCCCCTGACTACGACGCGCGCCTGAAAATCAATGACCGATTGTTTGCCGGCATGGGCACATCCGCCTCTAGCGAAAAGCCCTGCTCTTGGGCAATCCGGCTGAGGTCTTCGAAATTTCGGATACCACTTGCGGGATCCCGCGCCTTAAGCCATTGATCAAACTGCTCATTGCTCGGCTCTAGCGGACGGTCAGCATAGCGATAGGGCCCATAGAGATACACGGCCTGGCCCGGCGATAGCATCCGGCCCGCCGCTGTAAACAATTGGTGCGTGCCCTGCCAGGCCACAATGTGCAAAGTGTTGATACAGACAATCGCATCCGCTTGCGGCAGTTGCAGTGCATCGGACAATAGATCCAGGCCCACTGGCGCAAGACAGTTCTGCCCCGCCTCCTGGCGCCAGAGCGATATCCCTGCCAGATGCTGCGGCAAATCACTCGGCAGCCAGTCAAGATTGGGGAAAGCGGACGAAAAATAAGCCGCATGCTGGCCCGTCCCACTACCAATCTCCAGCACTCTTCCTTTCGCAGGTAGACACTCCCTCAAGACCGCCAGGATGGGATCCCGGTTTCGGTCACAGGCTATGGCGTAAGGCCTTTCCGGGTGGGAGACATTCATGGCGCCAGGGCCAGATTTATACCTGCGCCTCTGCTCGACTGACAGGGTCGGTCAGGCAAAGAGGGAAACGAGGAAATCCCGCAACGGAATTTGGTAGTGATCAATCAGCATCAATGCGAACAGCATTGCAAGATACTGTATCGAATAACCGAAGGTCTGCCTGGAAAGCGCATCACTGTAATTGCGATACAAACGCACCACAAAAATGAGGAAAATCACGCCCAGAACCAACGCGCCGACAAAATACATCCCGCCTGACATGCCGGTCGCGAACGGCAGCACACTCACCGCCAAAAGCAGCACCGTATAAAGCACCATTTGCAGCAGCGTGTAGCGTCGGCCATGCGTGACGGGCAGCATTGGAATCCCGGCCGCTGCGTATTCTTCCTGGCGATAAAGGGCCAGCGCCCAAAAGTGTGGGGGGGTCCAGCAGAAGATGATCAGGAACAACAAAAGCGCATCAGAGGCGACTTCACCCGTGACAGCGGTCCAGCCCAGCACCGGCGGCATCGCACCGGCGGCACCGCCAATGACGATATTCTGGGGCGTTGCGTGCTTAAGCCACACCGTATACACCACAGCATAGCCAATCATAGAGGCAAACGACAGGATCGCTGTAAGCGTATTGACCATTGCGACTAGGATCAGCATGGATGCCACAGCCAGCCCAGCTGCAAAAACAATCGCGGGGGTGGTTTCGACCATCCCCGTCGGCAGCGGGCGGCCTGACGTTCGCGCCATGATCTGGTCGGCCCGGCGATCCAGCAGGTGATTGAACGCTGCCCCGGACGCCGCTGACAGCCCGATCCCAAGCGCGCCGGATATCAGTATTGAGACCGGCACCATCCCGTCGACCGACAAAAACATGCCGACGATCGCGGTGAACACGATCAGCGCCACGACCCGCGGCTTGGTCAGCTCG
This sequence comes from Acidiferrobacter sp., assembly GCA_002694065.1. Taxonomy (GTDB): domain Bacteria; phylum Pseudomonadota; class Gammaproteobacteria; order Arenicellales; family UBA868; genus UBA868. The sequence continues at coordinate 20,001 of NZKZ01000127.1, forward strand.
TAGTAGGCATGAACAGTCGACCCGGAGCTTGACGAGCCGTGCGACGTGGTTGAGGCCTGCGCTTTCATAACGGCCATGAATTATACGGGATCATCTCGCCTGACTAGCCAATACGCGATGCCCGCAGCAGCCGGCTGATGTCTTTGCGAAGATCCGTCGGGTCAGCGGTCGCAGGATAACTCATCATCAGATTTCCCCTCGGGTCAACCAAAAAGACACTGCCCGATTGGAGCACCGACTCTCCCCTGTTCGGCATGAACTGAGGCAGCAGCTGTTCCTGTTCCGATGCACTGACGCCCAACACGATTGTCTTTGGCATGATGAGACGCATCTCGTCCAGGGAGGAGAGCGCATCCGGGCTCAGCGTGACCACCATGAGACGGACGCGCTTTTCGTTTTTGCCCTGACTCAGACGGACGCGCTCAACCGCATCGGCCAGCTGTTTGCAGGATTCATCGCACCCGGCCTCGACAAAAAAGACATAGGTCCAGCGTCCGAAAAAAGTAGCCAGATCTACATGACTGCCGTCTGGGGAGATCATTGGGACGTTGACCAAAGGCCGGGGCGGGTCAATCAGTTCGCCCCGATTACGGAATGTGTCAGGTGTCCAAAGCCATGCCGCGATCACAGGCGACAAAAAAAGGACCATCAACGCAATCAGCGTCAATCGCTTTCGGTTTCGTACTGAGTCGGAAAGAGGATCAGACATATCGTCATTCATGGGTTTTGTTTCTCACAGGCCTGCGCCTGGCTCTTAGTTCGCGCCGCCACAGGGCAGCCACCACACCTATAAATACCACCGCCATCCCGAACCATTGCACAGCATAGGCCTCATGACGCCTGACCGCGGTTTGATCCGGGACTGGCCACACCCGGACAAACCCGTCGGGATGGTCGACATCAAGCCTTAGCACATAAGGCTGTACGGCATAGGGCGCGGAGCTGGCAAATGCCGAAAGATCAAGGTTCTGACGAAGCGGCGAATCATACTCGGGTGCGCGCGCTTCCAGGGTGAAACCGGGTTTAGGTTCATAAAGGTAGCCACTGATCACTTTAGGGCCCGCTGGGACCTTTGGAACAGGCAGATTGTCTCTTGATCCTAAGAGAGGTATCCAGCCTCGATCGACCAGAATCCGCGTCTCACCGGGAACAATCACCAAGGGGGTAATCACATGAAATCCGGGCTGACCCTGATGGGTCCGGTTATCCCACAAAAACTGGCCCTCACCATCAAACCGTCCGCGAACCTCGGCGGCAAAGTTCGAGCGGTCCGGCCCCAGTAAACGGGTCGTAATCTGTATTGGTGCTTCGTTGATCCGCGCCCGATAACTGTCGAACCAGGCCTGTTTTTCCTCCGCGCGCTGCAACTGCCAGATTCCCAATCCGATCAACAGAGCGCAAATCACCGCGACGCCCAGTAGCGTCAGGGGATGGGATATCCGCCTCGCTGACACTTCAGTTCACTGACGCCTTCACGGTTTTTGATAACATTCTGTGCATTCGTTCTACAAAAAATCTTTCAATGCTCGCGAAAACCGTAATCCTGATTCTCCTTCTGGCAATGGTGATCAGCCTGGGAGCTGCCATGTTCTCGATGATGCGGGACAAGGGCCGCGGCACTGGCACGGTAAAAGCGTTGACTTACCGTGTTGCGATCTGGGCTTTCCTGTTGCTTTTGATTGTCGGCGGTCTGTACACAGGGCTGCTGAAGCCCGGTGGATCGCTTCAGCAAGCTGCGATCAGCACCCAGCAATAAGGTTCAGGCCTGAGCCTGAACCGCCCTCAGGCACCACCGGTGAACTCGGCGGCGCCTGAGATAAGATTTTCGCGCCTGCGCGGAATCGTTGTTAATGCAGCGTACAGACTACCGACTACAAGATGTAGACGAAAATAAACAGTCCGACCCAGACCGTATCCACGAAGTGCCAATACCAAGCGGCGCCTTCAAAGCCGAAGTGGTCATCAGGCTTGAAATGCCCGCGCAGGCATCTCACCAGAATCACAGCCAGCGTAATTGCACCGATGGTGACGTGGAAGCCATGGAATCCTGTCAGCATAAAGAAAGTCGCGCCATACACCCCTGACCCTAGCGTCAGGCCAAGATGGCTGTAGGCCTCGACATATTCCCCAACCTGGTAATACATAAACAGGGCGCCGAGGGCGACCGTAACAAACAGCCAGAAATTCATCGCGCCCCGCTGGTTCTTCTTGAGCGCCCAGTGTGAGAATGTCAATGTCACACTGGATACCAGCAAGATGACGGTATTCAGAAGCGGGATGCCGAACGCTCCGATGCTGGAAAACTGCCCCGGACCGATATCATGATTGTCCGGCCCGATATAGGTTGCCCCTGCCGGTCCGGCTGAAGGCCAGGTCGCCTCGAATCCCGGCCACAGCAACTCCTCGCCAGCGAGCCAGGGGACAGACAGGATTCGGGTATAAAAAAGCGCGCCGAAAAATGCGCCGAAAAACATCACCTCAGAGAAGATAAACCAACCCATTCCCATTCGGAACGACGTATCCACCTGCGCATCGTAACGCCCGGCCTCACTCTCTCCCGCGACTTGCCCAAACCAGGAATACAGCATCAGGATGATAATCACTGCGCCAGCGATCATCAGCCAGACCCCGGGGGCGAGATGGTGCAGATCCAGAATGAATCCGAGCGCGAGCAGGAACAGCCCCATCGAAGTAATCGTGGGCCACTTGGTCGGGTCAGGCAAATAATAACCGCCGTGTGCTGAGCTCATGTGTTGCGTCCTCTTTTCTAAGAATATTTTTGAATCAATTTTTTAAAACTTAAAACCTGTTTTCAACCAGTTATCCGTCAGCAGCTATCTTTAAGAGTTGGCTGGTTCAATGTCTTTTGCGGGATACACCGCGTATGACAACGTAATGGTCTTTACTTCCTCGGGAAGAGCGGGATCGACCACAAACGTGACCGGCATTACTTTGCTTTCCCGAGGGGCCAGTTCCTGCCGGGTAAAGCAGAAACATTCCGTCTTTCTGAAGTGCCGCGCCGCTCGCGCCGGCGAAACGCTCGGCACCGCCTGCCCTGCTGACAGCGTGTCGGTCAAACTATGCGCCGCATAGGTCACGGTCATCGCCTCACCAGGATGGACCTTGAGGCGAACTGTCTCAGGTCGATCCACTTGCCAGGGAATGCCGCTTACATTTACCGCAAACTCAACCGTCACGGTCCGCGAGCGGTCAACTTCGAGCGGTTTGGCACTCACTTCCGACAGGGTCGCACTCTTGCCGTTCAAGCCCGTGATCTCGCAGAAGATGTCATAAAGCGGGACCAGCGCGTAACCAAAGCCGAACATCCCCACGACCCACAGCGAGAGCCATCCCGCCACACGACGATTGCTCTTTTGTCGAGAAGACTCAGTCATGGTGTATCACCGATCCTTGGATCACAGGACGTACTTCACGATGCTCCAGGTGAAGACCGCCACCGCGAACACCGCCAAGACGGCGACCGTCTTGCGGATGCCCGCTTTTTGTGCGTCATTAGCCACTGTTGCCATCAGGATCCTACTTGACCTCAGGCGCCGTGGCGAAGGTGTGGTACGGCGCCGGAGACGGCACGGTCCATTCCAGTCCTTCCGGGTTCTCCCAGACTTCGGCGCTCGCCTTCTTGCCGCCGCGGATGGCTTTGATCACCACGACCAGCAGGATGAGCTGCGAGAATCCGAGCACGAATCCGCCGATACTGGAGATGACGTTGAACTCCGCAAACTGCAGGGAGTAATCGGGAATACGCCGAGGCATTCCGGCAAAGCCCAGGAAGTGCTGCGGGAAGAAGGTCACATTAAAGGCAATGATGGTCAGCCAGAAATGCCATTTGCCGAGTGTCTCGTCATACATATGGCCGGTCCACTTGGGCAGCCAGTAGTAAACGCCGGCAAACATACCCAACACTGATCCGCAGAAGATCACATAATGAAAGTGCGCCACGATGAAATAGGTATCGTGGTACTGAAAGTCTGCAGGCGTAATCGCCATCATGAGACCAGTCAGCCCGCCCACCGTAAACAGCGCGACGGTGGCGATGGCGTACAACATCGGCGTTTCAAAAGTCATGCTGCCCCGCCACATCGTGGCCATCCAGTTGAAGATCTTCACGCCGGTGGGGATTGCAATCAGCATTGTGGAATACATGAAGAAGAGTTCGCCGGATAAGGGCATACCCACCGTGTACATGTGGTGGGCCCACACAATGAAGGATAAAAATGCGATGCCGGCTGTTGCAAAGACCATCGAGGTATACCCAAAAAGCGGCTTTCGGGCGAAGGTCGGAATAACCTGGGAAATGATGCCAAAGGCCGGAAGAATCAGGATGTACTCCTCGGGATGACCAAAGAACCAGAAGATATGCTGGAACATCACCGGATCGCCACCCCCGGCGGGGTCAAAGAACGCGGTGCCAAAATGACGGTCGGTGAGGAGCATCGTCACCGCACCGGCCAACACGGGCATAGCGGCGATCAGCAAGAAAGCCGTGATCACCCATGTCCAGATAAAGAGCGGCATTTTCATGAGTGTCATGCCGGGCGCACGCATGTTCATGATGGTCGCGATGATATTGATCGCACCCAGGATGGACGACATACCCAATATGTGGATAGTGAAGATCGTGAGATCTACGCCCATCCCGCCCTGCACTGATAGCGGTGGATAGATGGTCCATCCCGCTGCCGGTCCGCCGCCGGGCACAAACAGCGACAGAATCAGCAAAGAGGTTGCGAAAGGCAGCAGCCAAAAACTCCAGTTGTTCATTCTCGGCAGCGCCATATCGGGCGCACCGATCATCATCGGAATCATCCAGTTGGCAAAGCCTACAAACCCGGGCATGATCGCACCGAAGATCATGATCAGCGCATGCACCGTGACCATCTGGTTATAAAAATGCGGGTCTACTACCTGTAGGCCGGGCTGGAAGAGTTCCGCCCGGATAACCAGCGCCATGGCGCCGCCGACCAGAAACATGATGAACGAGAACCACAGGTACAGCGTGCCGATGTCCTTGTGGTTGGTCGTAAACAGCCAGCGGGTAATGCCCTTGGGCACTTCGTCGTGGTGATGATCAGCGACTGTCGTAGTCATTCGCAAACTCCTGTCTTTCTAACTTTCTAAAATTCTTTCAATGAGCGGTAAGGATGGGTGAGGCCGGGCTTAACCGCTGTTTCGCTGGCTGGCCAGCCAAGCCTGGTACTCGGCTTCCTCCACCACATCCACCACGATGGGCATATAGCCGTGATCCTTGCCGCACAGTTCTGCGCACTGCCCCCGGAAGGTACCTGTTTCATCTGCACGCACCCACATCTCGTTGATGAAACCGGGAATGGCGTCTTTTTTCCCGCCCAACTGCGGAACCCACCAGGCGTGAATCACATCTCTCGCTGTCAGCAGAATGCGGACCTTCTTCCCTACCGGAATCACCATATGATTGTCGACTTCCAGAAGGTAATTTTCACCCTTGGTTTCAGAACCCGTAATCTGGCTTTGGGGTGTGGTTAACTTACTGAAGAAGTCCACGTCGTCTTCCATATAGTCGTAGTGCCAGCCCCACTGGTAGCCGGTGACCTTGACGACCATATCTGATTCGGTCGTGTCCTCCATCAGCAGCAGCGCTTTGGTAGAAGGCACCGCCATCACTATCAGGATCAGCGTCGGGATCACCGTCCAGATCACCTCGGCTTTTGTTGAATGCGTGAACTTGGCAGGCTGAGCGCCTTTGCTCTTGCGGAACTTCACAATCGAATAAAACATGACCGCAAAGACAATCACGCCGATCACCGTAACGATGTACATGATCAGCATATGCAGGTCGTACTGCACGCGTGCGATCTCGGTCACAGGCCGCGGCAGGTTCAACGCCCATTCGGCCTGTACGCTGGCGGGCATTGCCCACAGAACCAGCGTGCTAAAAAGAGCTGATCCTGCACCCAGAAGATGCTTCAGTCGATTTACGATCATTTTGGTTTCCCTGAGAGTGTGCATTTGCAATTGAAACTTTTCTTAAATCAATCCTAGATGGTGTCCGCAGACACTACAGCGCGCGTTGCAGCGCTTTCGCCGTTTTGATCCTGTCCTCTTCTGTCAACGCCGCCCCGATTTCCATATAGTTGCCATGAGAGCCGACCAGCAGCCTGCTTGGGTACCAGTGACCGCCCGCTGCCAATCTCACTTGAGTCCAGTAACGATTCAGCTTCCCTGATTTTTCTCCGTGCCGCCCTCTTTGAGACAGGCAGACATCATCGCCTTTGGCTTCGACTAGATCATAAAACCTGGCACGTCTTTGCAAGATCAAAAAGGCCGCCGCCACGACCGCAATCTCGAGCCCTAAAAAGGGCAGGACCGGCCACGCGCCCAGCGTCAACATGTATGCGCCGATCAAGGCCGCGACCAAAGCAAAAGTCAGCACGACCACCTTAACGCCGCGAAGTGAAAGCGAGCAGTCGGGTCTAATCAACAGACGAAAGTCTCGCCCATCAGGGGCGGTCTGAAAAAAAGTCATTTGCTGCGCTAAACACCATGGCCGGGGAGACTCATTGCATTCGCGTTGAGGATCTCTCATCCAGCCGATTAAGGCCCTAAAACTGCGGCGAACACTAGCATAATTGCCGATGTACCATCAAGCATGATCGCCTTATCTAGGCCTTGATCATCACTTATAACCCAGCAATTTACTCTGTGAATTTTTGCCGGTTTCAAGAGCAATGGATACCCACAGTAGGCGGCATTTTATTGGGGTAAATCGACCCGCACACCCGTGTGCCCGGCTTCTGACTGCTCTGAGGCCCAGGCTACCGCGTAAACAAGCTCAAAAGTCGCTTGCAGCCTCCCCTGCTGCAGTGCATTGGAATGATAGGCGTCTGCAAACGCCTGCCACCGGTCTTTGCCGGTGAGACTGCGTCTGCGACCTGTCATGGCATTGGTTGCGCCCAGAGCACGAAGGTCGTCAACAAGCTTTTTCAATTCACCGTAACTGAAGTAGACCCTATCAGTGTCGACCACCGGTTCGGTAAATCCCGCGCCCAGGAGAGCATCACCCACGTTATGCATATCAGCAAAAGAATGGACATGCGGGTGATCGTCAACATACTCCCAGGCAGCTCGCAGCTCTATGAGTGTATCTGGGCCCAGAGTGGAGAAAACCACTACTCCCCCCGGCTTGAGTATCCGGCGCACTTCTTTCAAAGCCGCATCCGGATTACACCAGGGCAGAACGAGATTAGCGAAAACGAGATCGAATGTTGCCTTGGCAAAAGGCAAAGTGTCGGCATTGCCCGCAACCGGTACCCAGTTTCGTTGCGAGGATTGCGTATGAAGAGGTAAAGGGCAGATATCCAACCCGACAACGTACGCGACGGGAAAACGCTCGGCGAGGGTGCGCGACTCAGTTCCCGCGCCGCAACCCAGATCCAGGATAACCTCCGGCACAAAATTCAACAGGCCAAGACGCTCCACCAGTTCCTCGCCCGATCTTCTTGCAAGAATCGTATCTTGTGGATCGAAATACCTCGCACGCCGAGAGGCTGTTCGCACTGATCGCAGGTCAAGCTCCAAACGTATCTCTCATGTTTTTTAGGCCGAGTTGGAATCGGCTCACATATTAACTGCAGGCTGTGAATAAGCGCACAGCATTGTCAGTGTCACCTCAACTACATTGCGCCGATGGCGCATCCATTTTCATCGGGAATACAAATCCCGCCCCTGAACTGGTCAAATTTCATAAGAATGACGGGACGAGCGGTACTGCAGTGGATGACGCCGCCTTGTTGCCTGCTTTGTCACGACCAACCGGACTCTCGGAGCGGCCTTTGCCGAGATTGCTGGCAAAAGTTGCCCTTTATCCTTGATCCGCGGTGCCTGTCTTGCGCTAGAGCACTCACCCGCCCCGGCATCTGCGGTCAATGTCAGCAACGGCCACCCGGCTACGACAACGCGATCGCACCG
>NZKZ01000128.1 GCA_002694065.1 Acidiferrobacter sp.
CGCGGAAGGTTGGTGCGAAAGGGGAGACTCGAACTCCCACGGGTTGCCCCACTGGCACCTAAAACCAGCGCGTCTACCAATTCCGCCACTTTCGCGCCTGACAACCCCCCACCACCACAGCTTTACGTTCCGGTTTGAGCATTGATTCCGATGTGGCTGGTGGGCCGTGTAGGGATCGAACCTACGACCCGCTGATTAAGAGTCAGCTGCTCTACCAACTGAGCTAACGGCCCATCGACCTGCCAGTGCTAATTGCACAGTTCGGAATTGGGGTGACCGATGGGACTCGAACCCACGACGGCCGGAATCACAATCCGGGGCTCTACCAACTGAGCTACGGTCACCACAAAAGCTTTCGCGAACCTTTAATTATCCAATAAATAGGTATCCCGACGCCAGTAGGCCCGGTGAGGCTGGCAGAAAATACGGAAATGACAGACTGGCATGCCCTACAGGACTCGAAGCTGTAACCTACGGCTTTGAGGGCCGTTACAGAAAACCTGCTAACTTTTTTAAAAAAAGAACAAACATCCCTATCAGGGTACTATTTGCCCAACAACGCGATACCGCACGAGACCTCTATTTTTAGGGTCCGTCTATTTTACATAGTACGGTTCGGTCGCCTCTAGAATAGGTCCGACTGACTCGGCTGGTTGCTCCGGAAACATCAAGATTGCAAGCCCACTAAGAGGATGGCATTAACTTTCAAACCAATTGCGTCCTGTCGCGACTCTCAGCCTTTCGCGGAGTGTTGTGGCATCGATTTATCGACTGAGCTGTCGAGTGAGGATATCAACACCCTAAAAGTGGGACTTCTAAAGCATGGGCTTTTACTGTTCAGGGAGCAGAGTGCACTCACACCGAAACAAGAAGTTGCATTTAATGAAGCTTTTGGCTGGCACGACCCTCATCAAAACGAATTTCTCTTTGGATTTGGAGCTCCCTCGACGGAACACCGTGTCAGTGGTGGCGCACAAATGCCAGCGTTCCCTCAAGTCTCTGTACTAGGTAACGTTATGCTTGAGGACTATTACGGGCTCCAAAATCTCCAACTATCTCCGGTTCTCGGTTTCACATTCTCTGCCTGGCATGCTGACGGTCTTCACGACATGCACGCTGGCATGCCCGAATTGACCACTATGTACAACCCGGTCGGCTGGCAGACGGATTCAGGGGGCGAAACCTATTTCACTTCTGGGGTGATGGCTATGGAACGCATGGATCCCGATATCGCTGACGAACTCAGGTGCTGCGTAGCAGTGTATATGCGGTCACCGAACGACGAGTTCCCTGACGAATCACGCCGCATCGACTCCGGCCCTTCTTACATGGTGGATGATGGGACTCGGCGAATTGGCTTTGGCCTAAATCCTCAAGACGCTTCGGCTGGGCTGCGGGAATTTCAGCTCACTCACGAACACGCGGTAGGCGGTGGACAACACAGATGTGTACGACGTCATCCCGTGACGGGTCAGGAATCTCTATACGTTACACCGGGGAAGGTAGTTTATTTACTCGATGCAAAAAGTGGTGACATAAGACACGATATTGAACAAACGGTTGATATCCTCAGTCAGGCGCTGCTACCGAGCGTCACGAGTGATGTACGTTATGAACATCAATGGCGGGAGGGAGATTTCGTAGCCTGGCTGAATACGCTGGTACTGCACTCAGCATCTGATCCCGCAGGTATCGGCGGAAAACGATTGATGCACCGAGTACGGTTGTCCACACCTAAACGCGCGCCGGCATCTTCCGTATAGATACCACGTTGAGATCAAAATTTCTTGCTTGGCGCCGCCTCGCTAGCCCGGTATTTCTTGGTCTCAGGGGGATGGGGCTCTCTTAATCCGCATCGCAGTAGCGTAATGGCGCGCCCGACAGGACTCGAACCTGTAACCTACGGCTTAGAAGGCCGTTGCTCTATCCGGTTGAGCTACGGGCGCCGTACCGATCCGCCAAGTGACTGGTCGGGGCAGAGGGATTCGAACCCCCGACCCCCTGCTCCCAAAGCAGGTGCGCTACCAGACTGCGCTATGCCCCGTCGGTGGGCGACGGCGTCCACCCAGGCGCGATTCTAGCGGATAACACTCTTCGAGCGCAGTCATTTGCCAAGGGGACTGCGGCTTGGGACCGCATGAAATCGTTCTCCCTCCCTTGTCGACCCATGGCAATTCACTTGATTTTCATGATTGCAGCCCCACGTAGCTCAGTAGGTAAAATTCCTCTTTTTTTAAGCCACCTTCCGCCGTCCGGAGTATCCCCAAATGACGCAGACAGCAACCGCTCAAACCCACAGTTTCCAGACAGAAGTCAAACAGCTGTTACAGCTGATGATTCATTCTCTGTATTCGAACAAGGAGGTCTTCCTGCGAGAGCTGATTTCAAACGGCTCGGATGCCTGTGATCGACTCCGGTTTGCGGCTCTGACTGACGCCGGCCTCATGGAGGACGGTGAGACCCTCGGATTGAAAGTCAGTGTCGACAAAAACGAAAAGACCGTCACGATCTCTGATAACGGCATTGGCATGACCACCGATGAAGTCATTGAGAACATCGGCACTATTGCGCGCTCGGGCACCCGTCAATTCCTGGAAGCACTGAGCGGTGATGCCGCCAACGATGCCAATCTGATCGGCCAGTTCGGTGTAGGGTTCTACTCCGCGTTTCTGGTTGCGCACAGAGTGGAACTGACGACACGCCATGCGGGCGCGGACGCAGAGGGAGGAGTGCGGTGGATCTCAGACGGCGAGGGTGAATACACCATCGAATCAATCACCCGGGAGGAGCGCGGTACGACCATTACGCTTTATCTCAGAGATGAAGATAAGGAGTTCGTCGAAGATTTTCGACTGCGCGGCATCATCAGCCGCTACTCAGATCACATTTCGCTGCCGATCGAAATGCCTTCCGACGATAAAGAGAAAAACGGGGAATGGGAGGCGGTTAACAGTGGTTCAGCCCTATGGTCGCGACCCAAAAACGAGGTCTCGGAAGAAGACTATCACCGCTTTTACCAGTCCTTAAGTTACGACACTGAAACCCCGCTCGCGACTTTGCATAACCGGGTAGAGGGGAACCTTGAGTACACATCGCTTTTCTTTATTCCGAAAAAAGCACCGTTTGATCTTTGGGATCGTGAGCAGCGCCACGGCATCAATCTGTACGTGCGGCGTATATTTATCATGGATGATGCCAAGTACCTCATGCCCTCTTACCTGAGGTTCGTGCGCGGTGTTGTCGATGCCGCTGATCTGCCGCTGAACGTCTCACGCGAATTTCTGCAGAACAACAAAGACATCGACCGAATCCGCTCGGCTTCGGTAAAGAAAATCCTGTCCGAGTTGAGTCGACTGGCCGAAAAGGAACCGGAAACTTACGCCGCCTTCTGGAAGGAATTCGGCAAAGTGCTGAAGGAAGGAGTCGTCGAAGATCACGACAACCGCACCGTGCTCGCGGATCTCATGCGCTTTAATTCGACCCGCAGCGACGATACTGAGCAAACGGAATCCCTGGCGGCCTATTTCAAGCGCATGCCGATGAAGCAAAAAGCGATCTACTACATCACTGCAGAGTCCCATAGTGCCGCCAGCACCTCCCCTCACCTTGAGATTTTCCGCAAGAATGATGTTGAGGTACTGCTGCTGAGTGACCCCGTCGACGAATGGCTGGTGTCTTCGCTCAATGAGTACAAAGACAAACCGCTTAAATCCGTTGCAAAAGGCGCGTTGGATCTTGAAGACCTGACAAGCCCCGAAGACAAAAAGGCGAACGAAGCAAAAGAAAAAGACCTTGCTGGGCTGACGGAGAAAATGCAGTCATTGCTGGGTGAGCGGGTCAAATCAGTCCGGGTTAGCCAGCGCCTCACAGACTCCCCTGCCTGTCTCGTGGCAGACGAGACGGATCTTGGCGGCAACCTTGAGCGTATTCTGCAAGCCATGGGGCAAGACGCGCCGGATGCCAAGCCGATTATGGAAATCAATCCTGACCACCCGTTGATCAGGCAGTTGACTCCCGAGCACGCGCAGCTGGAGGATTGGTCCCGTGTCTTGTTCGATCAGGCTGCGCTCAGCGAAGGTGCCCCTCTGCCGGAACCCGCCGCCTATGTGCAGCGGGTCAATGACTTGCTGACGAAGGCGGCTCTCACCGCTCAGTGACGCTAAAAAGGCGTGCAGCAAAAAGTGCTGTCCGCCGAGGTGCAGGGGCCCGTCTAGTCAGTACGGCCCGTGAGTTCCCGGGCGTCACCGACCCAATCCAGCGCACCGTCAGTGTCAGGAATGCTTTCGCCACTCTGATCAACGCAGTTGCGGCCGAACACCAGAGAATCGCTGACCCTCGCGGTGGGGCCAATCCGGCTGTACTCAAAGAGAATGCTGCGCGAGATCTGGGCGCCGCTTTGAAGATGGCAGCCTTGACCGATCCACGTGGGACCGAAAATTTGACATCCCGGCTCTATCCGGGAACCGGAGCCGACGTATATCGGACCCTCCGCGCGAATCTCATCCCAATCAACGTTGACGTTCAATCCGGTCCAGATTCGGGGTCGGACTTCTGTTCCCGGCATACGCACGTCCCGCATCTTCCCGCGCATCATTTGCTGATTCGCCTGCCAGTAATCACTCAAATGCCCAATATCTATCCAGTTGAACGGCGCTCTAACCGCATTGAAAGCGAGACCTTTTTCAAGGATTAAAGGGAACAGTTCACTGCCGATATCAAACTCCGTATCCTGGGGGATCAAATCGATGATCTCTGGCTCAAAAACGTAGATGCCGGTGTTCGCCAACTGGGAAAGCGCTTCGTCGACCTGGGGTTTTTCCTGGAAAGACTGGATACGCCCATGGTCATCACAGACCACGACTCCGTAACTGGAGACGCGTTCGCGGGCGACCTCACGCACCACGATACTGGCGACTGCTCCCGACTGCCAGTGTTGACGGAGCACTGCCCGGAGATCCAGATCGATAACGGCGTCACCGCAAACCACGACAAAGGTGTCGTCGAAAAACCCGCCGTAATCCTGGATCCGGCGGATACCCCCTGCTGAACCGATCGGGGCGGCAATCGTTTCACCGTCCTGCAGATGCCCCTCAAAGGAATAGCCGATTTCGACTCCCCACCGTCGGCCATCACCGAAATAGCCTTCGATGGCGTGTGCGAGATGGCTGACATTCACCATGATCTGGTCGAAGCCGTGTCTGGCCAAATGCTCCACCAGATACTCCATGACCGGCTTGCCAAGAACCGGAATCATGGGCTTGGGCAGGACATGGGTCAGCGGACGCACCCGCGTTCCCTTGCCTGCAGCCAGGATCATTGCTTTCATGCTGGCTTCCGTGGAAATCTGCCGTGGAGTCTACCGCCTGGCGGCCAAGTTGGCCACGCAGGCGCAGACTCTGATCGCAACGCTGATCAATCCGTGCGGATTCTGGGATCAGGCAACCTGGGCTGTGTCGGTCTCTTCCGACCGAAACACCCAGTCACCCGCGACCACATCAGCCACAATCGTATTGCCCGGCAGAAACTGTCCCGAGAGAATTTCCTGCGCGAGCGGATTCTCCAACTGCGTCTGAATAGTACGCTTCAAGGGTCGCGCGCCGTATACGGGATCGAACCCGGCCGCACTCAGTTTATCAATCGCGGCATCAGTCACACGCAGCGTCAGATCTCGGGAGGCAAGCCGCGCCGACAGAAGGGCCACCTGAATCCGTGCGATCTCATGAAGCTGCTCCTTGAGCAGGGGGTGAAACACGATCATGTCGTCCAGGCGGTTAATGAATTCGGGACGAAAGTGCTGGCTCACCACCGACATTACCTGCGCTTTCATCTCCAAATAACGCTCTTCGCCTGCGAGTTCCTGAATGTGGTCAGATCCGAGATTGGATGTCATGATAATGACCGTGTTACGGAAATCGACGGTGCGTCCCTGTCCGTCCGTCAGGCGGCCGTCGTCCAACACCTGCAGGAGCACATTAAACACTTCCGGATGAGCCTTCTCGACTTCATCCATGAGAATCACGGAATAAGGTCGACGGCGGACGGCCTCGGTCAGATAACCACCCTCCTCATAGCCGACGTATCCAGGCGGTGCTCCAATCAGTCTTGCCACCGAATGCTTCTCCATGAATTCGGACATGTCAATGCGCACCATCGATTCGGTCGTGTCGAACAAAAATTCCGCAAGTGCCTTGGATAATTCCGTCTTGCCCACGCCGGTCGGTCCCAAAAAGAGAAACGAGCCATAGGGTCTTTCCGGATCCGAAAGGCCAGCCCGCGAGCGGCGGATAGCATCGGACACGGCCTGGATCGCCTCATCCTGTCCGATCACACGGCGGTGCAGTTCAGACTCCATACGCAGCAGCTTCTCGCGTTCACCCTCAAGCATCCGGGATACCGGAATCCCGGTCCAGCGCGCCACTACTTCCGCGATTTCTTCATCCGTCACCTTGTTTCTGAGCAGTTGGGTCTCACCACCCGATTCGTGATCCTGCGCATCAGCCAACTGCTTCTCGAGTTCGGGAATACGGCCATACTGAAGCTCTGACATCCGGGTGAGATCGCCCGCACGCCTTGCAGCTTCCATTTCGCTGCGGGCCTGATCCAGGGCCTCCTTGACATGCTGACTGCCCTGAACGGCTGCCTTCTCAGCCTTCCAGACTTCATCAAGATCCGCATACTCGCGTTCTATTTCCGAAATCTCAGTCTCCAGCGCATCCAGGCGTTTTCTCGAGGCGTCGTCCGTATCTTTCCTGATCGCTTCCCGTTCGATCTTGAGTTGGATGAGTCGCCGGTCAAGACGATCCATCGACTCCGGCTTGGAATCGATCTCCATACGAATCCGGCTGGCCGCTTCGTCAATGAGATCGATCGCCTTGTCCGGCAACTGACGGTCGCTGATATAGCGATGCGACAGCGTCGCAGCAGAAACAATCGCGGGGTCTGTAATATCGACGCCGTGATGCACCTCGTACTTTTCCTTGAGGCCGCGCAAAATCGCGATGGTGTCTTCCACTCCCGGCTCACCCACCAGCACCTTCTGGAAACGGCGCTCCAGCGCGGCGTCCTTTTCTACATATTTCCGGTACTCNTCNAGNGTNGTGGCTCCGATGCAGTGCAATTCTCCGCGGGCCAGTGCCGGCTTTAGCATATTGCCNGCATCCATTGCGCCCTCGGCTTTGCCGGCACCCACCATGGTGTGCAGTTCATCNATAAAAAGGATGACCTGACCTTCCTGCTTGCTGAGATCATTTAATACGGCCTTGAGTCGCTCCTCAAACTCGCCGCGGAACTTTGCCCCGGCAATCAGGGCACCCATATCCAACGCCAACAATCGCTTGCCGCGAACACCTTCGGGCACCTCTCCATCCACGATACGCTGGGCCAGGCCCTCCACGATAGCGGTCTTGCCTACGCCGGGCTCACCGATGAGCACCGGGTTATTCTTGGTGCGCCGCTGCAGCACCTGGATCGTTCGGCGGATCTCTTCATCCCGACCGATAACGGGATCCAATCTGCCTTGCTCTGCGCGTTCCGTCAGATCAATGGAATACTTCTCCAGGGCCTCCCGCTGCTCCTCTGCATTGGGGTCATTCACAGTTTCTCCACCGCGCATCTCTTCAATCGCCTTCTCGACCGCATCCTTGAGTACGCCTGCATTTTTCACTGCCTCAGACAACGGGCCCCGGTCTTCGAGCAGTGCGAGGATGAAAAGTTCGCTCGAAATGAACTGATCACCCCGCCTCTGGGCAAGTTTGTCTGTCACATTCAGCAAGCGCGCCAGGTCGGCTGATATCTGAACATCCCCGGCTGTGCCTTCCACACGGGGGAATCCGTCGAGGATTTCGCCAAGCCGCGATCGCAAGGTATTGGCGTTGGCACCGGAACGGGTCAGCAAAGAGCGAACACTACCGCCCTCCTGATCAAGCAATGCCACCATCAAGTGAGCAGGTTCAATAAATTGATGATCCCGACCCACCGCAAGGCTTTGTGCATCAGCCAGTGCCATCTGGAACTTTGTTGTCAGCTTGTCCATTCGCATGGTGATTCGCCTCCTTAAAGACGGAGGGGTTCGAGGACGGTTTCGCCTGAACCCGAAAAATTTTTACCTTTTGAATATGGGGTTAAACTGGACTGAATCAAGGTCAATATAGAATTTCACCCAGAATCCATACTGCCCATGACAAGCATCAGAAATAAAGAGGCTCTCGGACAGTGGCCCGTGAATTCCCCACCAACCAACCAATGACCAAGCCCTCGAAAGCGCAGATTCAGGACCAGGTGGCGCTGGCATTGGCTGAAGACATCGGCACAGGCGATCTCACTGCCTCCCTTATCAGCGAATCTGAAAGGGCCCGTGCCACACTCATCTGCCGGGAGGATGCCGTCGCCTGCGGCCGTGACTGGATAAATGCTGTCTTTGAAGCGCTGGATCCCAGCGCGCAGATCGATTGGCGCTGCCAGGATGGCGAAGATTTAAAGGCGGGAGAGATCTGGTGCGTTATCGAAGGGTCTGCGCGAGCCGTGCTGTCCGGTGAACGCACTGCATTGAACTTCGCTCAGTTGCTGGCAAGCACCGCAACCGCAACAAGAACCCTGGTCCGGGAACTACACGGCACAAACGCACAGCTGCTCGATACCCGCAAGACCGTACCGGGATTAAGACTGGCACAGAAATATGCGGTGCAATGCGGCGGGGGCAGCAATCATCGCCTTGGCCTGTACGACGGTATTTTGATCAAAGAAAACCATATCCGCTCAGCGGGGTCGATCGCTGCTGCTCTGACCGCCGCACAGGCCCATGTCGGCACGGTGGACCTAATTGAGGTGGAGGTAGAAACGCTCGACGAACTCTCTCAAGCACTCAATGCTGGCGCCCGTCGGATCATGCTGGATAATTTTTCACTTGCTGACATGCGGGCAGCGGTTGAACACAATCGGGGACAGGCGAAACTTGAGGCGTCAGGAAACGTCAACGGGCAAACCATTCGCGAAATCGCTCTCACCGGTGTCGACTTTATCTCGTGCGGCGAGATCACAAAAAATGTATCTGCGGTTGATCTCAGTCTTCAGTTTGATCAGCCCGAGGCATAGCGGGCCAGCCACTCGGTCAGTTCATCCTCAGTCACGGGCCCAACGTGCGAATGAACTACCTGCCCTTCTGGTGAAACCAGGAAAGTCGACGGCAGACCCTTGAGGGGCTCCATTGGCACCAGAGGCTCCTCGCCAATGATCAATACCGGATAAGTGACACCGAGCTCGGCTACAAACGAGCGGATTTCATCTATCGGTGTTTTCTCAAACGCGATGCCGACAACCTGCGCACTGCCGAGATGGCGGTCTGCAAACGCCATCAATTCCGGGATCTCACGAATACAGGGCCCGCACCAGGTAGCCCAGAAATTCACGATCACCCACTGGTCTTGATACTGACTGAGACTTTGTACGTTTCCCTGAAGGTCTTGAAGCGAATACTCGAGCGCATCGGCCGATAACACACGTGGCATTGCGGATCCAATGCTGACAAGAGCATAAATTGCGAAAATGCTTATTAATTTGTGGATCCTGTGCATACTGATAAATGGGTTTTCGCCCACCTGACGCCCTCCGAAAGTGGAATCCCCTCTTCACAACTTTTTCTTTGTTGCGGTATAGCCTACTATGTAGGTATAACAGTTGTCGGAGACTTGAGGCAATGAGGCAATTTCTGGTTATTGCG
>NZKZ01000016.1 GCA_002694065.1 Acidiferrobacter sp.
CCTCCAGAGGCGCTCAAGGCGCTGCTGGATGAGATGTCCCAGGAACTTGACCAGGCGGAGACAGCGTCTGTCTCCTCTGTGCTGACCAGAGCCGCCGGACGGCTGAACGACCTTGCCGCCTTTGATACGCGGCTTTCCGCGCTCGCCGACCAGGTCGATGGTCTTGGCGCGCAACTCGCTGAAGTCGTCGCAGCACTTCAAGGGTACAGCGACGATTACGCCGTAGAGCCTGATGAGCTTGAGCGGATCAATCAGCGCCTCGGCGCGCTGCACGATGCCGGACGCAAATACCGTGTTCCTCCAGAGGCGCTCAAGGCGCTGCTGGATGAGATGTCCCAGGAACTTGACACCCTGACAGCCACAGTCAATGACCCCCAGTCGCTCGAAGCGGAGCTCGATAAAGCCCGGCGCATCTATGACAAGCAGGCAAAAATGATTTCCAAGGCGCGTCAAAAAGCAGCGCAAGATCTCGAGAAAAAGGTTAATGACCAGCTACCTTCCCTGGGGCTTGCTGCTTCGGTCTTCCGCATCACGTTGCGCGAAGAAGACGCCGGTGAGCACCGCCCATGGGGTCTTGAGAACGTGCATTTTGAGCTGCAGTCGGGCCCCGACCTTCCCTTCGCACCCCTGGAGCGGGCAGCATCCGGAGGAGAACTCTCTCGCGTCAGCCTGGCCATTCAACTCACCGTCGCCCAAGCAACTCCGGCGTCTTCGTGTATCTATGATGAGGTAGATGTCGGCATAGGCGGCCGGGTCGCCGATATTGTCGGCCAGAAACTGAGAGCGCTCGCGCAAAACCGGCAGATTCTGTGTATCACCCATCTTCCCCAAGTCGCTGCACAGGGACAGCATCATCTTCGCGTCACCAAACTCTCGGGAGATGCGACGCAGGTAGAATTGGACACCCTCGACCCGACCGGCCGCACTGAGGAACTGGCAAGAATGCTGGGCGGTGTCGAGATTACCGCCAAAACTCGTGCCCACGCAGAAGAATTACTTTCCCGGACCGTGACATGACCGCATTGATTCGCCCTGCGACAACATCAGACGTCTCGTCCATCCACTCGCTGCTCCAGGATTACGCCGAGGATGGGCGATTGCTCGGACGCTCGTCGGACGAGATCAATGAACGTCTCCGGGGATTCTTGGTCGCTGAAGCCGATGGAGAGGTCTGCGGTTGTGGATCCCTTGAAATATTTACTCGGGAACTGGGGGAAGTGCGCAGCCTCGCGGTCCATCCCAGTCATCACGGACAAGGTCTTGGCCAGCAAATGGTGGATGGCATCGAGCAGATGGCCCGGGAACTCGGACTGACCCGGATGATCGCGCTGACTTACGTACCGGGCTTTTTTCGAAAACTGGGCTATCAGATTGTCGCAATGGAAAGTCTCCCTGAGAAAGTGTTTGGGGTCTGCGTGACCTGCCCCAAGTTTGATCATTGCGATGAAATCGCAATGCAAAAATCGCTTACCGATGGCTGATCGCCTCATGGGTTATTTTCATCCGGTATGATGCGGGCCATGAGTACCATCGGTTTTTCTATATCAAGAGTGCTGCTCTGCCTCTTTATCGGGGCCTCGCTGCTGGCTTCCAGCGGCTGCGTGCGCAGTTATCGGGTAGAGATTCAACAGGGCAACGTGATCAGTGCAGAACAGATTGAGAAGATTACGCCGGGAACACCACGCAACGAAGTGCGTTTCATTCTGGGTACGCCGCTTATCGAGGATCCGTTCCACGCACAACGCTGGGACTACTTCTACAGTCTCGACCCCGCCAAAGGAGAGCCCGTGACCCAGTACCGGCTCAGTATCTGGTTTGAAGATGATCAGGTAGTGAGAAAAGTCGTGGAAGGCGCCGGCCTGCCTGGAGCCATTGAGCCCGATCTTGAGGAGGACAGTCCCGGCTTTTTCTCAAATCTGTGGAATAAGGTTACGCCTTCGGACGACTGACCCGCCTCCTCTCTGCCCGCAGTCGGCGCGCGTCGGTTGGGCTCAGCTTGAGCGGACGATAAATCTCAACCCGATCACCCTCCGTAAGCGGTGTGTCGAGCTCCACCCGACGGGAAAAAATTCCAAGCGGTACGCTCTCGACGTCAATTTCCGGAAAGGCTTCCAAAACGCCGGACTGCGCAAGCGCATCGCGGACCCGTGACCCGGGGCACAGTTCGAGCGCCTCCTGGAACAGCTCCTGAGGCAGCGCGTAGACCACCGTCACATTAAGCAAACTCGCGTTCTCCGTACAGCGCCTTTGCGCGATCCACGAATGCGTCAATGAGTTCGGCGCAGATGCGGCTGAAGATCGGACCCAGCATCTTGTTGCCAAGCGGCCCCGACAGGGAAAAGTCCACTTCCAGTGACACTTCACAGGCCACTGCATCAAGAGCCTTGAAATGCCACACGCCCTCAAGAGCCTCAAAGGCCGCCCCTTCTTCCAGGGTCATCCCAATCCGGACATCAGGATCCATCCGGTTGCGGGTGGTAAACGAGGTGCTCCAGCCCTTGTAGCTGATATCGATCCGCGCGAGGAGCGCATCTTCTGTGGACTCCAGGATCTCAGATGCACTGCACCAGGGCAGAAACTCGTGATACCGGTCCACCTCGCCCGCCAATGCAAACATCTCGTGTGCACTGTAGGGAACGATCAGGGANCGCTGAACTTTGGCCACAGNCTATTTGGGATGAGTNAAAACACTNATTATAGAACCCGCTCGAATACCAAATGGCGCATAANCCCTTAGAATGCGAAGAACGCACAAAAAGCACNTCTGAACCGCAACCCACNCCGATGTCCGCGAACAAGGCCAAGNCAGACAACAGTATCGCCCGCAANAAGAAGGCGTGGCATGACTACTTTATCGAAGAGGANTTCGAGGCAGGTCTCGTNCTCCATGGNTGGGAAGTCAAGAGCCTGCGGGAGGGNCGCGCACAACTCAAGGAAAGCTATGTGATCATCCGCGCGGGCGAGCTGTATCTTTTTGGCGCCCACTTTTCTCCCTTGCCAGCGGCTTCCAGTCACATCTCTCCTGACCCCACACGTACCCGCAAACTGCTGCTGAACGCAAATGAAATCAGCAAACTGATCGGGGGCGTCGAGCGAAAGGGCTACACCCTGGTGCCGTTATCGCTTTACTGGAAAAAAGGCCGGGCAAAACTCAAGATCGCCCTCGCCAAGGGGAAGAAGCAACACGACAAGCGCGCGAGCATTCGCCAGCGCGAGTGGGACCGTGATCAGCATCGTCTGATGAAGCTGAACCGATAATCACAAACGCCTTATCTGACTGATTTTCCGGCGAAAGTATCTCTGGATTACGATATAATTGTCGTCGGCAATCATCGATGAAGAAACGGGGGCGACCTGGTTTCGACGTGGATTACAAAGCCATCGGAGCATGTCGAGGTGCAGATCTCCTCGTAAATCCAACTGCAAACTATTAGTTGCCAACGACGACAACTACGCCCTGGCGGCTTAAGCCCTGCCAGTCTCTCCCCCGGCTCGCCCATGGGCTGGGATAAGAGGGATCAAATCACATGGGCTCGCGTGATGGGGTGCCCGTGACCCACCACGCCAAACTTAAGCGGGCTCGCCGGCCGTGACCCTGTCTGTCGGGGCACGTACGGTCAAAACATTGACAGACTAAACATGTAGTCGCCGGTGTGTGGCGGATTTACGGACGCGGGTTCGATTCCCGCCGCCTCCACCAATTTCCTGACCTCATTAAACATCAAACGGTCAGGAGGGTTTTCGTGCACGCAGCAGCGTCGGCCGATGTTCTCCGCTGTCCAGCACGACGATCATCTTTTCCCACACGTCGATGGCCCGGTTCAGATAATCCTCGCCCACCTGCTCAAGCAGTCCGGCATACAGGGAACCGGCCAGATTGTCGCGCTCTATCCGGGCCTGGTTCCTGTACCAGGCATTTCGCTCGATGATCTCAATATCCACAAACCCGGCCGCTTCGAGGGCCGTTTGATAAACCTGCGCTGAAGCTAGTTCAAAGTCCAGCCCCTCAGCTTCTATATAGGCCTGCATTTGCGGTGAGGGCTCGCCTTCGTAACCGCACAACCAGTCACTTGCAAGAAACCAGCCACCCGGGGAGAGGATCGTGTGGATGTCTTTGGCCAATCGGGATTTGTCAGCAATATGGATAATGGAATCCTTGCTGAAGACAACGTCAAAGCTGCCCGGATCAAAAGGCAACGGGCCAGGCGCTACCTGCTTGAAGTCACAAATGGCCGAGACGTCGTTCTTTTCGGCAAGTGATGCAGACAGGGTGATGAGATTTTCTTCGATATCGATTCCGGTGACGCTTCGGGGGTGGCGAGTCAGGGCGATGTGAACAGCCGCACCGCCGATACCACAACCGATATCCAGCACACGGGCCTCCCTCAGGTCTTTGTCACCGAGTACCCGGTCAATTTCCTCCGTTCCGCCAGGCGACATGAAGCCCTCTCCCCATACCGCTTCCAACAGCGAGATCATGTCCTGGTCGTATTCGAGTTCTTCGGGGGTTTCCATATCTATCTCCTCTTTCGGTCTCCCAAGAGCGGCGCTTTGCTCTTGCTTCTTGTTACCCGCTTCTTGTTGTCCGGCTACTGAATTCCTGATCTTTGTCGTCAATGCTGGAGTTCGTATCGGGTTCTGTTGAAGGGCACTTCATCGGGGTCAATCTCGGCATCGAACTCCCGGGCATAGCGATGACCCTCATAAACCGCGGCTGCAATGATAGAGGGACCAAAGCAGTCACCGATGCGCCGCACCGGTANTTTCCCTTTAAGCGCNTCGTAAAGTTCATCTCGNGGCAGTCGTGCCGTNACCGANACGACGCTGCCTTCGNGNTNGCGGGTATCNCCNGTNAGCGTATTNGCCAGTCGTAACCCCCCTGCCTCGACAGCNCTCANCTCATGCCTTGTCAGGATCTCGACCCCCACATTCAGCAGNCGCTTTTCAATGTGGCGCTGTTCCAGGGTGTATTCGGTCCAACTGGCCNCNCACATTCCCGGCGTGGCCAGNNNGACCCGGTAACCTTCACTCGCCAACTGTTCAGCGATAACCGAGGCCATGTAGTAGTGATCATCATCGTAAACCGTGACGGCACTGCCCGGTTGATGGGGGCGTTTGCCATCCATGATGTCGTCCGGGGTCAACGCCTCACAGCCCGGGACAGGAAACCGGATGCTCCGACCCACGCCGTCATTGCGCCACAACGCACCGGTCGCCAGTGCCACCGCATCTGCGCCAAATTCCTGGATCTGCCCGGCATCCATTTCGCTCTCAAGGTACATTTGGACGTTGGACAGACGCTCGATCTGACCAAGACGATAGTCGCGCACTCTCGCCCATTCGTTCAGGCCAGGCAGCCGGCTTTCACGGGTCACCCGGCCTCCGGCCTCGTTCCTGGCTTCAGCGAGTATGACGTCATAGCCGCGCTTACCCAATCCAAGCGCTGCCTCAAGGCCTGCAGGACCCGCACCGATAATGAGAACCGTTGAATCGAATTCCTTGGGCGCAATCGTTTCGGGATGCCAACCCTTGCGCCACTCCTCGCCCATGGTGGGATTCTGTGTGCACCGACTGGGCGCCGAAAGATTGTTCCAGGCGGCACACACATTGCATCCAATACATTCGCGGATATCTTCCGGCCGCCCTGCTTTGATCTTGGCGGGCAAAAAAGGATCAGCGATCGACGGGCGGGCCGCACCGATCATGTCGACCACACCGCGACGGATAGCCGACACCATCGTGTCGGGAGAGGTATAGCGTCCCACGGCAGCGACAGGCTTGCTGGTAACCGATTTGACGAAGGAGATGTATTCCTCCTGATAGCCCTCTTGCGCAAAGCGCGACGTCATGGAGTCGTTTTCCCAGTCACTCACGTTGACATCCCACATGTCGGGCAATTCGGCCAGCATCTCGATAGCTTCCTTGCCCTCACTGGCCCATTCCAGTCCGTCTGCCCCCATCATTTCATCAACGGCAAACCGTGCCACCACGCCCATGGTGTCGCCCACCGCCTCTTTCGTCTCCTCGATCAGTTCACGATAAAGACGCAGCCGATTCTCCAAAGAACCGCCATACTCATCGGAGCGCTGATTGCTTTGCCGGGAAAGAAAATGGCTCGGCACTGTGCCGTCGTGTCCCGCGTAAACCACCACAATGTCGAAACCGGCCTCGCGGGCCCGAAAGGCTGCCTTACGGTGCCAGCGGCGGTAATCTCGAATATCCTCCCGACTCATCGCGCGCGCCTGGATCGGATGCTGATGCCATGTGACCGGGCGATGTTCAGGACCAATCGGCACTTCCCGCGAGTAAAGACAGCCGCTGTCCTGGCCGTTGTGGACAAGTTCAATCCCTGCGAGCGCGCCATGCTCATGCACCGCATCCACCATTGCCGCAAGGTAAGGCAGATCGCCGTCATCCCACATGCTGGTTTCCGTAAAAGGCTGCACGTCACCCGTTGGATGAAAGTCACATTGTTCTGTGGTGACGATTCCCCAACCGCCTTCGGCCTTCATGCCGCGCATGCTGATCATGCTGTCGGGGAACATCCGCCCCATGCCGTTGCAGTGGGGAACCTGATAGAACCGGTTTGGTGCCGTCACCGGACCGATTGCTACGGTGTCAAAGAGAACGTCGTAACGAGGGTCACGCTTCACACTCATTGTCTTGCTGACTCAGTTATCCGCCTGATTATCTTCCTGAGAGGCGTAGGCCTTCGAAAGTCCAACGCTCTCATCACAGCGCGTTCGCGGCAGACCGTCATCAAAGTTGACCCAGGAAAGTTGCCCCTCCACACCGAAGTGCCAGTCCGGCGACCTGATCTCCGGCTCATCCAGCGAGCCGACTGATATCCAGACCGTCTCAGGATTTGCCGTCGGGGGATCCTCAATCGACACAAGATAACGGAATGCCAGCGGACTGCCACAACTTGGACAGAAGCTTCGCTCCATGATGGAGGAGGATCGATACCGGAGCGGCTCGTTTTTCGTAAAACTGAGATCGGTCAGCGCAAAAGCGACAGCCGAATGAAAAGCACTGCCGGACCATCTCTGGCAATGCCGACAATGACAGGTGCCCATATCAATGGGAGGCCCGTTCAACTCGTAGCGCACCGCTCCACAAAGACAGCCCCCGGTGATAACGGTTTCAGTCACTAGAGAGTTCACGCCTCCCGCCGCGGGCGTCCTGGACGAAGTTTAAATCGGAGATTCAGCGGTAAACATCCGGTACCTGATCCGGTGCATCGAAAGTTACCTCAAGATCTTTCAACAGGCCGTCAGTGATACCGTATATCCAGCCATGCACCTGCAGAGACTGGCCTCGACTCCATGCGTCCTGCACGGTGCTAGTGTGGCATACATTATTGACCTGCTCGATCACGTTCATCTCGCACAGGCGATCGATTCGAGTTCTCTGATCTTTACAGTCAGAGAACCTCGGTAAATTCCGGTGGTAGAGATCTTTGATGTGCAGCAGCCAATTATCGATAAGGCCACTCGGACGTTCACTGATTGCTGTCTCAACTCCACCACAACCGTAATGACCGCAAACGATAATATGCTTAACCTGAAGTATATCCACCGCATACTGAATAACGGAAAGACAGTTTAGATCGGTATGAATTACCAGATTGGCAACGTTGCGATGCACAAACACTTCACCAGGAAGGAGGCCCGTAATCTGATTCGCGGGCACTCGACTATCCGAGCACCCTATCCAGAGATAGTCAGGGTTCTGCTGGCGCGATAGTGTCTCGAAGAACTGTGGGTTGTCCTTCGTGATAGCGGCTGCCCAGCGACGGTTATTTTCAAAAAGTTTTTTCATGGCATGGGATTTTATCGTTCTTTGCCATCGCCGGCTGGCGCCCCGGCCACAAACGCGTCGGCGAAGCAGGCTAATCTCGGGGCGACAATGTCTCGCCTTCAATCATTTCCTGATATAGATTAGGTATCCCATTTGTGAGGTCTTAGGCA
>NZKZ01000129.1 GCA_002694065.1 Acidiferrobacter sp.
TCGATGACTCTGAGCCCGACTCCCGAGGTGCTGAGACAAAAGGCCGAGCCCAATATCATCAGAATGCCTCTTCCGTAATTGCTCACGTCAGTCCTCCAATCCTTTTGGACAACTCAAGCCGTGATGCCGCCAACAACTTAACGAGCCGCGACCGGATCGCGCGCCCACCACAATCCCAGCACGACCAGTGTGAGTGCGATGGCATGATAAAGCTGGAACGCCTCGCTCAGCAATGCCACGGCCAGAAGCGCGGAAAATATGGGTGTCAGATTAACGAAAACACCGCTCCGCCCCGGTCCAATCAAATCCACACTTCGAAGAAAGAAGATCTGGGAAAGAAAAGAAGGAAAGATCGTGACATAAACAATAACCACCCACCCTTTTTCGTCCGGCCAGATGATCGACCCATTCCACCACTCCCAAAATGCCACCGGAGCCGAGAGCAGCGACCCGGCAATGGCGAAGAACGTAAAAAGCACAATTCCGGGAATATCCGGACGACTCTTTAGCCCAAGGGTATATCCGGCATAAAACAGGCAGGCACCCGCCATCAGAATATCCCCCTCGTTCAGCACGATATCCGCAAGTTGTGATGGCACGCCGCGAAGCGCCACCGTCACGACACCCACCAACCCTACCGCAGCGCCCAAGATCTGTAGTGAAGTGATCCGGGTACGGTAGATAAAGTAAGCTCCGATCAATACGATGATCGGAATCGACCCCTGAAGAATCCCGATATTGACAGCCGTTGTATGGTGGGCTGAGATATAAAAGAGCAGATTGAAAGCAGCGAGTCCCAGAGCACCCATCGTAATCACATAGACCCACCTTCCCCGCACTTGCGGCCAGACTGCCTTCATCTGCTTGTGATAAATCAACGGCAGGACAAGAGTCAGCAATCCCCATCGCGAGAAGGTCAGGAGTCCTGGGGAGATGTGATCCACGGCGGCTTTGCCCGCCACGGTGTTACCCGCCCAAAAGAGAGTGGTCAGGGTCAGCAGCAATACCGGCTGAGACCAGAACCACCCGAAGGCATTCTTCATGATCTGCCGGAGAGTGAGGCACTCATTTCTTCGAGTTCACTCCATCGCTCAAGGTGTTTCTCCAGCTCCCGTTCCAGATCCGCCAACTGATCGAGCACAGGCTGGGTCTCACTGTAATCCCTCGTATAGAAGTCAGAATCCAGCGTCTGGTTTCTCACTTGTTCTAGCTGCGTTTCGACCGACTCAATCACACTGGGAAGGTCGTCGAGCTCGCGCTGCAGTTTATACGACAACTTGCGAGCCGATGCCGGACGCGTCGGTTGGGATGAGTCGAGGTCAGTCGGACTGTCCTGGGCTCTTTTAGCCTCTCCCGACGCAAGTGACCGACCCCGCTTCATCCAATCGCTGTAGTTGCCGACATAGGGCCGAATCGACCCATCCGCCTCAAACGCCAGAATACTGGTCACGGTGTTATCAAGAAACGCGCGATCATGGCTGACCACGATCAGGGTGCCGGCAAATTCTGCAAGTTTCTCCTCCAACACTTCCAGGGTCTCGACATCCAGATCGTTGGTAGGCTCATCCAGGATCAAAAAGTTGGCGGGCTGGGTAAAAAGACGAGCCAAAATTACACGATTTCTCTCACCGCCAGATAACGCACGGACCGGCGTCAATGCACGTTTGGCACTGAACAAAAAACCCCGCAGATAGCCCACAACATGACGGGGTTTGCCGTTCAGCGTGACGTACTCCCTTCCGTCTCCCACGATCTGCGCGACCGTTTTGTCCTGGTCAAGCTCCCGGCGGTGCTGGTCGAAATAGCCAAGCTGGATGTTCACACCCCACTTGATCGAACCTGCCTTTGGCTCGATTTCTCCCAAGAGCAGTCTCAGCAAGGTACTTTTTCCGACACCGTTGTTTCCGACGAGACCTATCCGGTCACCACGCCGAATCCGTAAAGAGAAGTCCTGAATCAACATCGAATCGCCATACCCGAAGCTAAGGCCCCTCGCGTCCAGCACCTTGCGACCCGACTGATCGGCCTCCTCTATGTGTACCCTGGCCCTGGCATCAGGATTCACCCGCTGTGCGCGTACTTCACGCATTGCCTCAAGCGCGCGAACCCTTCCCTCGTTTCTTGTGCGCCGCGCTTTGATTCCCTGTCGGATCCAGATCTCTTCTTCCGCTAACTTGCGGTCGAACTCCGAGTTCGCCTGACGTTCTGCCGCCAGGGCCTCGGCCCGACGGCGCAGAAAGTCTGCATAATCGCCTGGCCAACTACGCAGTTTGCCGCGATCAATTTCAACGATCCGGGTGGCGAGGCGCTGGAGAAATGCCCGATCGTGTGTGATAAACAACACCGCCCCGGAAAAGGCCGCGAGACGGCTCTCCAACCAGCTTATCGCCTCAAAATCCAGATGGTTGGTCGGCTCATCCAGCAGCAGCAGGTCAGGGCGAGGGGCAAGCGAGCGGGCCAGGGCCGCCCGCCGGCGCCAACCCCCTGACAGTGCTCTGAGCGGCTGCTCCGGATCCAAACCCATCTCGGTACAAATACTTTCTACCTGTTGCTGTGGATGCCACCCACCATGGGCATCAATATGGCTATGCAAATCCTGAAGCGCCTTGAGCCCCGCCGCATCGAGATCGGCACCGGCCTGCTCACGATACTGCTCTGTCATCTGGATGATGTCGGCTAGGCCTTCAGCCACAAAATCGCCCACTCTTTGATCCTCATCACCCGGCAGTACCTGCTCCAGCTCTGTGATGCAAAGATCTCCGTGGCGGCGGACCTCGCCCTCGTCGGGCTCCTGCGTTCCGGTGACCAGGCGCAGTACGGAGGTCTTGCCGGCTCCGTTGCGGCCCACAAGGCAAACTCGTTCTGCCGGCTCAATGGAAAGCTCTGCGCCACGCAGAAGTTTGCGTGGACCAAAAGCGAGGCTGACATCGTCAAGACGAACCAGGAACATGGTNAGGAACGATAAGCCGCAGCAAAACCGCGGGAGAGGTGAAAATGCGATATTAACCGACCTACCCCCGGGTCNGAACCAACCTCTGTCTGCATCGGGCTGGCGGCTCGCGGATGAGAACGAACCAACTGCCAGACTCCTTTGAGGCAGTCGTTTAAAAAATTTTTCCATTGGCCGACTTTTCGGTGATTTAGCACTTCTCTTTGAGTGTATTCGGGCGTAGACTTCGCGCCCGTTACCACCGATCTCCAGGGCATTCCTGTGCGATTCGCTCTTTCCGTCCTGCGCACCCTCTCTGCACTGATGATCTCAGTGACGCTGCTGATGTTCGGGAACAGCATGTTCTCTACCCTGCTGGCGCTGCGTGCCAACATCGAGAATTATCCCAATGAGATGGTTGGGTTGATGGCCTCGGGATACTTCTTCGGCTTTGCGCTAGGCACCTTCCGGTCCGGACCGCTCATTAACCGGATCGGTCATATCCGCACCTTCGCCGCACTTTCGGCGATCGCAGCGGCCTCGGCAATGATGGTGCTTATTTTCCAGGATCCGTGGGCTTGGGTCGTCCTCCGGGCCATTATGGGTGCGGCCAGTGCGGGGCTTTTTGTCGTGGTCGAAAGCTGGCTCAATAACCGGGCCACCAACAACAGCCGCGGCATTCTGCTGTCCATCTACATCATGATCGGCTACATGGCCTCTGCCGTTGGCCAGCAAGCAATCAAGTTTGGCGACCCGGCAAGTTTCGGGCTATTCCTGCTGGTGGGCATTGTGCTGGTTCTCTCTCTCGTTCCCGTTTCGCTGACCAAAGCCACCCATCCGGATCCAGTAGATAAACCCCTTCTCAATATCCGGACGCTTTTTTCGGTCTCGCCGACCGCTGTTGTGGGCTGCCTCGTTGCCGGACTCATCTCCTCGAGTTGGTGGGGTCTGGGTCCCGTCTATGCCCAAGAACTTGGCCTGACGGTGGCACAGATCTCTGGCTTCATGACGGCAGGTCTCCTAGGCGGCATGCTCCTGCAGATACCGATTGGGCGACTGTCGGACCGTCAGGATCGGCGACTTGTGCTCTTTGGTGTGGCAACCTGCTTAAGCATTCCTGCGCTGATGCTGGTGCTGAGCGGCATGATGCCGTCCTGGACGCTACCGGTCAGCGCAGCAGTCTTTTTTGGCCTGAGCTCTACGCTGTATCCGCTGAGTATTGCTTACGCAAATGACTATCTTGACCCAGGTGATGTGGTGGCGGCGAGCGGCGGCTTCGTGCTGGTATTTGGCGTGGGCGCAGTTGTTGGGCCGCTGGCCGCTTCGGCGGCAATGCGCTTTGCGGGCCCTCAAGGCATGTTCATGTTTGCTATGGGTGCCGCGATCCTGCTCGTCGGATTCATTGCCTGGCGAAGCCGTATTCGGCAATGGGCTCCGGTGGTCGAAAAAGAACCCTATATCCTCCAGCCTGAAACGCCCAGCGCCATCGGCGATCTTGACCCCCGGGCCGAAGTGGACGAGTACTACGATGATGGTCCAGATACCCTCGAAACACCTGTTCCGGAAGCAGTACCGAATAAATCGTTTTCTTTCTGGCTGGGACGCTCGGGCGCAGCGGATGACGACGGGGACGTCGCGCACGATTCCTCAGAGCCTGGGGCGACACCGGGCGCTGAGGAAACAACGGCCAAAACGCCGGGGCACGACTGAGGGGTCTGCTTCTTCCGGGACTATTTCCCTAGGGGGGTCGGCCTAAGGGCCTGGACTGTACCTTACCGACAGCACTTCGTAACGGCGCATCCCGCCGGGAGCCTGAAACTCAATCTCATCGTCCTGGCGCTTGCCAATGAGGGCTTTGGCAATCGGTGAACTATGCGAAATCAGGCCTTCATCAATATTGGCCTCAAGTTCACCCACGATGCGGTACGTTACCTCACGATCGCCTTCTTCCTCCCACAGATCCACCCACGCGCCAAACACAATCTTGCCCCCCGCATTGAGTCGCTCAGGATCGATAACTTCGGCCACGGCCAGTTTTGCGTCCAGATCTGCAATGCGGCCTTCGATAAAGCCCTGTTGCTCACGGGCTGCATGGTACTCGGCGTTCTCAGAAAGATCCCCATGCGCCCGCGCTTCGGCAATCGCCTCGATGACTGCCGGACGATCCACGCGTTTAAGCCGCTGCAACTCCTCACGAAGGCGTGCCTCCCCTTCAACCGTTAGCAGTACTCTCACTGTCTCACGGTCTCATGAAGGGTCTGCAATCGATTAACACTGTGATCATTTCCCGCACGATGGGCCTCGCATGCGGCCCGGGCTGCGGCCAACGTAGTGAAGTAGGTTACTTTGTGCGTCAACGCCTGTCGACGGATGGTTTCTGAATCCTGCCGACTGTGCTGACTCGCTGTCGTGTTCACGATAAGGTCATACTCACCGTTCTTAATGTTATCTACCACGTGAGGTCTTCCTTCGCTCACCTTGTTAACGATACGAGCCTTAAGGCCTGCTCTGCTGAGCGCATGGGCCGTGCCTTCGGTCGCCTCAAGTGAAAAGCCATTGTCGCTCAGATACCGTGCGATGTCGATCACAGACCCCTGATCTGCAGTCCGGACGCTGATGAGCGCTGTTCCCGAGGCAGGGATGAGGAGCCCTGTGGCTCGCTGCGCCTTGCGGTACGCTTCGCCGAAGGTCATGCCGATACCCATGACTTCTCCTGTGCTTTTCATTTCCGGGCCAAGCAAAGGATCCACTCCGGGGAACTTGATGAACGGGAACACAGCCTCCTTGACGGAAAAATAGTCTGGCCGGATCGTACCGTGAACCCCCTGATCCGCCAAAGACACCCCGGACATGACCCGCGCCCCGATCTTGGCCAAGGGACGGGTCGTTGCCTTGGAGACAAAA
>NZKZ01000130.1 GCA_002694065.1 Acidiferrobacter sp.
GTGATCGCTGTGCCGGAGCAGACCTGGAATCAGTTAATGACCTTGTATGATGAATTAAAAGGGTAGGGACGAATGAAAATTACCGACATCAAGACCTATCTTGTTGAGGCGCATCGCCGGAACTGGGTGTTTATCGAAGTCGAAACCGACGCCGGCGTGGTTGGTGTGGGTGAGGCGACGATTGAGCCCTTTGAGCGGACGATGGTCACTCTGATTGAGGATTACAAGCGCACCGTCATCGGCAAAGACCCCCGGGCGATTGAATACCTTTGGGAAGATCGCTACCGCGGGCAGTTTCTTCGTTCAGACCTTCTCGTCAATGTAGCCTTGAGTGCCATTGAAATTGCCTGCTGGGACATCAAAGGCAAGGTCTTGGGTGTGCCTTGTTACGAACTCTTCGGTGGCCCCTACCGGGACACGGTACCCTGTTACGGCAACTACTGGTTTATGAAGACCCGAATGGGCAGCACTAGCGTTGGAGAATATGCAGAGAGTGCCGCCCGCGCAGTGGAAAATGGTTTCCGGGCTCTAAAGTGGAGCCCCTTTGGCTACGCTGCCCATGCGATGACACCAGAGCAAGAGCACATTACCGTGGAATGTGTCCGGCAGGTCCGCGAGGCGGTGGGGCCGGATATCCACCTGATGGTCGATGCACATGGCCGCTTCGACCTGCCCCAGGCACGCCGGCTCGCTCAACGGTTCGAGGAATTCGATCTTTATTTCATGGAGGAACCCCTCCCTCCTGAAAACCTCGATGCCTACGTGGAGCTCAAGCACAGCACCTGCACCCCTATTGCTACCGGTGAGCGCTATGTCGCCCGCTTTCAGTTTCGGGAGTTGCTCGAAAAATATTGCTGCGACTACATCCAGCCCGATGCAATCTATACCGGCGGGATGAATGAACTACGCAAGATTGCAGCTATGGCAGAGGCCTACTATTGTCCGGTCATTCCCCACAACTGCAACGGCCCGGTTTGTACTGCAGCCTCTATCCATGCCGCGGCATGCATGCCGAATTTCCGGATCCTTGAATATATTCCCGTGCCAGAGCGTGAGGATGTTCTCGTTGAACCTTTGGTCATGAAGGACGGCGCTTTTGAATTACCTACCGGACCAGGGCTTGGAGTCGAACTCAACAAGGCGGTGTTTGATCAATACGTCTACAAGCCTCGCGATCTCGACCATTTCACTCCGGTACGTGAGATTGTGCTGTAGTGCTTTGACCGATCTGATCCTTAAACGTTACCCTTGATGAGGAAGAGACGAACGATCCAAGGCGACACAATGAGGTAATAAAATGAGTCGGAAAAAGTTTATCGCCATTCACACCTATCACAGTGATGAGACCAAGGGACAGTTCTGGGCAGGCGTCAAGGGATGGGAGCGGACGACTATATCTTCACGGCTCTTTATCAAATCGATATGCACATTGACGTCAACCACCTGACCGGAAAAAATCCGTACGGGGTATTGCCTATCTGGATGGCGAATCGTGATTTACCCGGATGTATCTCAAATCGCTAGCGTATCCCGGTATCCTTAGCGGGTGCCACTTAGAACACAACCGTTGATGAGCGCTGCCCGAAGGAGGTTCGGAGGCCTTGTCGGAGAAATCTTTCATGAACCCTGCTTTTGAATTACCGGAGTACGAGCGCCGCCTGGAAAAAGTGCGTAGTGCGATGTCAGAGAAAAACCTGGACGCGCTGGTTGTTGGGGATCCGGCCAATATGAACTGGCTGACGGGTTTTGACGCCTGGTCTTTTTATGTGCCCCAGGTCATGTTGGTGCTGCATGATCATCCGCCGGTCTGGCTGGGACGACAGATGGATGCAGGCTCAGTGGCACTGACAACCCATCTTGGCGCTGATAGCGTCCGCCCCTATGCGGAGGACCTGGTTCAGCGTGATGGTGTCCATCCGATGGAGGCGATCGCAGAGTCGATCGCCAGTTTTCATCTAGAGGGAAAGCGTATTGGTTTTGAAAGCGACACCTACTTTTTCTCGTTTAAAGCGGTTGAGCGCATGCAGGCGAAGCTGTCCGGCGCAACCTGGGTGGATGCAGATTTGCTCGTCAACTGGTGTCGTGCCGTCAAGAGCGATGTCGAGATCGAGGTCATGCGCAGTGCTGCGAAAATTGCCAGCCATGTCATGACCGTCGCCTGCGAACACATTTCTCCCGGGATGCGCCAGTGTGACCTCGTTGCAAAAGTCCTTTCAGCCCAAGTGAGTGGTGTAGCGGGACTTGGAGGTGATACCACCGCGCTTTGTCCTTTGATCCTCGCAGGGGAGGCTGCCGCCACGGCCCACCCAATGTGGACCGCTGCACCTTTTGAGGCGGATCAGACGGTGGCGCTGGAACTTGGCGGCGCCTGTCAGCGCTATAACGCAGGTTTGGCGCGGACAGTGCAGTTAGGCAAGGGTCCTCAAAAAGTCTTTGATACGGCAAAGGCCGTTACCGAAGGTCTTGAGGCAGTTTTACAGACCATTAGGCCGGGGATTTTTGCAGGCGATGTGCACCGGGCCTGGCAGACCGTGCTGGATCGCTACGGACTGATCAAGGAAAGCCGGATCGGTTACAGCATTGGGGTCGGCTATTCGCCAGATTGGGGAGAGCACACCGTCAGTCTGCGTGCCGGGGAATCCACTGTTCTTGAAAAGAACATGACTCTGCATGTGATGCTCGGCATGTGGATGGATGGATGGGGGATCGAATTCAGCGANACGGTTGCTGTCACGGATTCCGGCTGCGAAAGTCTGACGCAGTTTGATCGANAGGTGATTTCGGTTTAACTCNNNTTTNTTGCCGGCCTGAAGTCAATCNCATCGGGTGCAAAAAAGAAAACCCCGCTTTGGCGGGGTTTTCTTTTTGCGCATTTGCGCTCTTTAGCTTGTTTTGTTCAGGTCTTGGAGCGAATTCGCGACCAGCCGAACAGCAGCAGGGCAGTAAGCACGGTGACGATAATGGCGTCGTCCATAATCGACACCTCCAGCGCGCCCATTAACTCCTGATGCCAAAGATTAAGGAAGATCCCGATTTGGGCGATGACCAGCGCCATAAAGAACGCGCTAGTTCCTGCCGGGCCACTGATAAATGTCCGGATTAGGACAACAACGATCCCAAGCCATGTGAATCCGAGCACTCTGGCAAGACCAATAGCCTCTGACCCAATCCCATTTTCAGCTAACCAGGCTTCGGTCATGAAGATTAATTGGAAGACATAAAAGATGCCCCCCAGTGTGAACAGAATCATAGCGACTGCAGCGGGTGTATCTTCGTACTTCGACATAGGTCTGACCCCTTTTGTCTTGTGGAAGGATCCTAATAATAGTCGATATCTAATTAAATTGCTGAGATCGGTCATCAAAAAACGCCAAAAATCAGCGGTTTAATGGACACATAAAATAAAAGAAAGCAAATGTGGTTAAGTTAGGTGGTTGGCCCGACCTATGCGCCAATACTTCAACTATCAACCAGGAGGAACTTAAGATGGCTATTTACAGAATCACGAGATTTACCAGTTCAGATATGGACAAAGCGATGGCGAAGGCGGAGGAAGCCCGTGAGGAAGTCTCGGCGGTCGGCGCGGAACTGATCGATCTTGCAGCGGATGCCGATGGCAATGGCGTTGTTGTAGCGAAGTACCCCGATGCTGCCACGATGGAGGCAGCAACCGCCACTGCACAAAAAGTGTTTGGTCAGCTGGTCGCAGAGGGGCTTATGGATGGAGATTCCATTAGCATTTGGACAGGCGAAGTGGGCGTCTCGATGTGAAGTTTTGGGATTAGAGGCGCTTTATGACTTTTCGTCATAAGTCGAAGCGAATCCAAATCTTTAAAAACTGCGCGCCGTCTGGCGCGCAGTTTTGTCGGGACGCAATAAAGACTCACATTCCCCGGGTTATCCGCGTGGGACCTTCGATAACCCCAAAATCTTTCGAACTGACGTTCGCGAGTGCGGGATTGCCTCCCACGGCCGCGAAAAGTTCTGAGCCAATAAACGCTTCGTAGGCGTCTTTGGATTCAAACATATACACACCACCGAAAGTATTGGTGTCATCATTTGCCAGCCAATGCTTGGAGATAAGGCCTGGAACATCAGCAAACGTCTGCGCCAGATCGTCGCAGACCTGTTCGTATTCGCTTCGGCTGATGCCGTCTAGATTAAAGTTAATGATCTGAATATGCATGCTCTGTCCTCCGTAAATGATCCTAAAGGCGCTTTCAAGCGTAGCACACCAAAGTGGCACGGTATCGTCGGATTCGCCAGCCTTTGACCGCCCAACACGGACCTGTTTCAGGAAGTATCGTCTTATCAAGACCGTGGAGTCCTTTTGGATGGAGTGTGCAGATGACCGAGAATCGGAAATGGTGGGCCCGGTTGGGGGCAGCTCTGACTCTTGTCGCCAGTTGTTTTGGTTTTTTACTATGGATAGAACCTGTGAGTGCTGACCACCCAAGGCGGGTCCCGGCTGAGTGGGAACCTCAGACCGGTGTGTGGCTGCAGTGGCCCGGTTCATGGGAGCGATCCTATGAGCGCGATTTCGCCCGCATCGCCAGCGTTATTGTCCGTTATCAGCCTCTACACATTCTGTACAGTTCAAAATCGATCCAGACCAACGCAGAAGAGGCCATCAAGCGGACAGGGGTTGATCCAGACCATGAGAATATCCGCTGGCACGAAATCCCTTATGACAGTGCATGGATGCGGGACAACGGCCCGCTTTATTTAGAAGAACATGGCAAGCTCAAGATTCAGAATTGGGAATTTGATGCGTGGGGCGGCGCTTTCGGAGCAAGCGTACCGTTTCGTCAAGACAATGCCGTGCCCTTGGCTGTGGCAGAACTTGTTGGCTTGGAGACTGAAAGCATAGAACTCGTTCATGAGCGCGGTAATCTTGAATTTAACGGCGTGGATACTGTGCTGCTCAATTGGAGCGTTTTGGGTGATCCAAGACGCAATGAGAATTACACGAAAGCGAAGGCACAGCAGGATCTCAAGCAACATTTCGGCGTCTCGAAAGTAGTGTTTATTGAAGGGGTGCCTATCGGTGACCTG
Organism: Acidiferrobacter sp.; assembly: GCA_002694065.1. Classification (GTDB taxonomy): domain Bacteria; phylum Pseudomonadota; class Gammaproteobacteria; order Arenicellales; family UBA868; genus UBA868. The sequence continues at coordinate 5,056 of NZKZ01000130.1, forward strand.
ACCAATGGGCACATCGATGGCATTGCAAGATTTATTAATCCCACCACCGTCGTTGTGGGGGAGTGCATCGGTGGATCAACCTGCGGCGAGCCAGACCACCCAACCGGCCAAGTATTTGATGCGGCCGCCGCTACTATCGCGGCAGCAGGATTTGACGTGATCCGGGAACCCATCGAGACTTCGGTGACGTATCGTGGCCAAACGTACGATACCAATTACCTAAACTGGCTGGTTGGCAATGGATACGTGATCACGACAGGTTTCGGCAATGAAAAGGCAGATACTGCTGCCAAAGACCGCTTAAAGGGTTACTTTCCCGGTCGCGACGTGCATGTAATTGAGATGCTCGAATCCTGGGCCAACGGCGGCGGCGTGCATTGTCACACTAATGATATGCCCGCAATGGCTAAGATCGAATAAAACCTCTTGAATAAGCCATTCTGGAAAATTCATCATGAACCCAATGGGTAAGATCTGAGATGTCGCACGTATTTCCCCGACACACCAAAAATATGCCTCCGCTCGCCCTTAGCGGAGAGGGCTGCTATCTCCTCGATGCCTCCGGCAAGCGCTATTTCGACGGCTCCGGAGGCGCCGCAGTTTCCTGCCTGGGACATGGAGATCCGGAGGTGATCGAGGCGGTCAAGACCCAGGTTGAGAAACTGGCGTTTGCCCACACAGGATTTTTTACCTCGGAGCCTGCTGAAAAGTTGGCGGACCTCCTGATCGCCAACGCGCCGGGAGAGCTTGATCGCGTGCTTTTTGTGTCCGGCGGTTCCGAAGCCAACGAAGCCGCAATCAAGTTGGCCCGGCAATATTTTGTGGAAAAGGGTGAGACCAATCGACGCTTCTTGATTGCGCGACGCCAGAGTTATCACGGGAATACCCTGGGGGCGCTGGCGGTCGGTGGGAATCAGTGGCGCCGCAAACAGTTCTCGCCTCTGCTGGTAGACGTTAGCCACATATCACCGTGCTTTGAGTACGCTGATCGAAATCCCGACGAATCGACATTTGATTACGGGCAGCGAGTGGCGCAGGAACTCGAAGATGAGATCTTGAGACTCGGAACTGATTCCGTAATTGCGTTTCTTGCGGAGCCGGTAGTTGGGGCGACAGCTGGAGCCGTACCCGCGGTTGAAGGTTATTTCACCAGAATCAGAGAGATCTGCGATCGCTATGGGGTCTTGCTGATCTTGGATGAAGTCATGTGCGGCATGGGTCGCACGGGTCATCTTTTCGCCTGTGAGGCAGATAACGTGACTCCCGATATTGCCTGCATTGCCAAAGGATTGGGGGCGGGCTATCAGCCCATCGGTGCGATGCTTTGCAGCAGTGAGATCTACAGGACTATCGAGGAGGGTTCAGGGTTTTTCCAGCACGGCCACACTTATCTGGGACATCCTGTGGCAACGGCAGCGGGGTGTGCCGTTCTCGAAGCGATTCTCTCGCGCGATCTCGTTTCGCGCGTTCGCACGATGGGTGAGCGTTTTGATAAGGCGCTGAAAGACCAATTTAGCGAGCATGCCCATGTGGGAGACATACGCGGGAGGGGGTTGTTCCGCGGTATCGAACTGGTAGCAGACAAAGTCAGTAAATCACCGTTTGCACCGGAGAAACGGCTTGCAGCCGGTATCAAGAAAGCGGCTTTTGAGCAGGGTCTGATTTGCTATCCCATGTCGGGCACCCGTGATGGCGTGAACGGGGACCACATTCTGCTGGCTCCTCCCTTCATTATTGAGGACGACCAGATAGATGAGGTGGTGACAAAACTGGATACAGCGATTTCATCCTGCCTGTCCTAAACTAATATTTTCTAACCGCTTAGCAGGCGCGTGTTGTCGCGTCGTCAGTCCCATGCCTGAAGGTCCTGAAGTGCGCCGTGAAGCGGATGCCATCGGCCGGGTGTTGACCGGCAAAAAGCTCGCAGAGAGTTTCTTTGAGCCCGCCCATTTAAAGCCCTTCGCGCGCAGGCTTGTTGGGCAGGAAGTGGTCGAGGTCACCACTCGCGGCAAGGCGCTGTTGATTTTCTTTCAGAACGGCCGGGTTCTGTATTCCCACAATCAACTGTACGGCCGATGGGTTGTGGCGCCAAAGGGCAAGCCTCCAACTACAAAAAGAACCCTACGGGTCGCCCTGACTACAGGCACCCATAGCGCCCTTTTGTACAGCGCGACCGACGTCGCCCTGATGGGTGAAAGAGATCTCAGGACGCATCCTTATCTCAAGAAATTGGGGCCAGATGTGCTTTCCGATACCCTGTCGTGGCGGGATATTGCCGAGCGTTTGTGCGATAAACGGTTTTCCGGCCGGAGTATTTCAGGCCTGTATCTCGACCAGTCTTTTCTGGCGGGGCTTGGCAACTATCTAAGGTCAGAGATACTTTTTGCCGCCGGCATCGATCCAACGTCTCGACCAAAAGACCTGGAACCGGCAAGACTCAACGAACTGGCGCGGCGGACTCTATTGATCTCGATGCGCGCCTACAAGACTGGTGGCGTCACCAACCATCCCGACACAGTTCGGGTGATGAGAAAAGCAGGACGCTCAAAGGGGCAGTATCGTTTCGCTGTATTTGGTCGAGACAAACGCGACTGTTACCGGTGTGCCGCCAAAATCCGGCGAATCACGGCGAACGGTCGTCGGTTGTATCTTTGCCCCTCTTGCCAGCGTTAACGCGTTGGCTCCGCTGGCACAGCCAATCTCAGTTGAGCGGCTTGAGCAATTCTGACTCTTCGACTTCTTCGCCAAGATGCAGCAGAAAATCGCCCCTCAGGATATGGGCTTGCGCCCGCTGTCCCACAACAATACCGGCACTCTCGGCACAGACAGTAACAGGCGGCTGATCAAGTGCATCCAGGGAGTGAATTCGACCAACGGCCTCGCCAGTGCGGACTGCCTGACCAACGTTGGTCAGAGGCTCAAACGCCCCGGCAATCGGGCTCATGACGGACGAGCCGGCAAACCCGCTTCGCAGGAAAGTGGTTCGGGTCTCACGTGGCGAATCGGCCAGTAATCCCCAGCCTGCCAGAGTATTCGTCGTGCCGGTGTAACCGATTTCGATGTTTTTATGTTGGATCCG
>NZKZ01000017.1 GCA_002694065.1 Acidiferrobacter sp.
GAAGCGACCGTCTATGTGATGGGGGAGGCCGGCCCCGAATCCAGAATCTCTACCGATCTTTTTGCTGGTCGGAAAGTGGTGCTGTTTGCCTTGCCGGGTGCCTTCACCCCGACGTGCTCAGCAAAGCACCTGCCGGGTTTCATTGACGCAGCCTCGGAATTTGTGGAAAAAGGCGTAGACGAAATCATCTGCCTTTCCGTGAATGATGCGTGGGTAATGGATGCCTGGGGAAAGGCGCACGGGGCGCAGGGCAAAGTCACCATGGTGGGAGACGGCAATGCAGAATTGAGCCGAGCCATGGGATTTGCCTCAGATATGAGCAAATCCGGATTTGGAGAGAGGTCAATCCGTTACGCAATGGTGGTGGATAACGGCGTTGTGACACACCTTAATGTTGAGGCGCCCAAAAAATTCGAGGTCAGTGATGCACAGACGATGCTCGGTCTCGTATAAAAATGGAGGCGTTGAAAGATGACAGAAAACCATGGCGCTGAAGTCGTTGAAGTCCAGGTTGACGGTTATAAGGTCGTTACCTATTCCTATGGTACTGGAGATAATGTTCTCTTCCTGCTTAATGGAGGGCCGGGCCTGCCGTGTGATTACCTGAGAGATCCGCACATTCCGTTAGCAAACGAGGGGTATCGGGTCATCGCCTTTGATCAACTGGGGTGCGGGAATTCTGACCGGCCGGAAGATTCTGCGCTTTGGTGTATTTCAAGATATGTTGAAGAGGTCGAGACAGTCCGAAAGGCGCTGGGATTGGAACATGTGCATCTTCTTGGTCAATCCTGGGGAGGTTGGTTAAGTATCGAGTATGCGTTGACTTATCCCGATGCGATTCGCTCGCTGATTCTGGCGAATACCTGCGGTGATCTCCCACACCTGACGACTGAACTGAACCGCATGCGTGACGCGCTCGGGAGTGAGACAGTCGCGATGATGCTCCATCACGAGGCCCTCGGAACCCTGGACCATCCGGAGTACCAGGCAGCCATCACGATCTTGAACTACCGACACGTCTGCCGTCTGAAAGAGTGGCCCAGGTCGTTGTTAGCCTCGGTAGAGGATTGGAATATGGGGCCATACGGGACTATGCAGGGGCCGAATGAATTTCTGTACATTGGTAATTTGAAAGACTGGAACCGCATCCCCGATATGCATCAATTACAGATGCCGACGCTTATCGTGACCGGAACCCACGACGAGATTGGACCTGCCTGTGCGCTGAAGATGGACAATGTATTACCCAACTCAGAGGTCGTTATTTTTCCCAACAGTTCCCACGTACCGTTTTACGAGGAGCCGGACGATTACTTCAAGGCACTAAAAGGTTTTCTGGGGAGACAGGTCGCGTAGTCGTCGGTGCCGTGCCGGGTCAGGTCATGACCCGCCTTTAGCTGGAAGAGGGGAAAGAGTAGCCTGCAGATTCAGACAGTATGCGGCTGGGGTGATTTTCGGTGAGACTGACGGTATTTCTGTGGACTCATGCCAGTCCATTTTCGAAATGCCCTGGAGAAGGCGGATAGTTCCGAGTATCCCAACAGCATAGCGACTTCCGTCAGAGGTACATCGTGACGGTCAAGATAATGCAGCGACAACTCCTCTCGAGCACTTCTCAGTAGGCTTTTAAAAGAAAGTTTGTGCGCGTTCAGTTCCTGTTGGAAATCATCATCGCTTAGGTCGAATAGCCGTGCAATTTCGGCAACCGTTGGAGCGGTTGTGCTGAGATTGAGCTTTATCTGATTGCGGACCGACTCAGCAAAGGTCTCAGGGTTCTCGTGCAGATCGCAACGTGACTGCAAGAACGCTTCCACAATAGAGTAAAGATAGGGGTCAGCACTGGGCATCTTGATGTCGAGATCAGACGGTCGGAAGGCGAGGGCGTTTGTGCGGCGGCCAAACTGGACTGGCGCTCCGAACAGAGCTTCATGCTCCTGGTGACTTTCTGGCTTGGCGTGCTCAAATCGAATCTCAAGGGGGCACCAATCAGGACCGAGTGCATGGCGAAAGACATTGAGGAACATCCCCATTGAGAGCTCAGCATCATGTCGGCGATCCTCAATCTGAGGATCATTGATTCGATAACTTAGCCACAACATGTCGTCATCGCGGATCAGCCCAAAACTTGATTGACCCTGGTGCGCAGGAAAGTAGGTTTCCATATTGCGCAATCCTGCTGCAAGCGTGGGTGAACTGATCGCGGCATAGCCAATCGCACCCAGACGACGTGGTTCAAAGTCTGAGCCAAAATGCAGCCCAAAGTTGTTGTTGCCGGTTTGTTGCGCCGCTTCCGAGAAGAGTCGGCAGAACTCTCCGAGTTCCAATTCATTAGTTGGATTTTCGAGATCTTTCGAGCGGATCCCGCTCCGGCCGAAGATGAGATCGGCGTCACCACGGTTCGCTTCGATAAGCGGAATCACACCCGAAGCCGCTGAGGCCAAGACTTTGGGTGACGAGGAGGAATTCATCTCAATAATTAAGTTAATGTTTTAGGGTGCTGATTTTATAGGAAAAACAGTTTTTTTGATTATTGCAAGGTTATCAAGCTTTAAGGAACAGCAAAACCAACCAGAAGGGGTCAAATTTCTGCGTTTCCGCGTCAAGCAAATTGACCCGAAAAGCGGTATCGTCGGGCGTGTTGTGGATGTAGTTGTCTATTTGATGTGGGGTTTTGACCTCAAACGAAAAACCGATGATGTTTTTAGGAGGAAAAAATGAAGTTAACAAGACGTCAATTCAACAAAGGTCTCGCAGCAGGAGCGGGTCTCGCAGCCATGGGTCCGATCAGTTCTGCGTGGGCTGCCCGAAACGAGATGAACATTCTCTGCTGGGAAGGCTATAACTCGGACGATGTTCTTGGTCCGTTCCGCAAGGCTCACCCCGGCGCTAAAGTCCGGGCAGAAAGCGGTACGTCCGATCCTGACATGATCAATAAATTGCGTGCAGGTGAGGTTAATGTCTGGGATCTCATCAATGTGAACCAGCCATGGGCTCGGGCACAGTTGTACCCTGAGGGTTTGATCAAGCCTCTCAACAAAGATCGTTTCATGGGGCACTTCGACAAAATGCTGCCGGGTTTTTCTGATCCATATCCACTTGCTTTTGCAGATGATGGGGAATTGATCGGGATGCCGCAGCGGTACGGCCCGTTTAGTTTCGTGGTCAACACCGACAAAGTCAGTCGCGCAACAGCAGAAGACGAAGGCTGGAAGCTGTTTCTCGATTCGGCGATGAAAGGTCGTTACGGCGTGCTGACTTACGATAACTGGAACATCATGCACATGTGTCTGACGGGCGATCAGAATCCTTTTGAGCCGATGGATCAGGCCGGGCTCGAAAAATTCCGCAACACTGCGGATACCATTTTCGGTGGCGCGAAGATGTTAACTGATGATCTGGTGGCGATGAATACAGCCTTGATCAACGGTGAGATAGACGCCTACTTCACGGGTGGCACTTACACGGCGTCTCCCGCACGTCTCGATGGTGCAACCAACGTCCGCGGCATAACGCCAAAATCTGGTCCGGTAGACGGCAAAGGCGGCGTGGTCTGGATTGAGTTGACATCAGCTGTCAACAATCCGAACCCGTCCAATCTTGCTGAAGATTTCCTCGAATTTGTCCAAGGCCCTGATATCTGCAAGGCGGTGGCATTTTCTGAGGGAACGTACAACCCGGTCAGTCAGATGGGTGATCCAAATGTGCTCAACAAGTTTGATAAGGACGAGCTGGATGCAATCCAGTGGGACAGCCTTGACGAAGAAATGAGCAGATCGCTGGATTACCAGGTCGTTGCTTCATACGCTGAGCTTAACGAAGCGTATAACGCAGCAAAACGCGGTTAATTTCTGAGTGTCAACACGTGTCCGAGGGCAGGTTCCTACCTGCCCTCGGCCTCTTTGATTTAGTTCTCAACCTTTCCTGACTCGCTTATGAGCCCCGAACCTATTCTCCGCCTAGAGGGCGTCAGTAAGCATTTTGGAGAATTTACCGCTCTGGATAACATCAATCTGGAGATTGATGAGGGTGAATTTCTGACGATCGTAGGCCCTTCTGGGAGCGGCAAAACTACCCTGATTCGTATCCTTGTAGGAATCGAGGAGCTTTCAGAAGGAAAGATCTGGCTACGAAATAACCGGATTGAAGAGATGCCGGCTAACCAAAGGCCGACCTGCATGGTTTTTCAGTCTCTGGCGTTGTTTCCCCACAAGTCGGTGGGGGAGAACATTGAATTCCCTCTGAAGCTTCGGAAGCAAAAACCCGACCAGCGGAAATCCCGAGCGTTGGAGTTGCTTGATCTTTTACATCTTCCCCAGAGTTTTTATGACAAGCGCATTAACGAATGCTCAGGAGGGGAGCGACAGCGCGTAGCGCTCGCACGAGCGCTTGCTTTCGATCCCGAGATTCTTTTTTTTGATGAACCTTTGTCCGCGCTCGACTTTCGGTTGAGAAAAAATCTGGAGAAAGAGCTCAAGGATTTGCACCAGAGAACCGGCAAGACGTTTGTCTACATAACCCATAGCCTGGAAGAGGCCATGGTGATGTCGGATCGCATCGCGATTATGCGCAGTGGACGTTTCGAGCAGATCGCTATTGCCGACGAAATTTATGCTCGTCCAGTCAGCCGCTTCGTTGCGGAGTTCATGGGCGAGGTGAATCTATTTTCTGTTTCCGGCGATGCCGGCGGCAATCCTGTCGGCACGGAAATCGAGATTCAAGTCAGAAATACTTCTCTGGGTTCAAGCATGAAACTCTCTAAAGGTGCTTCAGCAACTCTGATGGTGAGACCGGAAACCGTTCATTTCCTGACGGGAGATGAAACCGCCGATTTTGTGGTAGGGGGCGTGCTCAAGGCGGAGTACGCCCTAGGGTCAAGAACTCAGTATAAAGTTGAAGCGGATAACGGGGATGAGCTGGCTGTTGAAAAACTTAGGGAAGATCGATTTTTAGGACAAGTGGGTGACCGGGTCCGTCTTGGCTGGAATGCCGAACACGCGCATATGATCAGCGGAGGATGATCCGTGGAACGCCAGGATCAGCGTATAGGTTTGCTAAGTGCCGTGCCAATGGGCGCGGTGTTGCTGATCAGTTTTCTTGCTCCATTGATGGTGATCGCCATATTCTCGGTGATGCCTCAGAAAGTTTTCAGTCTGCTGCATCTCCCAGATTTTTCGTCTTATAAGTTGCTGTTTACGCAGGGTTATATCAAGTCCGTCCTGTGGTCCTTTGGCATGGCGATGGCATCGACCGCGATTCTTTTTGTCATTTGTTGGCCTTTGGCATTTGGCATGGCCAAGGTATTTAAGGGTTTCGGTCTGTTCATTACGATTGCTGTTGTCATCACCTTATTCGTGTCCGAAAACATTCGTTTGTTCGGGTGGGTTCTGACCTTGATGAAAGGAGGATTGATAGAAGGTCATTTACGTGCTTGGACGGGTCTTACCTTCGAAGGGGCTTTGTATAACGTGCCCGTGATTGTCTTCGGACTGGTTTATGCGTATTTCCCTTTTATGCTTTTTCCCCTGATTCAGGGAATAGCGATGGTTCCCGATGATGCCCGTCAGGCAGCGGCTGACTTGGGTGCGTCTCGGCGGCAAATTTTTTTTGAAGTGGACTTGCCGCTTTCCGCCCCCGGAATTGTGATTGGATCTTTGCTGAGTTTCGTGCTTGCTGCAGGCGCGATGGCAGAGTCAAAACTGCTCGGTGGGCAGACCGTGATCGTTATTGCCGATGAGATTGAAACAGCATTTACCTATGGCCAGAACTGGCCTCTGGGTTCCGCTCTATCTGTCGTTTTGATACTCATTATCGGAGCGTTGTCGATCTTCGGGATCAACCGCGTCAATCTTGATCTCATTATGGGTGGACGCAGATCATGAAGATGTCCAAGTCTGCCCGTATTGCGCTCTCCCTTTATGGTGTGTTGGCGATTCTGTTTCTCTACTTGCCGATTATTTCTGTCGGTTTCGCCTCAGTCTCCAAGGCGCGCTATCTCACGTTCCCGATCAAACGTTACGCGACTAAGTGGTACGGCAAGGCCGTGGAAAGTTCGACGGTGCAGGACTTATTATGGACTTCTTTGAGCGTTGCACTGCTCGTCACGATCATCTCCATGGTAGTGGGATTTTTTGGCGCTCTTGCTTTTGCCAGATACCAGTGGCTCTTTCGGGGAATTTTCCAAAAACTCATTCTGTTGCCCATCTTTTTCCCTCAAGCTGTACTGGGATTAGCGTTGCTGATGTGGTTTAACGCTCTTGGAATTATCCCAACCTGGAAAACGGCCGTCGTAGCGCATCTTGTCTGGATTTCCCCAATCGCGACTTTGATCATTGCGATTCGTGCTTATAGTTTTGATCCATCCCTAGAGGAGGCAGCCCGGGATATGGGCGCCTCGACGTGGATTGTCATGAAGGAAATTACTGGGCCACTGCTCTGGCCGGGCGTAGTAGCCGCAGGACTTTTTGCCTTTTTACTGAGTTGGGGTAACTTCCCTCTGTCGCTTTTCACTACGGGAGCAGATTCGACGCTGCCGGAATGGCTATACGCAAAAATGGTTTCCGGCTATTCACCGCTGGTCCCCTCTGTGGGAATACTCTCGATTGTGACGTCTATCGTGCTGCTTCTTGCGGGCGGCATCATCATGTGGCTTGTGCGCTCCCACAACGGAACAGCCAGCCCTAGGTAACTTAAGGAGGAAAATCAGATGTTGACATCAATTAAAGGTCGATCGGTAATTGTGACTGGTGGTTCAAAGGGGATCGGCAAAGGCATTGCCCAGGTTTTTGCAGCCCAGGGAGCGAAAGTCATGATCGCAGCACGCGGTGAGGCGGATGGAATGGCCGCCGTAGAGGAGTTGAAGGCTTCAGGCGCTGACGCAGACTTTTGCCAGTGTGACGTTTCTGATTGGGAATCGGTGCAGAACATGGTCGCCACAACGGCAGAAAAGTTTGGCGGATTGAACGTGATGTGTGCCAACGCGGGCGGTTTTCCGCAAACCAAAATGGTGGATATGGATCCGTCCGAGTGGGATCAGGTGATGGCTACGAACCTCAAGAGCGCGTTCTTATGCGTGAAAGCATCTATTCCCCAGTTTGAAAAGGCAGGAGGAGGGCGAGTTGTTCTGACCTCGTCCATTACCGGTCCGGTCACCGGGTTTCCGGGATGGTCTCATTACGGTGCGTCAAAGTCCGGTCAGCTGGGATTTCTGAAAACAGCCTGTATGGAACTGTCACGCTATAACGTGACAATCAATGCGGTGATGCCCGGCAATATCTATACCGAGGGTCTTCAGGACCTGGGTCAGGACTACCTGGATACGATGGCGGCTTCAATCCCTCTGAAACGACTCGGTAATGTTGCAGATATTGGTAACGCCGCTCTCTTCTTTGCCTCAGATGAGGCGGGCTATATCACCGGACAGACTATTATCGTTGACGGTGGCCAGATCATTCCGGAGTCTCTCGAGGCGATTGAAGAGATTTAAGGCTGGATCCTTTTTACTCGGGTAAATCAATATGGATACAACCGGTTTCTCCTACGAGGAGACAATGGAGCATCTCTCTTTGCTCGCCAATGAATCGTTGGAGTTATGGGATCTGCCGGCAGGCAGCAAAGCGCGACTGATCAACGTTTCTGAGAATGAAACGTTTCTTGTGGAAGCGCCAGATGGTTTTAAATCGATCCTTCGGATTCATCGGGAGGACTATCATACTGAAACGGCAATCGCGTGTGAGCATGCCTGGTCGAGATCACTGAATGAAGAGGGTGGGGTAAAAACCCCCAATATTCTTCCCGGCAGGAATGGCAGCACGATCCAGTCAGCGACCAGTACAGCACTGGGACAGAAACGCTACCTTGCGATGTTTGAGTTTGTTGAAGGCAGTGAGCCTGATCAGCAAGATGACCTGACAGGCGGCTTCGAGGAACTTGGCGAGATCGCAGCAAAGACGCACCTTCACTCTATAGATTGGGAACGCCCCGAGCCTTTTGAACGCCTGGTCTGGGATCTGGATACCGTCTTTGGCAAAGAAGCTACCTGGGGCAACTGGCGCGACGGGCCTAATATCGGGCAGCAAACCCGAGAGGTGCTCGAAAAAGTTGAGGCCACGGTCATTGAGCGTCTCACCCGGTATGGCCGGGGAACTGATCGTTTCGGGTTAATTCATGCTGATATGCGTCTTGCTAACCTGCTCATCACAAAAGGCGAGACGCGACTGATCGACTTTGACGATTGCGGTCTTGGTTGGTTGATGTATGACTTTGCTGCCGGAATCAGTTTCATGGAGGACGATCCCCGGATACCCGAACTCAAGCAGGCTTGGGTTCGAGGTTACCGCTCTGTCCGGCCGCTCTCCGAAGAAGACGAAGCCGAGATCCCGACTTTTGTCATGATGAGACGCCTTGCTCTGCTTGCCTGGATAGGCTCACACAGTGAAGTAGATATCGCCAAGGAACTGGCCCCTACCTTTGCGCCGGTCAGTGAGGAACTGGGCCGTAACTATCTCGCCTCTTTAGCCTGAGAAATCATCCTGAAAATGCGGCTCATAATGTTGTTTTCAACTGAGAAAACAGTCGTTCTGGATACATTTTCCCCGTTCGTTTCGCATGTCAATTTTGACTAGATAGTGTCAAGTCGGCGCTCTGGCCGCATGTCACTCTGTATATAGGAGTCGACACCTAACTGCGGTGAGAGCGTGCCATGAGCGAAGCGAAACTAGACTTTCTCGACCGATCCCGAGCCTTCTGGAACCCTGGCAAGACCCAGGACTGGCAGGACATGGGGATCGATCTCGTGATCGATCGACGTGAAGGGTATTACCTTTACGACATGGACGGCCATCGTCTGATTGATCTGCATCTGAACGGTGGTACCTACAACCTGGGCCACAGAAATCCAGAACTCGTACAGGCGCTCAAGGCTGGCAGCGAACGCTTTGATATGGGAAATCACCATTTCCCCGCACTCGCCCGCACTGCCTTGGCAGAAGCGCTCGCGGCCTGTGCGCCGTCGCCAGACATGCGTTATACCGCTTATGGCTCAGGCGGCGGCGAAGCCATCGATATCGCCCTGAAAACTGCGCGCCATGCGACGCAAAAACGCAAAATCGTCTCGATCATTAAGGCCTATCACGGTCATACGGGCCTGGCGGTCAAGACCGGGGATGATCGCTTCTCTAAACTGTTTCTTTCGGAGGACACCGACGGTGAATTTGTCCAGGTGCCGTTCAACGACCTAAACGCAATGGAAGACGCACTGCGGGGTCGTGATGTGGCCGCCGTCATCATGGAAACCATCCCGGCCACTTATGGCTTCCCCATGCCGCAGGAAGGCTATCTTCCCGGAGTAAAGCAACTGTGTGAGCGCTACGACGCGCTCTATATAGCGGACGAGGTCCAGACCGGCTTGATGCGGTGCGGCGAAATCTGGGGTTGTACCAAGTACGGCATTGAGCCTGACATTATGGTGACCGGGAAAGGGATCGGCGGCGGGATTTATCCGATTGCCTGCGTACTGATCAGCGAGCGCTGTGGTGGCTGGCTCAAGGAAGATGGTTTTGGCCACATTTCGACAGGCGGTGGTGCCGAGCTGGGTTGCATCGTTGCGATGAAAGTCCTTGAGATGGTGCAGCGGCCAGAAGTCCGCACCATGGTGCGGTACATCTCTGACTATATGCGCGCCGGCCTTGAGCAGATCATGCAGGTCTACCCGGACTTCTTTATCGGCATTCGACAGCACGGCGTCGTGATGGGCCTCGAGTTCAATCATGAGCAGGGCGCCAAGCCGGTCATGAAGCACCTCTATAACAACGGGGTTTGGGCGATCTTCTCGACCCTGGACCCCCGGGTACTCCAGTTCAAGCCGGGCTTACTCATGACACAAGCCGATTGCGAAGAAGTCCTGCGTCGGGTCGAAATCGGAGTGGGGCTCGCCCGAGATGAGGTGATGGGTGGGTCCCGTCATAACTACCGCATGAGCGCATGATTATGGAACCGCAAGTCAGAACCTTAGTCGATATCGCTGATACGCCCGCCGCTCTTGCTGGGCAGGCCGACATTGTCCTTGAACGGGCACGCTGGGCGGCGGAAGTCTTCCGTCGCTTTGACCGGACTCTGACAATGTCTATCGTCGATGCGGTCGCAAAAGTGGCGCATGAGAATGCGGGTCGATACGGCGATTGGGCAGTAGAGGAGACCGGTTTCGGTGTTGCAGCGCATAAGAAAATCAAAAACGAGCTGACTGCACATCCGCTGGTGGATTTTTATCGCGACCAGGACTTCGTTAATCCCCGGGTCCATGAGGCGCACAAAATGGTCGAAATTCCCCGGCCTGCCGGCGTGATCCTGGCACTGACGCCATCGACTAACCCGATTGCGACCATAAACTACAAGATTCTGCTTGCGCTGATGACGCGCAACGCAATCGTGATCAGTCCGCATCCCGCGGCGCGCGAATGCAGCGTAGATGCGGCACACCTTTTATCGAACGCGGCCCAGGAAGCAGGCGCGCCGGATGGGGTCATCCAGATCATTGAACATCCAACCATTCCCCTGGTTGAGGAATTCATGCGTTCTAAGAAGACCTCGGTCACGCTCGCCACGGGCGGCAACGCCATGGTGCGCTCAGCGTATTCGTCCTCGAATCCGGCCATCGGTGTCGGCCCCGGAAATGCACCTGCCTTGGTGGATGACACGGCGGATATCGACAAAGCGGCGAAAAGAATCATCGAGTCAAAGTCATTTGATAACTCGGCGCTGTGCACCAATGAAAGTGTTTTGATTGCGCTTGAGTCTATCGATAAGCGTTTGTGTCAGGCCCTGAGACAGAATGGTGCCTACATTTGTGACGCTGACGATGTCGATCGGCTTCGTCGTTATTTGTTTCACGATAGAGGATTCAATGTCGAAACGGTGGGCCGGGACGCAGTCTGGATTGCGAAAGAATGCGGAATCCGCGTGCCTGAGAATATCAAGGTCCTGGTTGCACCGATCAGCCAGATCGGCGTCGAAGAACCTCTGTCGCGCGAGAAGCTTTGCCCTGTTTTGGCCTACCACGTGGTGCGAACCCGGTCTCAAGCCATTTCGCAGGCAAGGGCGGTACTGCGTATCGCAGGCGCCGGACACTCGGCGGCAATTCACACGAGCGATGAAACTGCAGCAATGGATTTTGCGGGCGCAGTGGAGGCTTATCGGGTGGTGGTTAATGCGCCCTGTACTCAAGGTGCGGCCGGCTTCTCGACCGCTTTGGCACCGACCTTCACCGTAGGCACCGGCTATTTCGGCCGCAGTTCGATTGGAGAGAACATCGGCCCGCAGCACCTCGTGCACTGGACCCGCCTTGCCTATAACTCNAGTCCTGACGAGGCGTTTGGGAGTTATCAAGGNGTCTCCGTCAATTTGGCGGGACCCCTGCCNACTGCGCCGGCTGANGGTGTTCCGGGTTCCAATGGGTCCGCTTTCAGATCGGCCGCCGAAGGCGTAAGGCCTGAAGGCCCTTCCGACCCCAGTCGCGAAGAACTCAGAAAAATCATTGCTGAGGAGCTCCGTTCGATTCTCCGAAATTGAGATAGCCATGTCCGACCTCAGATCCTTCATTTTTCTTGATCAGCTCCAGCCGCAGACATTGGCATACATCGCCTCGTGGATGCGAGGGGTGCTGCCAAGACACAACATGGCGGCGCAGATCATTGAGGTCGCACCAGGCCTTGATATTGAGGGTTTGACGGATGTCGCCTTGAAGGGAGCAAACGTGTCGGTTGGGCTGCTCGTGGTAGAACGGCAATTTGGTTATCTTGAGTTTCACTCCCGCTCAACGGCTGAAGTCAAAGCGGGAGCCCAAGCCGTATTGGATGCCATCGGGGCCCGCGAAGAAGAGGCCAGCGCACCGCAGATTCTTGGCTCAAAGGTGGTCACCCGGGTTGATCATCAGCATGCATTTCTGATCAACAGAAACAAACTGGGATCGATGATCCTGGGGGGTGATTCGCTTTATCTGCTCGAATGCCAGCCGGCCTCCTATGCCATCATGGCGTGTAACGAGGCCGAGAAAGAGGCCAATATCAAGGTGGTGGACTACCGGATGATTGGCGCGAACGGGCGGGTGTACCTGGCAGGGGATGAGGCCGAGATTCGCAACGCCCGCGATGCGGCAGAAAGCAGCCTTCGTAATGCCGGGGCGGTCTGAAGTGATGAGCGAAGTATTGAGACAGACGATTCGCGATCTACTCCATGAAGAACTGCACAAAATCCGTCAGCAATCGAGTGAATCGAGCCCGCAGCAAGAACGCGTTACTGAAGAGGTGGTTGCGATCAACTCGAATCAGGATCTCGCGCGTTTTGTCAGGAGAATTCTGGCGCTCAGCAGCGACTCGTCTGGTCGTACCGCCATTGAGTCTGGGCGTCATCTCTTTCGACTCGATACGCGTGGCGGGGATGCAAGGCAGGGTAATCAAACCACACCATCTCCTAGGTCTGCCGTGCTTCAGATTGAAAATGGCGTAATCACGGAAAAGCAGGCAATGCAGTTTCCAGAAGAGATCCAAGTCATCCAAATTTCCAAAGGCGTTCAATTAACGCCGCTTGCAAACGACGTCATCAGGCGTTCAGGCAAGAAGATAGAGAGGTTAAAGCAATGATTCGTGGCCGAGTAACAGGAAGAGTCTGGTCATCACGACGTATCGACACACTGCCCAATGGAGCCCTTCTGGAGGTTTCTCTTGACGGCGGGGGCTCGTTGATCGCTTTAGATCCCCTAGGCTGCAACGAAGGTGAGGCAGTGCTGATCACTCAGGGATCTGTGGCTGCGGCGTATTTCACAAAGATCAAGGCTCCGGTAGATGCTTTGATCATCGGATCCATCGACGAAAAGAATTGACAACCCAAATTCACCAACGGGCTATAGGGCCCAGAATACCAGGAGGTAAATAATGTCTAATCAGGCAATCGGAATGATCGAGACGCGAGGCTACGTGCCTGCACTGGCATCGGCTGATGCAATGGTCAAAGCCGCTAACGTGGAACTGGTTTCCAAGAACGAAGTCGGTGGCGGCTTGGTATCTGTCGTTATCAAAGGCGATGTTGGCGCGGTAAAAGCAGCAACAGAAGCCGGCGCGGAAGCTGCGAATCAGGTGGGCGAAGTGGTTGCAGTGCACGTGATTCCGCGTCCGCATGCAGATCTGGGTGGGCACTTTGCGCTGACTGCAGGCTAGCGGTTGAAAGCCCCACTGGGAGACTGAATGATGACAGAGCTTCGGGTTTATCTGCCGATTTATGATCTGCAGCCTCAGTTTGCAGCATATCTCAGCACGCCAACTCGTGCTCGAGGGTATCCACCCTTTGAGGGACAACACAGCCTGATCATCGAGGTCTCCCCAGCATTGGCGATCCATCGCATATCGGATCTCGCTCTAAAAGCGGCGCCCGATATGGAGCCCGGGATTCTCTTTACCGAAAGGCAATTCGGCTTGCTGGAGTTACATTCTTCGGATCGGGAAGAGTTGGACGCTGCAGGAGACGCGATTCTGAAAGGCATTGGCGCCAGTGCGTCTGATCAACTGGCGCCACAGATTCTCTTTGAGGATGTGATTGAGAATCTCTCAGACCAGCATTCCATTATTCTGAACCGGTCAAGAAGCGCGTCTATGCTGATTCCGGGCCAGTCTTTGCTGTTGTGCGAGATGACGCCTGCATTGTTTGCCTGCGCAGCAGCAAACGAGGCAGAGCGTGCCGCACCCGGTACGGTTCTGAACGATGTCCAGATGATGGGCGTCTCGGGCAGGGTGTTTATGTCTGGTGATGCCGATGAGTTACGACGGGCGCAATCTGCGATCAGAGAAACTCTCGCCACGGTGCAAGGGAGAGCCAGGTGAGCGACTGGAAGCATGCCTTCCGATCGTTTTATTACGAAGACGCGGAGGCACCTGAAGATCCGGAACTCAAGCCTGCTGAAACAGCCCTGCTCGTCATCGACATCCAGAACACCTATCTGGAAACGCCTGACGATCCCGAAGAGGCTTCTCGATGGTCGCCGTTTTTTGACCGAATGAATCAACAGGTGATACCAGGGACCGCAGCGCTGGTAGAACAGTGCCGGGGGCACGGTTTCGAAATCATCTATGCGCGGATTGCCTGCCTGACAGAAGATGGGCGTGACCGATCCCTGAGTCAGAAGAAGCCCGGCTTCAATTACCTGTTGTTGCCCAAAGATCGTGAGGACAGTCAACTTGTTCCGGAATTGACGCCTAAGGGAGATGAGATTGTCATCACCAAGACGACGGACAGCGCGTTAACCGGATCCAATCTTCGACTGATCCTGCATAACATTGGGATTCGCAACGTGGTAGTTGCGGGAATTTTTACCGATCAATGTGTCAGTAGTACTGTGAGAAGTCTGGCTGATGAGAGTTTCAATGTCGTGGTTGTCGAAGACTGCTGCGCGGCCTCGACGATGGAGCTACATAACCATGAACTGGCTGTCATCAACATGATCTATTGTCATGTTGTGCAATCAGAAGATATTGCATCGTTTGTATCGGCTTGATGCCGAGCCAGGCAGTTTATCCGCAGAGACTAATGCGGGCCATCAAATCTGGTCCAGTGCGTCTCGCACCGTGCATCGGAATAGGCCATAAGCAAGTCTGGTTCAAGATTTAGCATCAACGGCTACACGACCACATCAGCGATGGTCTTGGGGTGGTCCGTGATCTGCTCGTAGCCGTCTTCGGTAATGATGAAGCTGTCACCTACCTGCGCGCGAAATTCTCCTGGGACGGTCACTGAGCCATCAACGGCGAACACCATTCCGGGCTGCAGAACTGTTTTATCCCCAAATACCAGTTGCGGACGCTCGAGAAAACTGAATCCGGTTGCCCGCCCGCAGCGAAAAGGATATTCAAAACCGGCTGATTGAATGACTTCAGCGTAGGCGGCGTGGACCTCTTCGGCGAGCACGCCCGGCCCCAGAACCGAGAGCGCGGCAGCTTGGCTATTCACAGCTGTTTGATACGCCGCTTCCTGAGAACGGTCCCCGACGTCACCAATCCAAAAGGTGCGATCGAATCCCAGCTTAAAGCGGTGAAAATCGGTCATGCCACAAAAGCATAAAAAGACCGGCTCACCATATTTGAGCGCTTTCGTGCTCGCCCGGTGATGGGTCATGGTGATCTCCTTCCCGGAGGCAAGGATCTGCATGAAGTGAATACTGGGAGACATTTGCGAGCCTGCGTAATGGGTTCGCAGCAATTCAGCAGCCTTGTGAGTTCCGGCAGTGGTGGCCGCGAGCGCAACTTCGTACTCGGCCACACCTTCCTTGATGGCGCTGCGGCCCGCTTCCATCATGACGATACCCACCTCGCCTGCATGCCGGGCGATCTTGAGTTCTTCCTGCGATTTAATCATCCGCATTTCGGAAACGATCGGTGTGAGATCGCGATAGCGTTTTGGCTCAACAATCGAGTCGATAAACGTGCGCACGGGCGGCGGGATGAGATCGGGCTCTATCCCGATCGCGGCTGTTGCCCCCAAGAGGCCGGGTAGGGCTTCTCGCCATTCAGCCCCCATACCGTCATTCCAGAGCTCGATTCGGTCGACCACAGCCAGAGACTCGGCGAGAGACTGCTCCATGGTGGGGGTAATCAGGACCGTTTCACCCTCTGCTGAAACCACCAGCAGAGTCGGGCGCCCGAAGTCCATATGCAGGTAGCCGTAGTAGCCGCTGTAGTAGTAGACGCTGTCATCATCGGTGATGACCGCGATATCTATTCCGGAATCGGCCAGTCTTTTGCGCAACTGGTGAAGCCGTCTGGAAAAAAGTTCAGGAGAGTTCATTTTGGTTCTGGTTGTGTATCGGATTGATGGTGGGGCTCGTCTCTGGATGCGATGAGCAGGCTAATCAGGGCAATCAGTCCGAGCGATATTGTGACTTTGAAGAGCGCGTCGTAGCCATATGAAGCCCAGATTATTCCACCGAGCGCGGGCGCGAGGGCAAAACCCCAGACGAAGAAAATTGAGACGAACGCTGAAATCGTGCCGAAGTTATCCCGCCCAAGCATCTGTGCTGTGATCAGTGGTTTGGTAATACTCTCAATGCCGACACTGGCACCCTGTAGAAGGACAAAGGTGCCAAGAAATACGATGGAGTAACCGGCCAGTGCCAGACTGCCGCTGGCAACAGAGAGGCCGACTAATGCTATGGCGCAGATGATGACCAGTGAGGTGTGTTTCTCGAGCGGGAGTACGACGAGGCGGCCGACGATTTGAGCAACGCCAATAAAGGACGCAGCGATGATTGCGTGATGGGATGAGACGCCACGACTTTCAATAAGCGGCAGAATGTGGCTGATAATCATCCCATGGTTAATTGAAACCGATCCGAACAGGATGGCTAGTGCCCAGAATCTCGGTCTTCGCAACACCGGAGACATGACGGCCCTGAAACCGGGTCTCACAGCGGAGGGAGACCTGTCGGGTTCAGCGGCAGCATTGTCCGATGAGCCATACCAGAGCAAAGGCGCCGCTATGAAGCCAGTGCTCGCTGCAAACAGCCAAACGCTGGCCTGCCAGTGGATAGCATCGCTTATGGCGTTAGCGATGGGAAAGCAGATGGTTCCGGCGAAGCCTGCCACCAGGGTAATCATAACGATCGGCCGTTTGGCTTCCTTCTGATACCGGCGCGTCAGGTAGGCGAAGCAAGGCTCATACAGGCATCCGGCCATGGCCAAACCCATGCCGAGCCAGATCAGATAGAACTGTAGGAGCGTGGATATGTATGGCAAGCCAGCTAGGAGTATTGCACCGAGGACCGCACTGCCTGATAAAAGCAGATGACTTTTCCCTCGGTCAATGATTCTTCCTGCCAGCACGCCGGCAATAGAGGCCACAAATAGTGCCCCCGAAAAAGCAAAAGTCAGGTTTTCTCGATTCCAGTCGAATGCGCCCTCCCATCGCACTAAAAGGGCCGGAAAAATATAAAAAAGGCTCGCCCAGGAAAGTGTCTGACCTATCGCCAGCGCCCAGATTTTTGGATCTTTCCAGACGGCAGGTTTTCTATTCATCCGCGAGGGTGATGCGTGGCTAGACCTAAAGAACTCGGTGTGCTTCAGCGTGGGGCATCAAAATCGATCGCCCGGAGCGGTTGAATCGGCCAGATCCCTGGCGGTACCGCAAGTAGCTGATGATCTGACTAACGAACTTGCCTCATTTTCAAGTTCTTTTCCCTAGGCCCCATACCTCGCGATGGAACCTTTCAAAGTGAGGGGGATAGTCGTGTTTGGCAATCTGGATATCAACAAGCACCGGAATCCCTGACCGGTTAGCCTTAAGGGCTGTTCGCAACGCGGAATCGACCCGACGCGGACTGACCACCCTGATGCTTTTGCAACCCTGGGCGTTTGCGAGGGCGCAAAAGTCCGGAGATCGGGAGAAATCCGTCGCGGTGTCTGGCAGACCTTCGAGTCGCTGAATATATTGAGGCCAGCCCAGCCCCTGATTGTTCAGTACGATCCAGGTAATTCCACAGCGGTGTTCCGCGGCGGTGGCTAATTCCATCATTGCCATTTGTAGGGCGCCATCTCCGGAGACACAAACCACCCGTTTTTTTGGCTTTGCCATCTTCGCAGCAATGGCGCCGATGACGCCCATACCCATGGCGGTCTGCTCAGCCATGGGTATGCAGTCATCGGCATTCAGGACTTGGTAGTAAGGCCAGTAATATGACCAGAGATCAGCTCCTCCATTTTCATGAACCATAATCGTATCTTCGCCGAAGACACGGTTGATGGCATGGACGACCTGCTTGGGCGAAATCGGATTCTCTTGTTGACTTGCAGCCTGCTCAACCTTGCGTACATAGTTCTTATGTCGTTTCTCAATATCGCGCACACGCCCTGACACCCCTTTTAGCTCCATAGAGGAGATGGCATGACTGAGGTCAGAGACTGCTAGGCGTGCGTCACCGACTAAAGCCGCATCCGGGCGCAGATTCAGCCCGATGCTGTCCGGGTCGATGTCGATCTGAATGAATTTTGCGTTCTTGGGCCAAAGGGTCCAACTCCCGGTTGAGAAGTCTTCGAGTCGAGAACCGACCGAGATAACAAGATCCGCGGAATCAAAATAGTTCTTTCCGGCCTGGGTAAAGTAAAGCCCAATCTGCCCGAGGCAGAGCGGATCGCTTTCGGGGTAGGTGCCCCGGCCGCCCGGAGTCGAGAACAGGGCTGCCCCGATCTTCTGGGCCAGGGCTTCTACCAAGGAGCCAGCGTCCGCGTTAACTGCACCTGAGCCACAGATGATGATGGGTCTTTTGGCTTTGGTAACAAGATCGCAGGCTGTCGCTACCGCATCAGTATCAGGCCGACTGCGATGCCGACCCGTCGATTTTTGATAAGTTGGCATTGCATATTTCTTGACAGCAATATCGGATGGTAAGTCGAGAAAAACCGCGCCTGGTCGACCGTTCTGAGCGAGGGAGAATGCACGCTGCATCGCCCAGGGGGTTGTTGCAGGATCAACAATTCGAGTGGCCCACTTTGTCACCGGGCGCATGAGAGCGACCGAATCGAGTTCCTGAAAAGCACCCATACCATCCGTGCTGAGCGGTACCCCGTTTGAAAGAATAATGACCGGGAGTGACCCTGAAGTCGCCTCCAGCGCTGCCGTCACCATGTTGGTAATGCCGGGGCCGGGATTGCCAAAACAGACTGCCGGGCTTCTGGTCAGCCTGGCGTCAGCATAGGCAAGGGCGACTCCGGAGTGCTCGTGGCGGACAAGGACGGCTCTGATATCGCTGTGTGCTTCCAGATCTTCAACGAGGTGAATCGGATTGCCAGGCAAACCATAGATTCTCTTAATACCTTCAGCTTCGAGGGCCTCAACCACACTTCTCCAAGGGGAAATTCTTTTCATAATCTTTGCCTATCTTTTAATAAGTCTTAAGGAAGATTCCCAATCAACTGCAATTTGAATCTTATCTTGAATAGATAAATTTTGAGGTGACATCATGGGCTTGTTCCCATTAATATATTCTAAAAATAACACTAAAGGATTTGACTCGGTCCAGGAACATAGCAATGTTATGGAAACGGGCTGGGCAATTTTCTCATCCACATAAGGAGGCACGACAGATATGGATACAAAAGAAGTCAACGAGAAAACCATCGACGCTGTAGATGCTGGAGTAGACAAAGGAAGACGCAAAGTTATCAAGAGCGTCGCGACGGGAGCCGCAGTTTCAAGTTTGCCGGCACCTTGGATTGTGAAGTCAGGGTTTGCGAGTGACCCAATCGTGCTTGGATTGCCCATTGCACAAAGTACCGCCGGCGGTGTTGCCGATCATCTGGATCACTTGCAAGGCGCAATCCTGGCTCAAGAGGAAATCAACGCGGCTGGCGGGATTCTGGGACGGGAACTCAAGTTCAAAGTCGTCGATATCGACATCTTTTCACCTGAGGGCTGCCAGACCGCGATGCTCAAGTTGGTTGATGAGAAGGTCCACGCAATGACCACTGCGTTTACGTTGGCGCCTATTCCAACGATCGACGCAACCGTGAAGTACAAGGCCCCGTTACTGTGGGGTGTTACGCAACGTCAGTACGCTGATCACGTCGCAAATAACCCGGATAAATACAGTCACTGTTTCCAGACTGATCCCTCCGAGGTGCATTACGGCTACACCTTCCCGATTTTCTTAAAAGACATGAAGGATCGGGGACTTTGGAAGCCCAATAACAATGCTATTCACATCGTTCAGGAGCAAATTGCCTACTGCCAGACCATCTCCAGAACGCTCCAGGAAGCTATTCCTGACAGTGACTTTGAACTGGCCGGTGTGACCGATATTCAGTTCCCCGTGCAGAACTGGGAGCCGGTGATTCAGGAGATCAAACGGCTTGGGGCGGGGGCAGTGATGCTTGATCACTGGGTTGCTGCTGAATATGCCGCTTTCTGTAAGCAGTGGCGCGCAGACCCGCTCCCGAACACCCTCATCTACATGCAGTACGGACCATCGCAGCCCGAGTTCTTGGATCTCGCAGGCCCGGCAGCAGAAGGCTTCATCTGGAGCACTGTGTTAGGCGTATACGCAGACGAGATGGGCACGGCCTTCCGAGAGAAGTACAAAAAGCGCTGGCCGGGCACGATGGGGCTTTGCTACACCGGAAATGCCTACGACACGGTCTATTTCCTGAAACAGGCCTGGGAGCACGTAGGTGATCCTAATAAGTTTGAGCAAGTCTGCGACTATATAAGGACCACAAAATATCGAGGGGTCTGCGGGCTTATCGATATGAACAATAAGTGGCAGGAAGGCGCTCACTATCCTGACAACGGTCATCCGGTGACTGCGAAGAACCTGGAAGACGGTATGGGTCAACTTTATGTTCAGGTTCAGAATACTGAGCACAAGATCGTTTACCCGGACGTGTTGAAGGAGTCTGAGCTCCAGCCCTTCGGATGGTAGAGGAGGAAACGTCGGCGGGTGTGACTAACCAGTTGCACCCGCCGAGCACCCCTCTTTTTGCATGCAAAGACATATCTCTTGATCTAGGGGGTCGGGAGATCCTGAAGGACATCTCTCTGCAGGTCGACCGCGGAGAGGTGCTAGGCGTGATCGGACCCAATGGTGCCGGCAAGACCAGTCTGTTTGAAGTGCTGAGCGGGCGCCACACGGCCAAATCCGGCAGTGTGATATTCAACGGCCAGGATGTCACTGCGTTGCCTCTCTACCAACGGGCACGCATCGGCATCGGCCGAACCTACCAGACACCCGTCGTTCCTGAAGAACTCACCGTAGGAGAGTCCTTTAAGGCGGCACGGCAGGCCTATAAACCCTATCTGACGGCTCAGGAGGAATCCTGGGCAAGGGGTTTGGTTCGATTTTGGATTGATCCCAATGAACCAACGGTGTTGCTTGATACCTTAGATCGCAGAAAGTTGCTGCTCTGTTGTCTCATGATGCGCAGACCATCCCTGTTGCTTATGGATGAGCCCGCGGCAGGACTGATCAACTCAGAAGTCGATGAGTTTGACGAATTGATTCGTATTCTGGCGAAGGAGTTGAATCTGGCCATTGTCATTGTCGAACACCGGATGGAACTGCTTGACACCATTGCCGACCGGGTCATGGTGATGGATGCCGGCGAGAAGATTTCTGAAGGTGACCTGGGTTCAGTCCTGCAAGACCCAAGGGTGCGAGCCGCCTATTTTGAAGATGTCCATTGATATTGTGAGCGTGATCGAATGACTGCCCAATCTGCACCCATCTTGGAGATCGATGGCCTGTCTGCAGGATACGGTCCAATGCGCGTCATCCACGATCTAGATCTTCGGGTGAGCGCGGGCGAGAAGGTCGGTTTGGTAGGGCTTAACGGTCACGGTAAGTCGACACTCTTTCTCGCAATCGCTGGGCTGACCCATTGGCAACGGGGATCGATAAAGCTAAAGGACCAAGAGATTGGTCGAAACCGCAGCCAGGGGCCGGGTCGTTATACACACCAGATTGTCCACAAGGGTTTGTCTTTAATTCCGCAGGGAGACGAG
>NZKZ01000018.1 GCA_002694065.1 Acidiferrobacter sp.
TGATCCCGATGTGAGGCCTCTCCATACAATCGGTCACGGGTGACGCCAGGTTGATCGTCGACGAGCGCCTCGCGCGAGCGCGTCAGTCGATTAAATAACGTCGACTTGCCGACGTTGGGTCTGCCGACAAGAGCGACGACGGGAATCATAGTACGAGGAGACGCCGATACGGTCTACGACTTCGAGATCACTCACCAACCGCCCAGGCGGTCAGTGATCCATTCTCAGACAGGGTAACGAAGCGGTCCTGATCACCTGAATCGTAAATCCCAAGAACCGCGCCACCGCCCCCTTTCTTGCGCCCTACCAGTTCCCCCGAGGCGGAATCCAGCAGGTACAGCAGACCTTTGTAGTCCCCAACGACCGCGAGGCCGCGAGACTCCAGGCCGAAAGGTCCGCTGACACCTCTGCCCTGAAGAGCGTCTACCTCCCAGATCTGTGCACCGCTCTGGATATCCAGACCTGAAACTGATCCATCGTCCTTGGTCACCAACAATACATTTCCAACAGAGCTTAGCGGACGCAAGGTGGAGTGCTCTGCATCCCACTCGATGCGTCTTGTCTTCAGCGAAACCGCGCTGATTTGAGCCTGGAAACCGGCGATGATCAGGCGATCTCCCATCTGGTAGGGGTCCGAGTCAATATCCACCAGGCGATTGACTTCATTACTGCCACGCGCTCGAAAAATACGCGCACTCCAGAGCTCAGCCCCTGATGCTACATCGATGCCTGACAGTCGTCCGCTGGCAAAACCGATCAACGCCACGTTATCAATAACCAGAGGGGCAGAAAGCCCTCGCACCGTGAGCGCCGGGACCGATCGGCGGACGCGCCAGAGGATCTCGCCGGACTCAAGGTCGGCGCCAATAACCTGACCATCTCCGGATCGGAGCAGCACCTGCTTTTCCGTGAGCACCGGACGCGCAAGAATCTCCGTGCCCATTTTCTGCCGCCAAAGCGGGTCGCCACCCTCGGTATCGAGCGACACCACCTCTCCCTCGCGGGTCACTACTATTGCTTGCCTGGTATCTACCCCCACCCCGGCCGCCAGCGGCTCTTCCAGATCCCGCTTCCAGAGGACGGCGCCTGACTCGGCGTCAAGGGCATAGATCCGGCCCTCAGGTTCAGCGGCATACAGCCGGCCCGCCTGGAAAGAGGGCGTCAGCAGAAAGTTGCTTTTCTGGTATCCCGCTCCGAGATCACGACGCCAGAGTTTTCGCAAGGTAGCCGTCTGCTCTACCGCTGGGACCTGCGCAACGGGTCCTCCCTCCCGCATAAAGTGGATGGCGTTCTTTCCACACCCCAACAAGGGCAAAATCATTGCGGCCAGCAGTACAAGACGCGCCGTCATCAGGCATCACCCATCATCACCCTTTCGGGTCATGTTCATTTTCGCCGTAATCAGTCGCCCTGCTTGCGAATCCGCCGTGACGCCCTTGAGCGCCTCCTGATACGCCTGTCTCGCCCCCTCCAGGTCGCCGTTCACCACTAGCGCATCGCCGAGCAGTTCCTGAAAGTGCGAACTGAACCCATCGCCGGCTTCTGCCCGGGACAGTTTACGGATCTCTTCGGGATCCCCTTCCTTCAGTGCGATCACCGCGAGCCGGACCCGCGCGACCTGACGCATCACAGAGTCCGAGGTCGAGGCAATCAGTTCATTCAGCGCGATTTTTGCTTTTGCGGCATCCCCTTCCTCGAGCGCCAACCGCGCCAGCATCAACTGCGCGAGGTCCGCATAACCACTTCCCGAATGCTTTGAAGTGAGCGCCTCAGCTGCGGCACTCGCCGCCTCCGAGCGTTCCGCGGCCGCGGCACCCAACATCTCTTGATACAGGACTGAGGCTTTGCCCGCCTGACTGTCCTCATACATCCGCCATCCTTGAATACCGCCTACACCGCCGATGCCAATGACCACGCCGGCAATAATTCCAGTACCGTTGCGCTTCCACCACTCCCGCAATTTCTCGGTTTCATCGTCATGGGCCACGTGGAGTTGTGTCTCAGGTCGTTCTCGCTTCATGCGTTGTTCCGTTTAATCTGATAAATCTGTCATCGAGTGAACAGACGCGAGCAGTTCTGTCAGCGGCACTGTACTTTGCTCGCCTTGTCCACGCAGTGGTTTCACCTTCACCGTTGAGGTGTCGACCGACTCGTCGTCGATAATCACAGCCACCTGGGCACCGCTATTGTCCGCCCGTCGTAATTGCTTCTTCAGGTTGCCCTGACCGCAATTGACCTGTGCGTCAATCCCTGCATCCCGAAGACTCTCCGCATGGCGAATCGCCTCCAGTTCCGCGATATCCCCGAGGGCAGCGATGAATACGCGGGGCGATTGTATCGGAGTCTCTTCTCCTTGCAGCGTAACCAGTTCGATCAATCTCTCAAGCCCGCAGGCAAAACCTGCCGCCGGCACGGGCCGTCCCCCCAATTGCTCGACGAGCCCGTCATACCGGCCCCCTGCACAGATCGCGCTTTGTGCTCCCAGTTGGTCAGTGGTCCACTCAAATACCAGGCCCGTGTAGTAATCGAGTCCGCGGACCAGACGAGTATTCACCGAGAAGCTGATATTCACAGTCGTCAGCAGTCGCTGCAGTCGCTCGAAATTCTCCTGCTCTGCCTCCTCAAGGAAATCCGAAAGACTCGGCGCACTATCAAGCACTTCCTGTGTGCCTGCATCCTTGCTGTCCAAAATTCGCAGCGGGTTACGTTCCAGGCGTCTCTGACTGTCAGTGTCCAGCGCATCTACGTGATCCGAGAGATAAGCTTTGAGCGCATCCCGGTAATTTGCGCGCGCTGCTACCGAACCGAGTGAATTGATCTCGAGGTTCAAATCCTTGATTCCGAGACAGCGCCATAGCCGCTCCCCCACCGCGATCACCTCTGCTTCGATATCCGATCCCGCCCAACCCAGGGCTTCGATTCCAAACTGATGAAACTGTCGATAACGACCCTTTTGCGGGCGCTCATGTCGAAACATCGGTCCGACATACCAGAGTCGCTGTGTCTGGTTGTGAAGCAGACCATGCTCATTTCCTGCCCGGACACAACTCGCCGTCGCTTCGGGCCGCAAGGTGAGACTGTCGCCATTGTTGTCAGTGAAGGTATACATCTCCTTTTCGACAATGTCGGTCTGCTCTCCGATAGATCTGCGAAAAAGCTCAGTCCGCTCGACTATGGGCGTTCGAATCTCCCGGTAACCGTAGCGGCGGGATACTTCCCGCACGGCTGCTTCTACACGTTGCCAGGTTTCAATCTGACCTGGCAAAAGGTCATTCATCCCCCGGATTGACTGAACGCTACTCTCCCCCGCCATGGCGTCAGCGCCCGACACGCACCTTCGCGTTACGACCCGATTTGCCAACGGGGATGCTGAACTCCCGTCCGCCATAAACCACTTTGGCACCTTCGGGATAACTGACCAGCAATGTGAATGGAGGCTTGCCCGCTAGACTGACTACTTTTCCCCCTTCGACATATCGTCGGAGGAGTTCAACGTTGTCGCGATCCCATACGACGACGTGCGTACTCTCTTGCACCTTCAGCGTAATACTGCGACTGTCCGCAGTCACAGGACGGGTGGTTCCACCGGCGTCCGCTACCGAAGACGAGACCTCAGGGTTCAGGGTTTGACGTTGAGACGCAGCCGCAGCCGACCCCTGGGTTTGGGAAGCCTTCTGCTGGTTTTCTTTTTTTGCAGTTTTTGTAGAAGCGTTGTTAGTCGGTTTTGTGCTTCCTGAGGCAGATGATTTTTTCTGGGTCTTCTTTTTCGAGCCCGTATTCGCGGAAGTTGCGGCGACCTTTCCGGGATCTGATTTCTTTTTCTTGCTCGCTTGATTTTTAGAAGGCTTGTCGGGGTTTTCTTTTTTGGCGACTGATACTTTCGCCTGATCTTTTTTGGCGGGCTCCGCTGATTGGGCTTCTGATTGACCCGATTGCTTCGCTTGCGCTTCCGAGGTCGTTGTTGCTGCCGCACTCTCAGTACCGCTACCCGCGGAAGCCGTCACGCCGGCCGCTGCAGTGTTAACGGTTGGTGCTGTTTCCGACCCGGATGACTCTGCCTGTGTATCTGCCTTGCTTGAATCAATTTTTCCGGATTCTGACGTCTCGCCGTCATTCGTCGGGGTCAACGTTACTGCCAATTCGGGTTTTGGCTCGTCGACAGCGCTTTCAGCAGGCTCTGACACAGGGTTGTCACCCGACGCGGTCCCGGACTGCGAGCGTGCCTCTTCCGCAATATCGAGACGTAAGCGGTCAACGTCACTCGCGCGGTTCAAAAACGCCGCGTAGAGCCCTCCGACAACCAGCAGCAAGACACCAGCCGTGACTACCCAACGGTACTGAATCGGAATCGGTTGCGGCCGACTGGTCGCAGTCTCCGTCATGGTTCCCGGACCATCCTCTTTGGGCGGCAGGAGTTCTTGGCGATCGGCAATGGCCTGTTCTATCGAGACACCCGCGAGACGCGCATAGTTGCGCAAATACCCAACCGCATAGGTCCATCCAGCTGTGTGGCTGTAATCATCCGCCTCCAGCGCCTCTACGACATGAGGCAACAGATTTAACTCTGCGGCAACCTCCTCGAGGCTCCAGCCATACAATTCCCTGGCACCCCGAAGAATCTCACCGGGACTGGTATTGCGCGTCTCGGCAGACTCAGCCATTCCCACTCTTGCTCATCAAGACATTCAACTGTTGGACCTGTTCGCTACCTGGATAAGTGCTTCTCAACCGAGCGGCATACTCCATTGCAAGATCATCTGCGCCAAGTTTGCGCTCAGTGCGGACCGCAAGCAAGAGGCTATCCGCGGTAACGCCTCCCGCGCCGAACATGCGCTCGAGGAAGGCCCGGGCACTGAGATACTCCTCCAATTGGTAACTTACCCGCGCTGACTGGTAAAGCACCGCGGTACTATCCGGTTCTGCAGCCAGTGCCGCACGAAATTGGTCTCGGGCGGCTCTGAACTCCCCCGCCCCCATCAGACAAACCCCAAGGCCATATTGGCTGACATAAGGTTCCGTGTTGAAAGGGTCATCGCGCGCTGCCTCAAACTGTTTGACTCCGTTCGCCCATTTCCCTTTTTCGCAAAGATAACTCCCGTAGTCATTACGGGCGCCTACATTGCCGGGATCGCTGACCAACGCCTGATCAAAATGCGCCTCGGCATCCGAGGTTTCTCCCAGCCGCAGTTTAAGCAGGGCCATGGCGTGATTTGCCGTGGAGTCATCGGGTGCAATGGCGAGGGCGTCATTCATCGCTTCGAGTGCAGAGGCCAGACGATTCTGTGCCATGTACTCCAACCCCAGTCGGGTATACAACTCAACGCGCTGCCCCGAATCCCAACCGGGTTCATCCTCCCATAATGGCACACAGCCATTGATCAAGAGAATAAGGGAAATACTGACGAGGTACTTCGTTCTCACGACACACTCACGTTACGGTCTTAGCGAGCTTCGCACTGCGGTGGGTTCGATCCTGAACCGCACCGGCAAGCTGCCCGCATGCTGCGGCGATATCCGCACCACGCGTTCTACGGGTAATGGTGGTCAGTCCGCTGGAGATTAGTCGCTGCCGGAAACGATCTATCGCCTCTGTCTCAGAGCAGATGTACTTGACGCCGGGAACAGGATTGAAGGGAATAAGATTGATCTTGGAAGGGATCCCGCGGAGGAGGGACACCAGCACCTCGGCATCTTCCTCTGAATCATTTATCCCAGACAACATCACATACTCGAAGGTAATGCGCCGGCGGCTGTCGTTGCGAAGAAATCTCCGACAAGCGCCCAAAAGGACATCAATAGGATATTTGCGGTTTAAGGGAACCAATTCGTCCCGCACCGCATCACGCACGGCGTGCAAAGAGACCGCCAAACTGACGGGGCAATCCTCGGAAAGTTTATCCATTGCCGGAACAACGCCGGCTGTACTGAGCGTCACGCGGCGGCGCGACAGCCCAAAAGAAAGGTCATCCAGCATAAGCCGCATTGCGCTAACGACGGCATCATAGTTAAGCAACGGCTCTCCCATCCCCATCATCACCACATTGGAAATGGGTCGCTCTCCCCAACCTTCCTGCTTAAGCAGCCGATCAGCAAGCAGCAACTGCCCGATAATCTCCCCGGCTGACAGATTCCGACTAAAACCCTGCCGGGCGGTTGCGCAGAAACTGCAAGTCAACATGCACCCTGCTTGCGAGGAGATACATAGCGTACCCCGGTCTTCCTCGGGAATGAATACCGTCTCAATGGAGTTCCCATCGGCCAAACGGAATAACCATTTGCGAGTGCCGTCCTCAGAGTGCTGAGCCCGAGACACTTCGGGCAATGCGATTACCGCTTGCTCGGACAACGTCTGTCTTAAAGACAGACGCAAATCCGTCATTTCCGAGAAGTCAGTAACTCCTCTCTGATAAACCCACTGGAGTAACTGGCGGGCATGGAATGCTTTCTCGCCCAGCGATGCAAAGTAGTCTTGCAGCGCGAACCGATCCAGTCCCACAAGGTTCTTGGGCGCTGACACAAAGATTCTGACTGCCTCAGTCAGCCCTCGGACAAAGGTCAGCGTCGTCGAAGAAGAAGGCAATCTCCTCCCGTGCCGTATCTGGCCCATCCGAGCCATGGACAGCATTGGCCTCGACGGATTCCGCAAAATCTGCACGGATCGTACCTGGCGCCGCGTCAGCAGGATTGGTCGCGCCCATAATCTCCCGATTGCGGGCAATCGCGTTCTCCCCTTCGAGGACCTGAACCATGACGGGGCCGGAGATCATATATTCAACAAGATCATTGTAGAAAGGCCGTTCGCGGTGTACTGCGTAGAACTCCTGCGCCTGGGCGCGGGTCAAGTGAATCATCCGTGCCGCCAGAATCCGCAGGCCCCCTGACTCAAAACGTTCATAAATTTTTCCGATGAGGTTTCTTCGGACAGCGTCGGGTTTGACGATCGAAAATGTTCTTTCGATACTCATTCAGGTTCTCCAGATTCAGGGATAAAGGTCTTACTGGGGATCCGCAAGCCTGCTACGCCAGTGTGGCTGCTGTTTCACAAGATCCAGTCGCAACTCAAGGCGCCGAAATCCCCGCGTGAGGGNCGATTTTATTCCGAGGNGGAGACACGNGCAACGAGAACCTCCTCGCTGACCCCCTGAATNTCNACACCCACCTCGTTCTGAGAGGNATTTTCAGGATCNANAAGCCTTACCGGCATGTAGTTTGCCAAACGCCCATGGTAAGCATTGGTTTTNGCNGNCANATCAACACGCTCNANAATCATTTGGCCTGTTCTGCCAATCATTTGGCGAAGGGCCAGCCGTCGATTGGCCTCCCCAATGGTCCGCAGCGCAGCGGCGCGTCTGCGCCGCTCCTCCTTCGGGACCTGTTTGGGTATTCGAGCCGCGGGCGTACCCGGTCGGGCAGAAAAAGAGAAGACGTGCGGATAGATCACCTGGGCGCGATCAATGACATCGACCGTGTCGGCAAAATCCTTCTCGGATTCGGTAGGAAACCCCGCCATGACATCCGCTCCAAGTACCAGACCGTTTATATGCTGCCTAGCGGACCCCAAACGGTCTATGAGGAATTCTCGGTCATAGCGACGTTTCATACGTTTTAGAATCAAAGTACTTCCACTCTGGATTGACACGTGGAGGTAAGGACAAAACCGCTCCGGATCCGAGAGCACAGCCAACAGATCATCGGTGAGGTGGACCGGGTCTACGGAGCTCAGTCGAATACGGAACGCTCCGGGCAAATCAGCAATCTTTTTCAGAAGCGAAGCTAACGCAAGCCGAGACTCATCTTCGGTGCCTGGGCTTTCATAACTTCCGAGATCTACCCCGCAGATCACGACCTCGGAAAACCCGGCACTGACAAAGTTTCTGATCTGACGCAGGATGTGCGCTTCATCAAAAGAGCGGCTGGGTCCTCGTGCACGGTGAATGACGCAAAACGTGCAGGACTGATCACACCCCTGCTGCACCTGGACGAAGGCCCGTGAGCGTGATTCGAAGCCGTCCAGCAGGGCTGGCGGAAGCCCTGTCAAACGGTCGATCTGGATAGCCGCTTCAGGAACCCGCGCCGTTTTCTTCAGGTTCCGGACAAACTTTGCCACAGCAAACTTGTGATCATTCCCCAACACCAGGGAAACACCCGGAATCTCTGCGCAGGCATCGGCCTGGTTCTGCGCATAGCAGCCGGTCACGATGACATGGGCCTTTGGGTTCTGGCGAAGCGCGCGCCGGACGGCTTGGCGGGTCTGGCGATCCGCCTCGGCCGTGACCGTACAGGAGTTGATCACATAAACATCTGCAAATTCAGCAGGGTCAACGAGGCGCCATCGATCTCTTTCGAGATCCTGAGCCATCGCAGCAGACTCAACACTGTTTATCTTGCAGCCAAGCGTCGTTATCGCGGCAAAACCGGAAGGATCCGCCTCAGGAGGTGCCACAGGCACTGGCGAGTCGAGTGCCGGAAACGACACCTAGGAAGGATTTACGGTAAAGCTTTCGCCGCAACCGCACTCATCCGCCACGTTGGGGTTCTTGAAACGGAATGCGGTTGAAAACCCATCGGAAGCAAAGTCGATCTCCGTGCCGTCGATGTACTTAATGCTTTCTCCATCAACGATCACTTTTACCCCCCTGCTGGTAAAAACCTGATCTTCAGCGCTGATCTCATCAGCGAAATCGACAACATAAGCGAGCCCCGAACAGCCGGTCGTCTTGACGCCAAGACGCAGTCCTTCACCGTGACCACGCGATTCAAGATGGTCTGAGACACGTTGTGCTGCTGCTTCTGTCAGGGTAATTGCCATGGGGGATCCGTCTACGGTTCAGTTGGGGGCAAATTCAATCAGTCAAGGTATTTTATCACGTAGGTGTATTGCTGTTGTTTTGCGCCCTCTTTTGCGGCTGTTTTTGAGAGATGCCCAAAGCGTACTCCAGGGAGGTCAGCACACCTCGAAGAATGTTGACTTCCTGAGTGGATTTCACGCCCTGAAGCAAGAGACGGCGAATTTTACGCAGCAATTTGGTCTTGGGACCAGAAAGGAATGCAGTGTTGCTCAGCACTCTTTCCATATGGCTCATCAACTGATCAAACTCGCCCATGGTCATTGGGGCGACCTCTTCTGTACTTTGAACAGCAGACTCCGATGCCGCGAGGTCCGACTGCTTCCGGAATTCGTATGCCATCACTGCAACAGCGGTGGCCACATTGAGAGAGGGGAAGGCTTCGTTCACATCGATACGAAGGTGGGCATGACACAGATCCA
This sequence comes from Acidiferrobacter sp., assembly GCA_002694065.1. GTDB lineage: Bacteria > Pseudomonadota > Gammaproteobacteria > Arenicellales > UBA868 > UBA868. Next base: position 9,269 of record NZKZ01000018.1, read on the forward strand.
GATGCGCGTTGGACAGACCACAAGCTTCCGGACCAAAGACCAGTGCACAGTCTATGCTTTGTTGCTCACTCACTAATCGGGCCGCCGCCTGCTCAGCGTCCAGCAGAGGCCACGCGAGTGAGCGTCTGCGCGCGGTTGCACCGATAACACACCCGCAGTCACTCACGGCTGCCTCCAGGGAGTCAAAAACCCTCGCTTGCTCAAGAATATGGTCGGCACCCGCCGCCCGGGCGGTGGCTGCTGGATCTGGAAAACTGCGTGGACTCACCAGACACAACTGGGTGAGACCCATATTGGCCATCACTCTGGCCGTCGCGCCAATATTCCCGGGATGGGTCGTCTCTACCATGACAATCCGGACACTCACTTCTCAACTCTCCGATCTACTTTTTATGTCCTACAAACCTCGCGGACTCTCCTTGGGCTACAATCCGCACCCGCAAGACGCTGCTCGATCCTGGCCGGTGCGGTTGATTCAAACGCCCTTGCCTAACGGAAAGACCCAAGATCGCCCTGACCTGCTCAGGGGATCACCACACCTTGAACCCGGAGCCTTATCCAATACATGCACCCGATGCTGCATACTGCCGTGCGATCCGTCCGAGAAGGTGGGCGCGTCATTTTAATGTACTTCAATCAATTGGATCGCCTCGAGTATTCCTCCAAAGGCCGAAACGACTTTGTCAGTCAGGCGGATATTGAAGCTGAGCGCGCGGTCCTTGATGTCCTCACGCACGCCTATCCGGAACATGGTGTTCTCGCTGAAGAAAGCGGTCCGCAAGAAGGCTCGGAATACACCTGGGTAATTGATCCGCTCGATGGCACCACCAACTTTCTTCATGGTTTTCCCATGTTCGCAGTTTCAGTCGCGGCTATGCGTAACGGGATCCTCGAACATGGCGTGGTCTATGATCCGCTTCGCGATGAGATGTTCACCGCAAGTCGCGGCGAAGGCGCGCAACTGAACGGGAAACGGCTCCGTGTGAGTTCAACCCGACAACTCACGCCGGCATTACTCGGCACGGGCTTCCCCTTCCGGGACCTCAGCATTATGGAACCCTGGATGCGTAGTTTTCAGAGCCTCGTCCCCAAGACCGCTGGGATTCGCCGCGCGGGCGCTGCTGCGTTGGACCTTGCCTACGTTGCAGCCGGCAGACTGGATGGCTTCTGGGAGTTCGGCCTTAAGCCCTGGGATATGGCGGCGGGAGCTCTTTTGATCCGCGAAGCCGGGGGCCTGGTCTCTGATGTTTCGGGAGATCAGGGCTTTATTGAAAGCGGAAACCTTGTTACTGCCAATCCGCACATTTTTGAAGATCTCAGGAAGATTGTGGCCAGAAGCGGGTTGTGATCGTTTACCGCGCTGCCGACATTGCCTACAATCTGGCGTTCTGATCGAGATAGTTTTTTTAGACTCCCGGAGACTATAGATGACCTACGTCGTAAGCGACTCATGTATCCGCTGCAAATACACTGACTGTGTGGAGGTTTGTCCCGTAGACTGCTTCCATGAAGGGCCTAACTTTTTGGTAATTGATCCCGAGGAATGTATCGACTGCAGTCTCTGCGAACCAGAGTGTCCTGTAAATGCTATCTATGCGGAAGAAGACCTGCCCGAGGAACAGCAGGAGTTTCTGGCACTTAACGCCGAACTCTCACAGCAATGGCCGGTCATTACTGAGATGAAACCTGCTCCCGACGATGCAGACGACTGGAAAGAAGTCTCTGGAAAGTTGGAGCATCTGGAGCGCTGATTCCAACACCGCGCGTCCTCGCGCGCCCCAATACTGATTTTGCTAGACCCCCACGCCGAGGAACCGGAACAGCAGTTGAAGCACAAGATTGGTGCCGATCCCGGCGAGGACATCGTCCAGTACGATGCCCCAACCCCCTTTGACTTGGCGATCTGCGGTTGAAATGGGTGGAGGTTTAACGATATCCAGAATCCGAAATACGCAAAAGCCAACGACTAACGCCAGTCCGCTGGGCGGCACCAGGGCAAACGCCACGAGAACACCGGCAATTTCATCGATCACGATACGCGGATCATCAGCAACGCCAAGACTTTCCGCGCTGCGCCCGGCAATCCAAACGGCAGACAGAATGACGACCGCCGTCAGTGCAAGGTAGATCCCACTCCCCCCTTGCCAAAATACCCATACCAGCAAAAGGCCGGGAAGCGTTCCCACCGTACCCGGGGCGAAGGGAATACGACCCAGCCCCAGGCCTTGCCCAAGAAACAGTATGACCTGATCAGCTCGGCGCTTCTCGCTCATGAGATTGAACTCGGCCATGTGTGCTGATAGCCAGGTGATATCGCATCAAGGTCTATCGCAGTCCCTCGAACACGGCAACCGCCATGCTCTGTGATCTGGCCGATCCGAAATAAATCCTGGCCGAGGCGATGTCCCGTCTCGAGTATTTCTTGATGCCGGCTCTGTGGGGCAGTAAAGCAAAGCTCGTAATCGTCGCCGCCCCCTAGCGCAAGCTCCAGCGCCGCTTGAGGTCCCAACAGGGCCACCGCGGATTCGAACAACGGCAGACTGTCTGCCTCGATCTCGGCACCAAGGCCCCCGCTCGCATTAAGGATATGATTCAGGTCTGCCAGCAGCCCATCAGAAATATCAACAGCACTGTTCGCAACTCGTCCCAAAGCGCTCCCCAACTCAGTCCGTGGCTGCGGCCAACACAAAGCCCGGTGAAGAACTGGATCCGCATACCCTTCATTTGAGGACAGTGCCGCGGCTGCGCCTCCAATCCTTCCGCTCAGGTAAACGAAGTCACCGGGCTGCGCCCCGGCACGTCGAAGGACTCCTTCCGCCTCAACTTCACCACCTACTGTCACGCAGACTGCCAAGGGCCCAGCGGTGGTGTCCCCTCCGATCAGAGCCACTTCGTGCCGACCAGCCAACTCAAAGAATCCATGGGCAAAACCATTTAGCCAGTCCTCATTCACCTCAGAAAGGGTAAGGCTCAAAGTCGCCCAACGCGGTACTGCTCCCATTGCTGCGATGTCGCTCAAGTTCACGGCGAGGGCGCGATGCCCTATTGAGTCGGCGGGTTGCGACTCAAGAAAATGCACGTCTGCCACCAATGTATCCATGACCACGACAGCCTGTTTGCCAGCTGTCACATTGATGACGGCGCCATCATCTCCAATACCGATTGCGACTTGTGAGGCAGATCCTTCCGGACGCTGGAAGATCTGATCAATCAGCTCAAACTCGTCCATGGGGCTATTAGAGGCTAGATGTCTCTGGGCTCACCAGCCAGCCGATCCAGAACCCCGTTCACGAATTTGAAGCTGTCAGTCGCGCCAAAAAGATGCGCTATCTCGATAGCCTCATTGATGGCAACGCCGTTAGGAATATCCGGACGAAACAGGATCTCGTAAGCACCGATCAGCAGGATCGCGCGCTCCACTGGATCCAGCTGGCTTAATGGCCGCTCAATCATCCCATGGAGCCGTTGTTCGAGGGCATCGCGTCTTTCCGGGATTGCCTCGATTAGATGTCTGAAATAGGAAATATCCGAATCGCTCAACCCATCATCACTGATGAAGGCAGATTCGATTTCTGCCGTGGGCTGTCCCGTCATCATCCACTGATATAGGGCCTGAGCCGCACAACGCCGGGCAAGATGACGACTAACCGAAGCCAACTCAGTCAGCTCGAGGACCTGGGAGATACTCAAGCACCTCCAAGCCAAAGCCGGAGAGCGCATGAGTACGAAGCGGAGTCCCGAGGACCCGAACTTTGCCGGCGCCGAGGTCAGACAGAATCTGACTGCCTGCACCAAGCATACGCAATTCACGCTCTTTCCCATCGGTCGCCGACTCGCCGCGGACCCGACGATCCAACTGAGCTGCATCTTCCGAGTAAGTCAAGAGAACCAGAACACCGCAAGGTGCCTGTGCGATTCTTTCCAGTGCGGAGTCCACGCTCCAGCTTTGGGCTTCACGCGCTTCTGCAAGCATGTCAAAAGCGCCCCGATGGGTGTGAACGCGAACCACAGCAGGCGCCTGGGGATCGATCGTCCCGTGCACAAGCGCCATATGAACCTGTCGCAGTTCACCATCCTCATAAATCACTGCCCGGAAGTCTCCGTGGCGGGTACTGACAATATTCTCGGAAATTCGCCAGACAGTTGGTTCGGTACGCATCCGGTAACGGATAAGATCTGCGATAGTGCCCAACTTCAGGCCGTGAGCACGAGCAAATTCAAGCAGGTCCGGGAGTCGGGCCATCGTGCCGTCCGGATTCAGAATCTCACAGATGACGCTGGCCGGCTCGATTCCGGCCAGACGTGCAAGATCCACCCCTGCTTCTGTGTGGCCCGCCCGGGTCAGTACTCCTCCGGGCTGCGCCATGATCGGGAAAACATGCCCGGGGCTCACAATATCCTCCCCGGTGGCGTTCTCGCTGACCGCAGTACGAATGGTATGGGCCCGGTCGGCGGCAGAGATGCCGGTACTCACCCCATCGGCCGCCTCGATTGATACGGTAAAGTTGGTCGAGTAGCGCGCGTTGTTGTCGTTGACCATTAGGGGTAATTTCAGGTGACGGCAGCGTTCTTCAGTCAACGTCAGGCAGATCAGCCCCCGCCCCTCGGCCGCCATGAAATTAATGTCCTCAGCCGTCACAAATCCTGCGCCAATTACGAGATCACCCTCATTCTCGCGATCCTCATCATCAACAAGGATGACCATCTTGCCGTCCCGATAATCCTGAAGCACATCCTCAATCGGGCTAACGCCATGATTTTTGTCGGTCTCGCTCATTATTGAACCTTATTTCTGTCGGCCCCGGCTAACCGTCGGGCCCCTATACCGTTCAAGCCAAACTCGGGCACCGTCCGTTCTTTCCTTAAACGCATTCCTGCATGCGTTTCAGGTAACGGGCCACCATGTCTACCTCGAGGTGGACACTGTCTTTTTTTGTCAGTCGCCCAAGTGTTGTGACGCCGAGAGTATGCGGCACAAGATTTACCTCAAATATCACTTCCGCTTGGGTGTCCCTTACGTCGTTCACAGTCAGGCTGACACCGTCGAGGGTGACAGAGCCCTTTTCCGCGATAAAAGCCGCCACCTCACGCGACCCGGAGAACCGCATTCGGGTTGACCGAGCTGAGGCAGTCGACTCTATCAGGGTGGCCAATCCATCCACATGCCCACTGACCAAATGTCCCCCGAACCGATCCTGGGCCCCCATCGCCAACTCAAGATTGACACCGTCACCCACGCTCGAGTTTCCGAGCAATGTCCTGGACAAGGTCTCTTTTGATACATCAAAAAAGACGCAACCCGATGCAATGCTCACGGCGGTCAGGCAAACACCGGCCACAGCAATACTGTCACCGAGTTTCACAAGTTTGGTATCCAGGGCGCCCGGTCGGATTCCGATGACGAGATCGCCCGAACGAGGCTCTAAAGACTCGATCTCGCCAACATCCTGAACGATCCCAGTAAACATTACCCGCCCTCTCGCGCCGGCCTATAGATGAGCCGCAAGTCCCGCCCAATTCTGGAAGCGTCCTTCAGCTCAAACTTGACGCGGTCGTCTATGGATCGAATTCCTCGCATGACGAACATCCCTCTGCCGCCAGAGCCGAGCATATCAGGCGACTGGTACACCCAGATTTCATCTACCAAGCTGCGGGAAACAAAAGCCCCTGCTACACCGGCTCCCGCTTCGACCAATACCTCATTACAAGCGCGCTCCGCGAGAATATCGAGTACCCCAGCAACGTCCACCCGACCATCTTCCCCAGCCAGGCATAACTGTTCGGTTCTCGCATCAAATCCGTAGCCTTCATCATCTTCACGGCTCGTGACAATCAATACGTCTCCAGACTCGGAAAAAAGGCGAGCGCTCGGATCCAATTGACCATTCCCATCCAGAACCACTCGCAGGGGCTGCACGACGTCTTCGTCGACACGAGCATTCAGACGCGGGTTGTCCTCCCTGACGGTCCCGATCCCTGTCACAATCGCACAGCTTCTGGCTCTTAACTGATGCACCTCTGCCCGTGCAGCCTCTCCTGTAATCCATTGGCTGCTTCCGTCGTTAGCAGCAGTTCGGCCGTCCATCGTGGCCGCCACCTTGAGCCTGACGAGAGGACGACCCCCTGCCATTCTCTTGCAGAACCCTGGATTGAGATCCAGTGCCCCGCAATCTTGTTGCGATATCTCTGCCGCAATACCCGCGGTACGAAGCATCTCAATTCCCCGACCGGCAACTTGCGGGTTGGGATCAATCATCGCTGCCACAACTCTGCTGACCCCGGCATCTACCAGCGCCTGGACGCAGGGCCCCGTGCGCCCGGAGTGCGCGCACGGTTCAAGACTGACAAAGACCTCACTTCCCTTCGCCCGCTCACCGGCGTCAGAAAGCGCGTGGATCTCCGCGTGAGGCTCACCCGCTCGCTCATGCCATCCTTCGCCGACAATCTCGTCGCCCTGGACAACCACGCAGCCCACGCGCGGGTTTGGCTTCGTTGTATACAGACCCCGTTTGGCAAGTTCCACCGCACGGGTAATAAAACGATGGTCTCGATCCATCTGATTAGGAATATTCATTTCCGCCGACCTGATTTTGGCTCTGCCAGCAGTGACAACTGGGTAACGTTGCTCGGAGGGTGTCGATCCTTTCGCAGCCGGTCAATCTCTTTGCTGAAAGCCGCCACATCCTCGAAACTCCGGTAAACCGAGGCATAGCGCACATAGGCGATTTCATCAATCTGGGGAAGAAGACTCATCACAATCTCACCGATCGCAGCGGATCGTACCTCTGGCTCGCCGCTTAACTGGATCTGACGGCTGACGTCGTTGATCAGGGCATCCACCTGATCAAGGCCTACAGGCCGCTTCTCCAGAGCACGAAGCAATCCCCGGCGAAGTTTCTCTTCATCCCAGGTCTCCCGCCTGCCATCACTCTTGACGACCCTCGGCTGTTCACGCTCAAAACGCTCAAATGTCGTAAAGCGATGGCTACAGGCCTGACACTCCCGACGCCGCCGTACGCTCGCACCAGCGTCACCCAATCGGGAGTCAATAACCCGGGTATCGTCGCTGGAACAGGCGGGGCAACGCATAGCAGGCCTTTCAGGCGCCGCAACAGGCCTAAGGAGCCGGGTCGCCCTCCGCTTCCGCACCTTCCTTGGCCACAGGGAGCATATCCTCGCGGGAGATACCCAGGACCAATACGGCGGGACTGGCGACGAAAATCGAAGAATAAGTTCCGATCAACACACCGATCAGCAGTGCGATGGCGAACCCTTTAATGATCTCACCGCCGGCCAGCAGCAGAGTCAATACCACCAGCAGGGTGGTCACGGAAGTCAGCACGGTACGTGGCAGCGTTTCATTGACTGAACGATTCATGATCTCAAGGACCGAGCCTTTACGCATTTTCCGGAAGTTATCCCTAATGCGGTCGAACACAACAATCGTGTCGTTTAATGAATAACCGATAACCGCCAGGACGGCTGCGAGAACCGGCAATGAAAATTCGATCGCCAGAACAGAAAACACACCCAGTGTGATCAAGACATCATGAACCAGGGCGATAACCGCTCCCACGGCAAAACGCCATTCAAACCTGAACGCGACGTAGATGAGAATGCCGATCAACGCATACAGCATTGCGAGTCCACCCTTCTCTGTCAGTTCGCTGCCTACCTGCGGACCCACAAACTCCACTCGGCGCATCTGAACCTGGCAGTCCTTCACTACTCCTCCGGTAGCGGTGCATTGCTGGAGACCGCCTTGTGCACTCTCTGTCAAGGTCTCTCCAGCCGCGATCCTGAGAGCGCTGACGACATCACTGCTCTGTTCAGATGCCGCTTTATCGGCGCTCACCGGAAGCCGGACCAGAATATCCCTTGAAGTGCCGAAGTACTGGACGATGGCATCGTCAATTCCGGCTTCTTTAAGTGTTGATCGAACCGCGACCGGATCGGCAGACTGCAAGTACTCCAGCTCGACTAACGTACCGCCCGTGAAATCGATCCCGAAATTCAGACCGCGAACGCCAAGCGAACCAACACTTACCGCCAAAAGCACAGCAGACAATATCCACGCGCCCCGACGCTTGCCAAGAAAATCGAACTGGGTGACTTTTTTAAAGATCCGCATTGCTTCAGCCGCTAGATTGCCAGGGATTTGACGCGCTTGCCGCCATAGAGGTAATTCACCAAGGCGCGAGTTACCACGATCGCCGTAAACATTGACGTGATAATCCCGATGCTCAGCGTGACAGCAAATCCCTTGATGGGGCCGGTGCCAAAATTAAACAGCACTATGGCGGCGATCAAGGTAGTAATGTTCGCGTCGACAATCGTCGAAAGTGCCCGCTCATACCCGGTATGGATGCTCGCCTGAGGCGTCGATCCATTTTGAATCTCTTCTCTGATACGTTCGAAAATCAGGACGTTCGCGTCCACCGCCATCCCCACCGTTAGCACAATACCCGCAACGCCTGGTAGCGTGAGGGTGGCCTGTAGCATGGAAAGGACTGCAACGATCAGAACAAGGTTGAGCGCGAGGGCCACATTTGCAAAAACCCCAAAGACCCGGTAATAGATCATCATGAAAATCAGCACCAGAATGAAGCCCACCATCACTGATCTGAATCCCTGATCGATATTGGCCTGCCCCAGGCTTGGGCCCACGGTCCTCTCCTCAATAATCTCTACCGGCGCTGCAAGCGAACCTGCCCGCAGCATCAGTGCGAGATCACGGGCCTCATTCACGCTATCAAGCCCNTCGATCTGGAANCGNTTGCCTAGTTGATCNCGAATGACCGGNGCAGTGATNACTTCNTCAATGCGTTGCTGGGTACGCATGACTCGGCCCTGATCATCTTTCATGGGCANNCCATCCGCATCAGTGCGAATGGTTGACCGATTCTCGATGTACAGCACGGCCATCCGCTTGCCGATATTCTTGCCGGTGACCTTCTGGTTAATTCTTGCCCCAATCGCGTCCAGAGTAATACTCACGATCGGACCGCCACTCTGGGTATCGATACTTGCCGCCGCATCGACAATGTTCTCTCCAGAGTAGATCACACGCTTCTCGAGCAGAATGGGACGCTCGTCACGGAATCGGTAAATCTTTGATCCCGGCGGTACCTTGCCACCCAGAGCCGCCTCCAGACTATGCTCTTCATCAACCATCATCATCTCAAGCGTCGCGGTCCGGCCGAGGATGCGTTTGGCGCGCGCGGTATCCTGAACCCCCGGCAACTGCACGACGATCCGGCGATCCCCCTGCCGCTGAACCACAGGCTCTGCCACACCGAGTTCGTCGACCCGGTTACGCAAAGCCGTCACATTCTGTTCAAGGGCAAATTTGAACAGCTGGTCAATTTCCGTTTCCGCCAGGTTGGCGCTGAGAACGTCACCTGAGCCTGTATCGTCGGCGTTCACCACCAGTCCAGGCAGTTCTTTACGGATCGTTTTCAGCGCTTCCTCTACTGCATCGGCGGAGCGAAGCGTAATCTTGATGCCGCCAGCGCCGTCGCGGGCAATACCACGATATCGGATCTTGGCCTCTCGCAGTGTCGATCGAAGATCTGCCACATAACGATCCTCCGCGCGCCTCTGCGCAGTCGCCATATCCACCTCGAGCAGGAAATGCACTCCTCCCCGAAGATCCAGACCAAGATACATCGGCAGAGCCCCAGCGTTTGAGAGCCATTGGGGCGCTGCGGGCAGAAGCGTCAGCGCGATGGTAAACCCAGTTGGCAGGCGCGCCTCCAGCATATCTCTCGCCTGAAGTTGCGCATCCGTTGTACTGAACCGGATTCGGATACCCGAGTCGTCTAGTGATACAGAGTCATAAGGGAGACCGGCCTCATCCAATACTGCCTGAACCTCTTGGAACTGGTCTGCCCCAAGACTGCCGCCCCGCGCCCCGCGCAATTGAATGCCGGGATCATCGCCGAAAATGTTGGGCAGCGCATAAAACGCACCGGGCACGATAATGACCGCGATGATCAGCCACTTCCACCACGGCGTGTGATTACGCATCGGCTTAATAGGTACCTTTTGGCATTACTTGAGAGACTGCTTGTCTTTGGACCTTGACAGTGAGCCCACTGGAGATTTCCAAGGAAATAAAGTTGTCATCGACATCAGTTACTTTTCCCAGAAGACCGCCATTGGTAACCACCTCTTCCCCCTTGGAGAGGGCCGCGACCATTTCTTTATGCTGTTTGGCACGCTTTTGCTGAGGACGGATCAGCAGAAAATAAAACAATACGAAAATAACAACCAGCGGCAGGAGGCTGAACAGGCTGCCGCCCGCTTCTCCCCCAGCCTGTGCGAAGGCGTCGGAAATTAGGAAATCCATTCTGCTACCTCACGAATCGGGACATGGAAAGGCGCGCGATTATACGACATCATCGGTTTCACCGCCGAAAATTGCCATAAATTCTTGCGCAAAGGCGGAGAAACGCTGACTGGCGATCGCCTCGCGAATATCGGCCATCAGCGTCTGAAAAAAGACGAGGTTATGCAGGGTGCAGAGCCTCGGTCCGAGCAACTCGCCGGTCACATGCAGATGACGCAGATAGGCGCGGCTGAATTGCGTGCAGGCCGGACATGGGCAGTCAGGATCGATCGGTTGGGTGTCTCTTCGATTGACCGCATTCTTCAACCGAACGATACCCCGACGGGTATACAACCACCCGTTGCGCGCATTTCGGGTAGGCAGCACGCAATCAAACATATCGATACCCGC
>NZKZ01000019.1 GCA_002694065.1 Acidiferrobacter sp.
TTTCTCTTTCCCTTCCCCTTTAACGATCAATCTACGGCTTAAGGCGCGATGTGCGGCCCGTAGGGTGTTGTCGTCAGTACCTCTGCGCCGTCCGCCCCCAGCAGAACAGTATTGGAGATGAAGTAGTTTCCACGACCCGTTTCAGTGAACCACGACATCAGATGAAAGGTCATGCCCTCTCGCATCTCGCGGTCAGAATCATGGCGCAGGCCCGTGACCCGTGGTCCGCCCGTCCAGGCGGGTGGAAAGCCGATACCAACCAGATATCCGCAATGATGGCGACGGTACTCAGGCATGCCCGCTGCATCCACGACCGACTGCCAACCGTTGTAAACGTCTTTTGCTCTGACGCCGACTTTGAGCGCCCTTAACGTCGCATCAAAAGCCTCGCCGCATATATTCGCCATCTCGGCATCCTCATCAGAGATCCGGCCGATATTCACCAACCGTCCCATGGGAGCGTTATAGCGGGCCACACAGCCCGCGATCTCAAGGAATACTGCCTCATGATGTTCACCATCTCCCCAGGTCGTATGCTCCTCCGCCATGCGATGAGACGGGCGCAAGAAGGGGCCAAAGCCAGGTGGTGTTCCTCCCGCACGGGTCATCGCCGCAAGACACTCGGCTGCGACATCCGCTTCTTTGGCGCCATCATGAATGGCATTGATTGCAGCCTGCGTGCCGGCGTCGGAGGCGACGGCGGCGCTTCTCATGAAACGCTGCTCTTCGGTGGACTTCACCAGCCGCATCTCATCCAGCATCCCCGTGATATCTACCCAGGATGCGCCATCAATACCTTGCTTAAGCGCCTGCCCCATCGCGTAAGACAGTCCTGCAGAAGCCGCTTCCAGACCGATAGTTTTGCCGGAACTCGCGCCCTTGAGATGGTTAACCACAACATCAGCTGCACTCTCGGAATCCGAATGCCCGATGAAGGTCGCGTTTCGCACCTGATTGCGAATCGCCACGTGTTCCATTGCCCGGGTCACGAGTACCAGTTCACCTTCAGCCGCCACGATAAGCACGTGCGGCGCAAAATAACCCCAATGATCCAATCCCGTGAGATAGAACACATGTTCCGGCGCGCTCAACAAGACCAGATCAAGACCGCGCGCCGCCATTTCCTGACGGGTGGCTGCCAGCCGACGGCTCAGTTCTTCATCCGAGAAAGGGTTCGAGTGCATAACTGGGTCCTTTGGTTATTGGATTTACCGTGCCAGTTCGAGCGCGATTTAGGCCGAAACACAAGGCCCCGCTAGCCGCGTCCGACGAAAGGCATGTCCCGGGCCATCACGTTCATGAAAAGCACGTTGGTATCAAGCGGTAACTCAGCCATGTGCAGCACACTCGTTGCGACATGATGCACATCCATAAGCGGTTCTGCCAATACGGTGCCATTAGGCTGACGGGTTCCCTCTCCCAATGGTCTCGCCATGTCCGTCAGGGCGTTACCAATATCAATCTGGCCGCAGGCGATATTGTGCTGGCGTCCGTCGAGCGCCAGGCTTCGGGTCAGGCCTGACATGGCATGCTTGCTGACGGTATACGGGGCACTATTGACCCGCGGCACGTATGCCGAGATCGAACCGTTATTGATAATCCGGCCTCCTTTCGGATCCTGGGCTTTCATTTGCCCGAATGCCCGCCGGGCGCACAGGAACGCGCCATGCACATTGGTGTCAAGCACCGCCTGCCATTCAGAAATCTCGAGCTCATCAACATCGACAGCACGCGCACCTATACCCGCATTGTTGAAAAGAAGATCAATCCGGTCAAACCGCGCGATAGCTGCATCAAAGAGTCGGTCCACCTCTTCGGAATGGCGAAGATCTGCCGCATGGCACAAGACAGCGTCGGACCCTGCATCGGATTCTGAAGCTGCTGCCTCCAGCAGTTCACCGCGCCGACCCGTCAGCGTCACACAATATCCGTTTTGTAGCAGCATCTGCGCAACCGCTTTGCCAACACCAGTACCTGCACCGGTCACAAGGGCTACTTTTGATTGATCTGTCATGGTTTCTGTTGTTCCCTGATTTCTATTGTTCCCTAAACAGAAAAGACATTCTTGGAAGAAAGATATTCTGCGACCTGATCGGCCAGCACTTCTGGCGTGTGCTCTGCACCATGCAGTGTAATCTCAGGCCGGCTTGGCGCCTCATAGGCTGAGTCGATACCGGTAAAGTTTTTCAGCTCACCAGTCCGTGCTTTTTTGTAAAGACCCTTGGGATCACGGGATTCACACACCGCAAGCGGCGTATCAACGAATGCCTCGACGAAAAGGATATCTCCAGCCGCGAGACGAGCCATCTCTCGCTCATTGGCAAAGGGTGAGATGAATGAAGCGATGACGATGAGCCCTGCATCCGCCATCAGTCTTGCCACTTCCGCGACCCGGCGGATATTCTCCACCCGATCGGCGTCGGTAAATCCGAGATCCCGGCAAAGTCCGTGGCGCACGTTATCGCCGTCAAGCAGGTAGGTATGCCGCCCCTCGCTGTGGAGCTTCTGCTCAAGGACATTGGCAACCGTCGACTTACCGGATCCTGACAAACCGGTAAACCAGACTACGCAAGGCTGGTGGCTATGAACACGTGCTCTGGCAGCCTGATCAACCGTGGTCTGGTGCCAGGAAATGTTGGTCGAGCGGCGAAGTGCGAAATCGATAATGCCGATGCCAACAATCCCGCCCCCGGCACTATCCAGAAACAACACCACGGGAGATGTTCCGTCTGCCTTTTGAGGATCAACCGGCACGGCCGCATCGAGCGCGATCTTGCAGTAAGCCACCCGACCCTTCTCCAGGACTTTTGCTGCCAGATGCTCGTTGCTTTGTTGATCGATCTCGTAGGTCAGGTCCGTGACCTGCACGCCAAAGTCCTGGCCAGCTGCCAGGCCTCGGTAACTCCGCTCGGGCAACATCGGCTCCTCACCCAGCCAGAGGACATGACTGGCAAATTGATCTGCCGAAACGGCATCCTGCGCGGGCCGTTGCGACGCCTGCTGCCTGAGCTCACCCTCGGTAGCGTTGGCCAGATCAAATAGCGCCTGAAGCAACTCCTCTTGGGTAGTTTTTGATGTATCAGTGTTCAAAAATGGGTGCCTTTCCTACACTCAGAACTCAAGCGTCCATGAGTTCCGCTTCAAGCGGGAACAACGACAGCAACTCATAACCGCTTTTGGTAACCAGAATCTGCTGCTCAAGTTTAACGCCGTCGCGCTCGCCGACCGCACCCATATAACTCTCGACACAAATGACCATATCCTTCTCAATCACGCCGTCATAGGGATTCTCTCCCCGGAATGCGGGTTTCACCTGGGGATACTCATCAGACATCCCTACCCCGTGGATGACACAGGGATAGGCATTTTGGTGAAATTCTTCGGCCGGAACATAGGCGCGTTTTTGAAATTCACTCAAGCTGAGGCCCGGCCGGATCAGGGCAAGGTTATGACTGATCTCCTCAAAGGCAAGTTGGTAAAGTTCGCGCTGTCTCGCCGTGGCGCGCGCAGGACCGCAGAGAAAGGTACGGGAGACATCTGCGAAATAACCGCGTGGACCCACCATATCCGTATCCAAGCCCACAAGATCCCCTGACTGCACCTCTCTGGGTGACGCTTCCTGAAGCCAGGGGTTAATCCGAGGCCCTGATGCCAACATCCGGCCCTCGTGCCAGTCTCCGTTATTGGCGAGATTTGTGTAGTTCAGCAATCCCCAGAGCTTGACCTCGCTGACGCCCGGTCGCAGCGCCTGCTTGAGCCGGGCGATGCCATGTTCAGCAACCGCCACCGCCCAGCGAATACAGTTTATCTCGTCGGGCGACTTGATTACCCGCGCAGGCTCACTGATCAACACACCATCAATGACCTCAAGTCCCCGGCTCAAGAACGCTCGGGTGATGCTGGGATTTACATACTCCACTGCAACCCGGCGGTTGTCGGTGCCGATCTCTTTAAGATAATTCACGACATCATCGGCCAGTTGCTCGGCATATTCGCCAAGGCGCTCGGCCCCATCGAAAAATGAAATGGGCCTGCCCGCGCGTGTGTCATCAGCCCATGAGGATCCCCCCATGGCGCCATGAATGACGGTTGGCCCTTCCATTGATAAAAAGAGATACGTCTGGGGCATATGGGACTGGAACAGCGGGTAGTCGCGATAGTTCACGGCGTACCGCAGGCTCACCGGGCTCACCAACAGGCACATCGCTGCCCCGGTCTTCTCCAACTGCCCGCGCAGGCGCGACAGGCGCCAACGGTGCAGGCGCTCATCATCAACCAGCTCCGGCTGGCGATGCTGGGTGAGATCACTCCAGTCGTCGTCTCGGATCAGTGAGTCTGGATTTGTCGTCATGCGAAACTCAATTCAGGCAATCGCGTAAATGCCCAGACATGATCCGGGCCGACACCCCGATGTGACGGAAAGAATGCAAAGGAATCGCCCGCAGTGATTCAGCGGAAATAGCGGATGTCTGACCTGTTAGCGAGAGCGCCAACTGCTTTCCCATCATTGTTGCCATTGGCACTCCCCGACCGTTATACCCCAAACCCGCATAAACATTATCAGCGAGTCTGAGCAACATCGGGCGCTGATGCGAGGTAATTCCGACATACCCCGCCCAGTCATATTCCCACTTTGTACCTGCGATCTGTGGAAAGAGACGGACTGCCCTGGATCTGAGGTGCGCGGTATTCAAGGAACCAATCTCACCGGACACCGTTCCCCGCCAACCAAAAACAAGGCGATTCGTTTCGTCCACCCGATAGTACGCTGGGACACCTGCATACTCTGCTACGGGCTGTCGCTGGGGCAGTAAAGTCGACACTACCGCATCGGGCAAGGGAGCGGTCGCGGTAAGCATACTGGCCACGGGGACAATGGTTTGCGCGAGTCCCGGCCAAAGTTCATCCGTATACCCGTTGGTTGCGAGCACCAGGCGTTCGCATTTGACACTTCCGTGGGCTGTGAAAACCCGCCAGCTGTTTCCATTCTGGCTAATCCGGACCGCCCGGGAGTCGCCATGGATAGTGACACCCCGCTCGTGACAGGCACGGGCCAAACCCTGGCAATAGGCCAGCGGCTGCACACTCCCTCCTCGGCGGTCGAGCATGCTCCCATCATAATGGGAGGTACCGATCAGGTCGGCCGAAGTGTGTTTGTCCAACAAGCGTACGTCTGCGCCGGTTTCTGCCCAAAATTTAGACCACTCGGTCAGATAACGAACCGCCTTGCCTCCTTTGCCCGCAATGATCGACCCTGCCCTTTGCGCCTGACAATCAATNTGATGCCGGTCTACAAGATCAAACACCAACTCGACGGCATCGCCCAAGGTTTTGATGAATGCGTCAAACTGGCTGCCGGGATACAGCCGTTTCAAAGCCGCAAGATCGGGTTTCCATTGACCATGGACCTGGCCACCGTTTCGGCCTGAGCAACCCCAGCCTGGTTGCGCCTGATCCAAAATCACGATCTGCTCAATGGCATCGGCCGCATGAAGTGCGGTCGACAGGCCGGTATAGCCGGCACCAATAATCAGCAGATCAGTCTCAATATCCTCGTGAAGTTCAGGAAAATCGCGCAGTGGTTCGGCGGTCGATCGCCACAGACTGTCCGGCCACTCGGTTTTCTGCACTGTCACGCTGCTCCTCTATCCGGGCTATTGCTCAAAGAAAGGGTTGGCTTCCGCCAACCCAGGGGAAAATGGGATGATCTACGCGGCTCCTCGACCCAGCCTCTAGCGTTGACAGGAAACTCCAGCGAGTCGGTATCGACAAACCGTGTACTCCCGCTAGTACCACGCATCTGCCATCGATGCCTTTTTCCGCTCAACAAAATCGATCAGAGCCTCGTTGATACCCTCATCCAACGGCGGAAGTTCGTATTCAGAAAGCGTCTTCTTCCAGCTTTCGTTCGCCCGCGTCTGCATGTCCAGCGCACCCTGCTCATCCCAATGTTCATAGGGCGCAGCATCACAGAGCCCGGGCATGAAATTTGTTGTCTTATAGTGTCGCATTGTGTGTGCGGTACCTAAAAAAGTGTTGCCGATACCGCTTTCAAGAAAAGCATCACGGGCAAGCTGCTCATCGGTAATGCTTAGGCCACTGACCAATCCGGCCATGACACCACACTGCTGTGCATCTACCATGAATTTCTCATAGCTTATCGTGAGCCCGCTTTCAAGCCAGCCCGCCGCTTGGAAAATAAAGTTGGCTCCCGCCATCACGCCGCAGGTCATGGCATTGATCGATTCCTGGGTAGCCTGCGCGTCGACAACTTTTGATGCCGTCAACAGCCCTCCACAACGAAAAGGAATTCCAACACGACGCGCAAGTTGCGCAATCGCGAACGTGGCAAGACTGGATTCGAAGGTGCCAAAGGTAGGTGCACCCGACTTAAGGTCTATCGTAGTCAGAAAGGCGCCGTAAACCACAGGTGCCCCCGGTCGCACTAGCTGTGTCAGTGCAATTCCCACCATCACCTCCGCATGACACTGCGCGATAAGCGCCGGCTGCGTGACGGGACTCATCGCTCCCGCAATGATGAAAGACGAGATGACATTCCCCTGGTTCGCAGCAGCATACGTGCGCAGGGCGCCGCTCATGACATGATCATAGACCAGCGGCGAGTTGACGTTGATATTGCCCTGGATAACCAGATGATCACGCATGAAAGACTCGCCGAAGACAAGTTCCGCCATTGCAATCGAGTCCTGAGCGCGCTCAGGTGCGGTGACCGAGCCCATGAAGGGTTGATCCCCGTAACGAAGGTGGGCATAGACCATATCGAGATGGCGCTTGTTCACCGGTATATCCACGGGCTCACAGATGGTTCCACTCTGGTGGTGTAGCCAGGGTGATTGGTGGGTCAGTTTTACGAAGTTGCGAAAGTCCTCAATCGTTGCGTAGCGTCTCCCTCCGTCGAGATCCGATACAAAAGGCGATCCATAGGCGCTCCCAAAGACCATGTGATCGTCGCCAAACTCTACACTTCGCTCAGGATTTCGCGCGTGCATCGTGTACCTCTTGGGCGCAGTTTCACAAAGCGCGCGCACATGGCCTTTGTCAAAACGCAAACGCTCCCCATCCACCGTCGCACCAGCATCACGAAAAAGATCGAGCGCTACGGGATCGCCACGGATCTCAATCCCGATCTCACTCAGCAGCCAGTCGGCATGATCTTCAAGCCCGCAGAGCGCCTCTTCATCGAGCATCTCATACGCAGGGATGCGCCGAGTCAGAAAAGCAGGTGCTGACACCCGTTCCAACGCGGCCGGATCAGGCGCTTGATTCCGGCGGGATGATCGGCTCAATGTCGGCTTAACCCGCAGTCTCGTCGAATTTAAGTGGCCGGCCCAAAAGGTTCGGTCACGATGTTGCCGACATGACGTTTATCAATAAAGGCCTGCTGTGCCGCGTGGAAGTTCTCCAGGGGATAGGTTGCCGCCAGCAGAGGCCGGATTTCATCTCGCTCGATGTACCCCACCAGATCCTCGAACACCCCTGGCAGCGGAACGGTCGCCCCGGTAAAGGTCAGATCGCGAAGATAAAACGTACGGAGATCAAACTCGACCATCGGACCGGCAATCGCACCGGCACAGGTGTAACGGCCACCGCGCGCAAGTGCGTTAATGAGTTGCGGCCAAAGTGAGCCGCCAACAACATCGGCCACCACATCAACCGACTCGCTACCGATTGCGTCACGTAGGGCGGAGCCCAGGTCACTGCAGTTTCGATCAATCACGGCCAAAGGGCCGACGGCCTTAACATCATCCGTCTTATCAGCGCTGCACAGACCTACACATTTTGCGCCGCGGCGATTGGCAAGCTGAATCAGTGCGGAGCCCACCCCTCCGGATGCACCCGTCACCAGTACGGTATCGCCAGCGGTCACCGCACCCCGGTTCAACATGTTCTCGGCGGTTACATAAGAGCATGCAAAGGTTGCCAGTTCGGCATCCGACATCGTCGTCTCAACGGGATGAACCTGTCGATGGGAGACTTTGGTGTACTGGGCATAGCCTCCATCGCATTCACTGCCGAAGTAGCCCGCCTTGGACTGATTCAGTGGATCATCCCAGTCACGCAGCCAGCCGTCGATCATCACCCGTTTGCCGAGCAGTGATTGCTCCACCGCCTCGCCGACACGGACGACGGTCCCTACGGCATCGGCCCCCTGAATGCGTGGAAACGAAATGGCAGCGCCGCCCCAGGTTCCGTCTTCTCCCTCAGCGCCGGCGAGTGCATCCCCGGTGGTGGCGTCACTGTTGCCCTTGGAATACCAGGCGCTGCGCGTATTGACGTCGGTGTTATTGAGGCCGCATGCCGCAACCCGGATTAACACTTCGTCTGACTCCGGCACAGGAACCGGCCAGTCGCGGTGAAATTCCAGTTTGTCCAGCCCGCCATGGCCCGTCAGAACCACGGCGTGCATCGTTTGCGGGATGTTTTCTATCATGGTAAGTGCTCCTCCAAATCTTAATCGGTTTATCGCTGAGTCCAACCATCCATCTCATTGCCCGCCGTACACTGCAACCGGGTCTCCCAGCAGTGCTTCATCCGGCGCGAATCCCAGCCCTGGTTCGTTGGGCACAAAGAGTTCTCCATTTTCACTGCGCGGACCCCTTCGCGGCGCTACGTCCACGGTCAGCATATCCTGACAGGCCCAGCAGCCGAGGCGAAACTCTTCTGGCGTGCTCTGCGCCAACGCCGCGGCCTCGGCGTCTGCCAGGGCAGAGCCCCCGGTGGCCATGACATAAATCTGAATGCCGTGGGCGATGGCCAGATCACGGATGCGTCTCGCCTTGGTCAATCCCCCCACCCGGTTGATCTTGATATTGGCGACTTCCGCCACACCCTCATGGGCAATTGCCGCCATGTCGTTAACGCTGACCAGGGTCTCATCAACCGAAATCGGTGCGCTCGTGATACGGCGCAGCGCCTTGATATCGTCAGTCGTTTCACAGGGCTGTTCAAACGTAACGCCAAGATCGGCCGTGGCGTTCATTACCATCGCGGCCTCGCGGCGGGTCCACGCCCGGTTAACGTCATACAGAATCCGTTCGTCTTCGAGACGATGCTCTTCTATATGGCGGATACGCTGGATATCAAGATCCGTGTTGCTGCCGCCCACCTTAACCGAGTGTCCTCGGTAACCCCGCTCACGGTATTTTTTTATCAAGCCCACCATGTATTCCGGTGCGCCACTCGAAATCGAAGACATCACACGAGTGGGAGTTCCAAAGCATCCGCCAAGAAGATCCGGCAAGGACTGCCCGGTCACCTGGCCGGCGATATCAAGACAGGCCATATCAATTGGTGATTTGACGTACGGGTGGCCAGGCAGGGTCTTGTCCATCAGGTATTCGATACGGCCGGCCTGTCTCGGATCAGCACCGATCAGAACCTCGGAAAGGGTTTCGATGCCGGCTCGTATGCCGGGGCCATGCGCCGGCACGTAGGTGTGTCCCCAGGGCGTGCCTTCACCCCATCCTGTGATGTCATTATCGGTATCGATCCTGACGAACGTGGCATCGAGCACTTCGAATTTGAGTCGACCGCCTGACAGCCAATAGGGCTCCGAGAGCGGCAGGTCCTTGTGATAAACCGATATCCTTTTGATTTTCATGTCATGAAGCCCGGTACTCGGCAAGCGGCTCTCCCAACGCGCTTGCCAGTGGAGTGACCCCCAGACCCGGCTGGGTGCTGGCAAACAGTTTCCCGTCACGAACTTCGGGCGGCGGCCCTCCCGTCGAGGCTGTGTTGTAGTTGTGCAGGTCGGTGGTGTTGTAAAGATATGACTCCGGGCAGGAGGCAGCAAAATGTGACACGGCAGCCGTGGTGATTTCCCCGCCCCAGGTGTCTTCGCAAACTACCGAAAGGCCGTGCTCAACCAGAAAGTCTCTGACTCGGCGCGCCTTGGTGAGGCCACCCAGATTTGAGATCTTGAGGCATACCACCTCGGCCGCCTGATCGGCTACCAGCCGCCCGGCCATCTTGAGATCCGTGATGCATTCATCCAGTTTCATGGGGAGGTCGCATCGAGACCGCACGTGAAGGCATTCCTCGTAACTCGGGCAAGGCTGTTCAATCATCACTCCGGTATCGCGAACCTCACGGACCACCTGTACCGCTTCACGGACTGTCCACCCGCGATTGGCGTCAGCAAAAGCGCTTTCTCCAGGCTCAAGAATCGCGGCAGCGGCATGAATCCGGTCGATATCCCCTTTCCAGTCGTTTCCTACCTTGATCTGAAACTGCCGATAACCCGCCGCCCGGTGCTCTGCCATTTCCCGATTGACCTCCTCCGGAGATTTCTGCGGCACCACGCGATACATAGGCCCGCCGTCGGTCAGAACACCACCCAGAAGCACACTGACCGGCAGTCCGCACTCCTGGCCGAGAATGTCCCAACAGGCCGCATCGATGGCCGTCTTGGCGTAGGGATGTCCCATCAAAGCGTTATCCATGAGTCGCTCGATTCGATGAATATGCCGAGGATCCTGGCCCATCACTGCGGGAGCGAGTTGCGCCAAGGCGGGAACCACTCCTTCGGGATAGGCAGCAAGATAGTTGCCGCCGATCGGGCAACTTTCGCCACAGCCGATGATTCCGGCATCTGTCTCCACAACAATCACTGTCGTCGGCGCAACCCGAATCGCATTTCCCTTTCCCCAAAAATAAGTTCCGCCGACATAAGGCAGATCCACTTGATAGGCCCTTAGGGAGGTGATCTTCATTCGCGCACCAGGTTAGGAGTGAAACAGCCCGTCTTCGGGCGAAAGTCGATGCGCATAAAGATGCTCGTAATGCGGCAGCACCTCTTCATATAACTCTTTCGCGTAATCAGGAGCCGTGTTGATGTCGGTAAATCCGGGCTCTTGAGGCGCAAGCCCGGTGGAGCCCTTGAGTTTCTCGTGCCAGGAACCACCGTCGAACCAACTATAGTCTTCGGTAGCGGACCCAGACTCCCAGGTGAGGGCTTCAGGCACGAAGTCGATACCGACAGCTTGGCAGTAGCTTGCGACCATCGTTTGTGGGTCCCGCAGCAGGTCATCACTATCCAGCACGGGCGGCGCCTTTCCGTCGCGATCACAAAGACGGTCAAAGAGCTGGCGCTGCTCCAGAAAAGCCAGTTCCTTCAAATGAACATCAGGCCAACGCTTTTGTACGCTGGTCACGACTTTGGCAGGGTCGCGTATCAGAAAAGAATGGTTGAAATGCTGGAGAAACTCGTCCGTCCAGTAATTCTCGATATAGTGCGGAAAATCCTTGGAAAAAACCGGCCCCTTCGCTGCTGCGGATTTCAGTCTCGCCCAGACCGTCTCAAAGGTGAGTCCCGGCTTTCTTGGGCTGTCGGGGGTGAGCCGCGGCCACAGGGCGCCGTCCCCTTCGTACCACCATTCCCCGAAGGGCTCGTGAAAGCACTGCATATCACCGCGCTGGCGCATCATCCACTCAAAAGCGGTTGACGTCGACCGGGGCGTTGCCCACAACACGAGAATCTTGTGCATTCTCGATACCGCCCTATTGCGCACTTAACGAGGACAGCAACCGGCCCTGGGACGTCACCGGAGCAAGGCCCAGGGTCTTGAAGATTCTCCAGTAAAGTGCGTTGTCATGGCTGATCATCGGCTTGCCCAGCATGGCTTCGATAGCGACTTCATGATGCACCGGCCGTTGGGCCTGGCCATCGGGTCCAGATCGGAAATTGCACATACCGTTAATCAGATATGCCTCCGCCTGTGGGGCCTGCTCGGCCACGTACTGAAAACTCTTCTCAGCGAGATCGCCATCAAAACACCAGATGCATTGATTGACCTGTTCCTGCGTTGCGAACCAGCCTTGGTCGTGAAAGTTGCCGGCCCAGATAACATCGAAGCCCGCTTCCTTCAGGAATGAAACAGTTCCCTGCCACCAATCGCGATGATGGTAGGCTGCATTCAGGGCAACCTTCTCGATGTTCTGGTCGCGCAGAGCCTCCACCATCGCGTAGCCTGCCATGTGAAACGGGGTATCGTATTTCTCACTCAGCATTTCACAATGTTCACGGACCCCTTCTACGCCCAGGCCACTGGCGTGCACCCAGTTGGATCCCACCTGGCCGCACACATCCGCACCATTGTTGGCCATGCACTCGACGAACTCTTCCAAAAGATTAAAGTTCTGCCTGCGTTGATCCAGTCGGTGGGTATAGTCGGGAACATGCAGCATCCGGCCATGCACCCCGACCGAATTGGGCGCCATGTTCTGAAAATCCGTCGGCCCCGCGCACCAGTCATACGGCGGACAGGTGAATCCCACCTGATAGGGAAATAGTTTGTTTTTGGGCTCTGCCCAATGAGCGGGTTTGGTGTAACTACTCATGTTCAACTCCTTAGGGCGATGTCACTGCCTCGCGCATCCATTGCTGCAACGCTTTGATTGAATGTTCTGAATTAACGCCCCCATTGGGATCGACGACCAGGGGTCCCGGCCGATAACCACGATTATTGAATCCGCGCTGCTGGGATTCCACAAGATGGATATCCTCTTCAACGGTGGTTTCCCGATCCTGGATAGCGAGATCATGGATGACCTCCGAACTGATACCCTCGGCGGTAAACCACCCTCGCGCAATGGTCACGGCATCGACCGCGGTCGGTTGCCAATGATAGGTATTGAGTACATTTCCCGGATACACCTGAAAGGAAAATGTGGGCCACAGATACCAGGATGAGTAGTCCCCGGCATGCTCGTTGGCACCCAGATCAATTGGGTAGGTCATCTTCTCGAGATTCTGGCACTCGGTCGTGTGGCGAAGACAATATCCCTGCGGCTGGATGTCATAGGTGTCTGGCTTGACCACCCCGGTCGAGAAGGTGCGATGATTGATTCGGCAGTGATAACACTCCGAATAGTTCTCGACTGACACTTTCCAGTTACACCGCTCCTGAGCCTCGATGGTCTCAAGCGGCGTCAGATCGTCAATCCGCGGAACAAACTCCCGCAGTTCTGCCTCAACACCCGGAAACCAGTCCTCCATCGGATCCGCATTGTCATCAAGATTGACAAAGATGAAGCCGCAGAATTCCTGCGTGCGGACAGGCGTCAGGCAGATACTCTCTCGCACACTTTCCGGTACGACCTCGGTATTGGGTCCGCGCAAAAGATGGCCGTCAAGACGATAGGTCCAGGCATGATAAGGGCAAACCAGCGTTTTCTTGCCCTCACCCTGTCCTGAAACCAACTGATGCGCGCGGTGCTGGCAAACGTTATAAAAGGTATGGAGCGCGTTATTGCTGTCGCGGATACAAAAGAGACCCTGGCCTGCAATATCAAAACTGAAGTAGTCCCCAGGCTTCGCAACCTGGGAAACGTGGCCGGCGTACTGCCAGGTACGGGCAAAAAGGCCGCTGCACTCCTTCTGGTAAAGCGCCTCGCTGGTGTAATAGGCCGCATCCAGGGCATGGACAACCTCATGCTCTTGTATCGGCGAATCGCTCATAACCTCAGGTGTTTTCCTCCAAGTAAATACCAAGGTCATACCTACGCTGGTGAAAACGCTCAATACTGGCAATAACCGACTCGTCGAGATCTGCAATTACAAATGCCATCAATGATTCCAGCAAGGCAGAAAGCGCGACAGTCGATATAAACATTAAGGGTGTATCAACAGATATTTGAAATTGATAATCAGCGCCCTCAAAAATGGGTGACGCTGGGCTATCTGATACGGCAATAATCCTTACTCCCTGTGTACGTGCCACCTTTACTGCCTCCACGACTTCACGGCGGTAAGGCTTGAAAGTCATCGCGAGCAATACATCTCGACTATCGGCATGAACCAATCCATCGACCGGTACAGAACCTTCCTGGGGTATCGAAACAACGTTATCAATTGCCATGTTAGCGAGATAAGCAAAATTTTCAGCCGCGGCATTGACCAGGCCCACACCGAGTACATAAGTCTTGCGCGCGTTCACAATTTGATCCGCGGCAGCCTTTAGATCGACTGACTTGTTTAGTGCGTAGAGTTTTTCCATGTTGGCGATAGTCGCCGCAGCACCCTCTGCATAAATGTTATCGGGCACACCCCCGGAAATGAGGGACTGCAGCCATTTCGCCTGCTCACGATAGAAATAATCACCGTGACGGATCTGTTCCCGAAACGGCTGGCGAAAATCTTCATATCCCTCAAAACCAATCCTGCGCGCCATCCGAACTAGCGAGTTTGGTTTAACCCTAGCCTTAGCGGCGATCTCTCGGATCGAACTGACCCCAATCTCGTTGGGATTCTCTAGAACATAGGCCGCGGTTTTCTGTAGTTCTGGCGTGAGACTGGATAACGACTCGGCCAGATACTGTAATAAGTGCCCTACCTCAGGGAACTTCTCAATTGGTACACTTGTTTGTTTCATTGAATAAATTGTACACTTGTACCTTATATTATGCGATACCTGTAAACACCTGATTCGTTTCGGTTGACGCACAGTCCTAATCATCAGCCGACCCTGACCCCTTCAGCCATTACCCATGTACGAAAACCTTTTTGAGCCAATCAGTCTCGGCCCATCCGAGATAAGAAACAGGATTTTTAACCCTCCGCATGGGACAACACTGGGAGTCAACGGTCTCGTCAGCGATCAACTCATCGCCTACCATGAAGCCCGAGCAAGAGGAGGAGCGGGGCTGATTATCCTGGAAGGCATGGCCTTCCATCCAAGCTTTGCTTTTGAGTCGGCTTACCTCAATGCCGGGCGTGATGACATTATTCCGGGCATGACAGAGTTAGCCCGCGCCTGTCGTGGGCATGGTACGGCCGTTTTTGGGCAGTTGTTCCATGCCGGTCGATCCGTTCGTTACAGTCATGATGGGTCCCGACCCTTAGTCTTTTCAGCATCGGATACGCCCGACGATCGCTATCGGGTGGTACCCATCCCGATGTCCAACGACATGGTCTGGGAAGTCATTGAAAGTTACGCTACAGCGGCCGCACGTCTCGCTGAAGCCGGACTCGACGGCATTGAAATTCTTGCCAGCCAGGGATACCTGATCGGACAGTTCCTTAATCCCATCACCAATCGCCGTGATGACGAGTTTGGTGGCAGTTTAGAAAACCGTATGCGGTTTTTATCGGAGTCTATCGCAAGGACCCGTCAGGCTATTGGGAGTTCAAAAACACTCGGCATTCGAATCACGCTTGATGAGAAAACTCAATTCGGTATGGAAGCAGGAGAGGCGATCAAAGTCTGCCAAGCCCTAGAGCATGAAGGCCACCTGGATTATTTCAGCGTAATCTCAGGCTCATCCGCCTCACCCGATGGCTGGATCCACGTTTTTCCTCCCATGGCGGTACCGCCAGCTTTCGTCGCCAATGATGCAGCACAACTGAGATCTGTGGTTACCAAGCCCGTGCTGGTTGCAGGCCGTATCAACCAGGCCCAAGCTGCGTCACAGATATTGAGCGAAGGCAAAGCGGACATGATCGGTATGGTACGGGCCTTGATCGCTGACCCCGAATTTCCTAATAAAGTAGCGGCGAACCGAAGCGACGATATCCGAGCATGCATTGGTTGTAACCAAGCCTGTGTCGGGCATCGCCTGACCCACCATGCCATCTCCTGCATACAGAATCCGGTTACCGGCCGGGAACTTGAATTCCGACCCCGATCAACGCAACCCAAACGATTGGTGTGGGTGATTGGTGGTGGCCCAGGTGGTATGAAAGCGGCTATCACGGCCGCTGACCAGGGGCATGAAGTCATCCTTTTTGAAAAGCAACCCAAACTGGGTGGTCAAGTCAATTTGGCTGAAAGACTACCCGGTCGATCTGAATTTGGCGGTGTTACCACCAATCTGATGAGCGAACTTGATCGTAGTTCTGTACGAGTCTGCTTATCGTCTTCAGCGACCACCGAGGCATTTCACACTATAGGGCCAGATGCCGTGATCATCAGTACAGGTGCTGTCCCCCGTCTGCCTGAAGTTGAGATCATCGACACACAGTTTCTAAGCGCATGGTCAGTCATCGCTGGTGAAAAACCCGCAGGTCAGAATGTGGTGATTGCCGACTGGAGTTCAGATTGGTCCGGGATGGGCGTTGCTCACATGCTTGCATTGAGTGGTTATAAGGTCAGGCTTTTCTCAGGGGCAAGCACTTGCGGCGAGTCCATACCTGCGATTGTGCGGGATCAATGGTTTGGCGAACTTGAAAGTCTCAAAGTTGAATTGACCTGCTATGCACGTTTTTTTGGGGCCGAAGACCAGACTGCATTTTTTCAGCACACCATCAATGGCGAAGCGATTACTTGTGAAGATGTAGACGCGGTTGTCAGCTGCTATCCACCTCGGTCCAACAATGATTGTAATTGGATCGGTCAACTAAAGACTTCGGGTACGCAACCTCTTCAGATCAAAACCATCGGTGACGCGTTAGCCCCCCGGACCGTTGAGGAGGCGGTGCTTGAGGGTTTTAAGGCGGCATGGATGATCGGGTAGATTAACAGTTGTGCGCAACACCGGCCACAACAGGAATAATTCATGAATAGCAATCAGTGGTTCGACTCAACCCTGTGGGATCGCCTGAGTGCGCCAACAGCAGAAGGGTCTACTTTGCCGAACGCGGCTTATGTCGACCCCGACTTCTTTGCAGCAGAAAGAGATTGCGTCTTTAAGCGCCACTGGGTCTTTGCTGAGTTTGCGCATCTTTTGGCCGAGCCGGGATCTGTTCGTCCGGTCGAAGTTGCCGGCCAGTCGCTGCTGCTGACCAAAGATACCGACGGCGTCATCCGCGCCTTCCACAACGTCTGTATCCACCGCGGTGCGGTCCTGATTGAAGAGCCGAGATCCGACTGCCGCAACATCGTGTGTCCGAATCACTCCTGGAGCTACAGCCTCAAGGGCAAACTCCTCGCCCGACCTCATTTTTTTGGTGGAGATCAGCACGATACGAAACCCGCGGAGTGCACAAGCAATAACCTTGTCGAGATCGCCTGCCACACCTGGCACGACTGGGTATTCGTCAATATCTCGGGAGACGCGGGGCCGTTTTCGTCGTACATCGCCCCGGTGCTTGAAAAAATCGCTGATTACAACCTTGACTCGCTTCGTCTGGGCGGCACTTTGAGTTTTGATATCGAAGCCAACTGGAAACTTGCGGTAGAGAACTTCATTGAGCCCTATCATGTCTTCTCCTGTCATCCCTGGCTGCACTCTTTTGTCACTATGGCGGAACGGGATGCGCCCACCTTTGAAGATCACATTCTGCTGTGCGGCTATACCTTCCAACGAACCGATCCTGCCCGCGGAGAGGGCCTCCCCTACTTCCCGGGCCTGCCGGAACACAAGAAAAACCGCGGTGACTGGTTTGTGCTCTTTCCAAATTTCGCGTTCGAGATCTTTCCCGACCAACTGGCGACCCTGGTCACGACACCCATCAGTGCCCAATCCAGCAGGGAAACGATCAGTCTCTACTTTGTGGGTGAAGGAGCTGATGGTGAGCAGTTCCGGGCAGCTCGAGATACCGTCATCAAGAATTGGCATGACCTTAATCTTGAAGACATCGGCATTCTCGAGCGTATGCAGCGCGGCCGCCTCTCTGATGGCTTCAATGGAGGAGTACTCTCTCCCTACTGGGATCCGGTGCAACAGCACTTCGCCCGTCTGATCTATAAAGCCATGGCCTCGACCAGCCAATGACCTGCTTGCTCCGTTCACCGGAACGGGCCGCTTGAACAATCCCCATACCAGATCTGTGCGCCTTAACAAGATTGAACTTTGGGATCTCAAGATTCCCTTTCGGGACGGCCCTTACAGGATGTCGCATGTGGTTCAGGAAACCACCTTCGGTAAGGTTCTGTGCCTGCATACCGATAACGGAATCTGCGGTCTTGGTGAGATCGTGCCCGCCCCGCCGCTGGAGCCTCAAGAGCGCCTTGCGCGCTATTCAGAAACCCTTCCCTTGTTATCTAATCTCATTGGAGAGCCGCATACTTCTATTAAGGAACTGATCAACGCTCTTCAGGAAAGAGATGCTTCCTGGAATGGCATTACTTTCGGAATGGAGACCGCCTATTACGATCTTCTGGCACGCCAAAGCGAAGCAACGTTTGCCGATGTGCTGGGAGGTGCACGGGATACCAGCATAGAGGACTATTTCTCCATCTCTGAAGAAGATCCGGCGCGGGTTCGCGTCAGAATGGCGATGGCCGGATCACAACGAAAGGTCATTCAGATCAAGGTAGGAGTCTATAGCCTTGCACATGAATTGGGGCTCATCCGAACGGCGCTTGACCTCATGACCGAATCTCAGATCCTGTTGGCTGATGCCAACGGAGGCTGGTCGCCTGAACAGGCGGAGGAAGCAATTAACGCGATTCAGGATACCCGCCTCATTTGGGAGGAGCCCTGCCAGTTTTACGAAGAAAATCGGAATCTGTGTCGGTCTTTCGATGCGCAAATACTGCTGGATGGCGAGACCAGTAGGGATGCTGAAACCGCAAAACGTGCGATTCTTGACGGCACGGCCTATGGCATGTGCATCAAGCCCGCTTTGGTCGGTGGACTGGGCATTGCCCGGCAGATTCGCGATCTTTGCGCGGAGGCAGGGATTAAGATGCGGATTGATGGTCCCTGGTGTGGCGACATCGCTAGCGCGGCCATCGTCAATCTGGCGATGGGCGCCCCGCCTGATCTTCTCATCGCCGGCTGTGATCTGCGAGAGCCGTTAAGCCGTGATCCTGATCT
>NZKZ01000131.1 GCA_002694065.1 Acidiferrobacter sp.
CCCGCATACGCCTTGCCCTGCGGGCGCTCGCCGATAAGAAGACGTCCCTGTGAATCCGCCACAATTCCCACGGCGACCACCTGCGCGGCGTCAGGTTCGATAATCGGCATTGATGCGGATGTAGTCGTGCGTCAGGTCGCAGGTCCAGACCCGCGACCGACTGCGACCCACGCCCAGATCGACCGCGATCGAGATATCGGTACCTTTAAGGTGTGTCGTGACTTCATCCTCATCATAAGACGGAACCCGCTCACCCCCATCGGTGATGGTGATCCCTCCAATCGATATCGCCAGACGGTGCTGGAAAAGTCTCGCCCCGGATTTGCCTACGGCCATGATTATCCGACCCCAATTGGCATCTTCTCCCGCAATGGCAGTTTTGACCAAAGGAGAATTGGCGATCGCCAGGGCGGCTTTTCGTGCTTCTGCACTGGACGCTGCACCACTCACATCAACCGTTATGAATTTGCTTGCGCCCTCGCCATCACGCACCACCTGGATCGCGAGATCCGTAAGCAGTTCCTTAAGCGCAGCACGGAATGCCTTGAGCTGGGGCGCCGTTACGGACTGGGGGCTGCGGTTTGCTGCCTGTCCCGTCGCCGCCAGCAGAACGGTGTCGCTGGTCGAGGTATCACTGTCGACGGTAATGCAATTAAAGGAAGTACGAATTCCTTCTTTCAACAATGCCCGCAACACGGGTGCGGGCAGTTTGGCGTCAGTAAAGATGAATGCCAACATCGTCGCCATATCGGGCGCAATCATGCCGGATCCTTTGGCAATGCCGGATAGACTGACTTCGGTATCACCAATACAGGTCCGCCGCGTCGCGCCTTTGGGATAAGTATCGGTCGTACCAATCGCTCTGGCAGCGTCAAGCCAGGAGGCGGTGCGGCGACTGGACTGTACTCGCAACAGGGCGTTTTCAATCCGGTTAACGGGCAGCGGCTCCCCGATCACGCCAGTCGATGCAATCAATACATCACTGGGACGACAACCTGCGGTGCGCGCCGCCATGGCGGCGGTTGACCTGACATCCGCAACCCCTTGAGCGCCCGTAAAGGTATTCGCATTTCCACTGTTGATGAGAATCGCTCGCGCCTTGCCCGACGCTGCCACCTTTCGGCTCCACTGTACCGGCGCGGAAGCCGTTGCCGAACGTGTGAATACGCCTGCTACTGTGGTCCCACGATCCAGGGTCACCAGCAACAGATCATCCCGGCCCGCAGACTTAATCCCCGCCCGGGCTGTCTTGAGGGCAACACCCGCAATTCCGGAGATTCTTGGGAACGTTTTGGGCGCGAGCGCGGAGCGCTTTAAAGATCCCATGGTCGCGTTCCAGTCTACGTCACAACTTGCCGCAGCACTGTTTGAATTTCTTCCCCGAACCGCAGGGGCAAGGCTCGTTGCGCCCCACTTTTGCGCCGGCTCGGACGAACGGCCGAGATGCATCAGCCGAAGGGCGGGCTGAACCGGTATCCACTCCCTGACCCGGCCCGGCGGGCGCGTCGGACGCTCCATCTGTCGGTGAGTCGGGGTGCAGGTATTCACGGTTTTGCTCGCCGAGCTGACGCTGACGAGCCTCAAGATCGGTCACCTCGGCTTCGGTCTGAACCTGGACCTTGGCAAGTATTCCCACGACATCATTTTTCACCTGATTCAGCATGGCCGAAAACATTTCAAATGCTTCCCGCTTGTACTCCTGCTTGGGATTTTTCTGGGCGTAGCCCCGCAGTCCGATTCCCTGTCGAAGATGGTCCATCTGAGCAAGATGCTCTTTCCATTGCTCGTCCAGCGTTTTCAGCATCACGGCTTTTTCCAGATGACGCATTACCGGCTCGCCAACAGACGCCACCTTCTCCTCGTAAACCCTGGCGACTTCGTCCGAGATCTTGTTACGCAGAGTTTCCTCATGAAGATTGTCATCGGCCTTCAGCCAGTCCTCGACCGGCAGAGGAATCCCAAAATGCGTCTGAAGGTCCTGCTGCAGCGCTGGCACATCCCACTGCTCCTCAAGACTCTCGGGGGGGATCGACCGGTCAATAATCTCGGCAATCACCTCTTCCCGAGCGGCGGTAACCGTCTCAGAGATATTGTCGGTCGCCATCAGGGTATTACGCTGGTCGTAGACCACCTTGCGCTGCTCGTTTGCGACATCGTCGTATTCCAGGAGTTGCTTACGGATGTCGAAATTGCGTCCTTCAACTTTTTTCTGGGAGTTCTCGATAGCGCGGGTCACCCACGAATGCTCAATCGCCTCACCCTCTTCCATGCCGAGTTTTTCCATCAGCCCGGAAACACGGTTTGAGCCAAAGATGCGCAGCAGGTTGTCCTCGAGCGAAAGATAAAACCGGCTCCCGCCAGGATCTCCCTGTCGCCCGCAGCGGCCGCGAAGCTGGTTGTCGACCCGGCGGGATTCATTCCGCTCTGTCCCCAGCACATACAGCCCGCCCGACTGGACCACCTGGTCATGGCGCGTTTGCCACTGCGCCTGGATCTCGCTTTTGCGCTGTGCGTCGTCCTCACCCAGCGCCTCGAGATCCATGACAACGTTACCGCCCAACACAATGTCAGTCCCCCGACCGGCCATGTTGGTGGCAATCGTGACCGCTGCAGGTTTACCGGCCTGCGCAATAATCTGTGCCTCACGCTCATGCTGTTTTGCGTTCAGCACTTCGTGGCTGATTTTCTCTTTAGTGAGCAGTCCCGNCAGATATTCTGAGGTCTCGATGGACGCGGTACCGACCAAAACNGGCTGATTTCTGGATTGACAGGCTTTGATATCTTCNATGATGGCGTCAAACTTTTCTTTCTGNGTGCGGTANACCAGATCCGACAGGTCTTCCCTGACCATGGGCTGGTTCGTCGGAATCACCACCACTTCGAGTCCGTAGATCTGCTGAAACTCAACCGACTCGGTATCAGCGGTACCAGTCATGCCGGAGAGTCGGTCATAGAGCCTGAACAGATTCTGGAAGGTAATCGAGGCAAGCGTCTGGTTCTCCTGCTGAATGGCAACACCCTCTTTGGCCTCTACCGCCTGATGCAGCCCCTCCGACCATCTTCTTCCAGCCATCATTCTTCCGGAAAATTCATCAATAATGACGATCTGTCCGTCTCTCACGATGTAATCCACGTCTCGTTGAAAGAGAGAGTGTGCGCGCAGCCCTGCATAAAGGTGATGCATAAGACTGATGTTGCCAACATCGTAAAGACTTGAGTCTTCATCCAGCAGACCGGCTTCGGAAAGCAGGCGCTCAGCGTTTTCGTGCCCGGCCTCGGTCAACGATACCTGACGGGTCTTCTCATCGACGCTGAAGTCACCCGGCCCTTCTTCTTCCTCCGGACCTTCCGCCGATTCCTCGGCAGGCGCCTGACGCTCAAGCGCCGGAATGATTTTGTCAATCCGGGTGTAAAGATCACTGCTGTCTTCTGCAGGCCCTGAGATAATCAGCGGCGTACGCGCCTCATCAATCAGGATGGAATCCACCTCGTCGACGATCGCAAAATCGAGCGAACGCTGAACACGGTCTTCGGCACTGAAAGCCATGTTGTCACGCAGGTAATCGAACCCAAACTCGTTGTTGGTGCCATAGACGATATCGCAGGCGTAGGCCGCCCGTTTGGTCGCGCTGTCCTGACCCGACAACACCACCCCCACCGAAAGACCGAGATAGCCGTAGATCTGGCCCATCCAGTCTGCATCACGCTGGGCGAGATAATCATTTACCGTAACCACATGCACGGTATTGCCGCAAACTGCATTGAGGTACGCCGGCAGGGTGGCCACGAGGGTCTTTCCCTCTCCCGTGCGCATCTCCGCAATCTTGCCGTCGTTGAGTACCATGCCTCCGATGAGTTGGACATCAAAGTGACGCATCTTTAGCGTCCGTCGGGAGGCCTCCCTGACTACCGCAAACGCCTCGACCAGAAGTTCCTGCGGCCCTTCACCCGCCCCGGCGCGTTGGCGGAATTCGTCCGTTTTTGCCTTGAGCTCAGTGTCTGAGAGGCCTTCCAGCGACGGCTCCAAGGCATTGATCTTGTCAGCAAGCGTGCTCAATTTGCGCAAAAGGCGCTGATTTCGGCTGCCAAAAATTTTTGTTGCGACTTTGCTGAACATCGAATTGATCTTTAGAAAGTGGTTAAATGACCGCGCGGGCCGAACAAGCCCACAGATAAGACCACGCACAGACACCTGGTCTCATACTGAAAAATTTCGCGACTGAACCTCTAAATTTTATCATGGCCGACAATTCTTTCACTCGTATGGGCAGTCTGCTTGCCAACGTGCCCGAACTGCAGCAGGCAAAAGATGTGCGCATGACGAAGGCCGAGCAGATAGCGTGGCGGGCCGCAGCGGGCAAGGATATCTCCGATCACACCGTGATCAAGGCCGACCGGGGAGAGTGGCAAATCACTGCCGATTCCCCGGTGTGGGGTGACGCGGTCAGACAGCGTCAGGCAGAAATACTCGATGCCCTGCATAGGGCGAATATTGAAATCCGCGCACTGAAGATCAAAGTCCGTCCGCGCCATACTTCGCCAAGGCCGGCAACCTCTGACGACGAAAACTCTCGAAGAAGTCTGGATTCAAAAACAGCCGGCTTGCTCGCTCAGACCGCTGACGGACTCAAGTCCCAGGATCTTGCCCAAGCAGTCAAACGTCTCAGTCGTCACGGACACCGCGAATCGGACTAATCCAGATCAATAACCCTGCGCGGCAAGATCCTCAAGCAGCGCCTTCGCGAGATCCAGAATCTCCCTGTCCGGGGATAACTCCAACAAATCCTCGAGCACGCCTCGCGCTTCTTGATATTGCCGAAGTTCGAAATAGCTCGCACCCAATCTCAGTCGTGCCGCCTCACCAAAGGCGCTGTCCGGAAAGTAATCAAGCAAGGTGGTCATCACAGTCACGGCGTCATCAAATCCGCGCACCAGGTAGCGTGATTCACCCAACCAATACCATCCCTGATCGGCGAGTAGACTCTGCGGGTAGTCCCGAAGGAACGTCACGAATCCCTGAGCGGCATCGAGATAACGCGCCATACGGAACGCACCCAGCGCGGCGTCATAGACTTTCTGCTCTTGGAGCTCGATTGAGTTCGACCGTGGTGCCTCCCGCTTTTGGGGCGACAAAACAGACAGCGTCGTAACCAGATGCGTACTCCCCGAGCCGGTCCCGACCTCAACTGATTCCACTGCCTGGGCTGGCTGGGTGGAAAGGTCTAAATCCTTGTTTTGGCTATTTAATTCCTGAGCGTATATCGAGCCCGGCAGAAAGAGGAGAAGGAAGCCGAGCGTCCCAGCCTGAACCACTGGTGACCCGCGCCGGAACAACAAGTGACCGCATCTCACGACCAGTCGATCTGACGTAGCCGCGAGACGCGCTGAGAAAGGCGAAATGGATTGACTAGTAGAGAATTTCGACGCGGCGGTTAAGAGACCAGGCACTCTCGTCCTGACCCATCGAGATCGGACGCTCTTCACCGTACGAAATGGTGCGGATGGCATCCGGCGCAACACCCATCGCCTGGAAGATTTCACTTACCGCATTTGCACGGCGCTCACCCAAAGCCAGGTTGTACTCACGCGTGCCCCGCTCGTCAGCGTGCCCCTCGAGCACGACAGCCATACCCGGGTTATTGGAAAGATATTGTGCATGCGCCTCGACCACGCGCTGCGCTTCCGGTGTCAGGTTGGAGCTGTCGAAATCAAAATACACAACCCGCTGTCCCAGCGGATCGTCCATATCCGCGTCGTCCTGGTCGATCGTGATGATCTCGCCTGCGGTCGCATCATCAGAACCCACGGCAGAAGCAGACGCGTCAGTGATGACTTCTGCCCCACTACCGCCGATCGTGGCATCTTCCACCTCTACCGTCCCGCCTTTTTTCTTCGAAGCGGCACAGCCGGCAAGCGTTACCCCAAGAAAGAGCACCATTAAAATCGTCCAGAATCTTTGCATCTTCAGTCTCCTGTATTCGGGCCAGAAAAGCTTTGCTCGGCTTTCTCGCGCTCCTTCATCGATTGGTTCTTTAAATTCTTAGTCTTTCCGTATTTCGACTTTTAACCGATTACAAATTAACACCGCTTCTTTTCTCACTTTTTCTCTCACTTTGTCCGGTCCTGCCATCCGACCTGCCGGTTAACCGCTCCGTCAGCGGCTTGCGGCCCAGGCGGGTTCCCGAACATCACCGTCGGTCAACTTCAGCACCTGCCTGACCCGACCATCCGCTGAGACTGCTGCGAGCACTCCTTCGCTTCCCATTCGG
Source organism: Acidiferrobacter sp. (assembly GCA_002694065.1). Lineage (GTDB taxonomy): Bacteria > Pseudomonadota > Gammaproteobacteria > Arenicellales > UBA868 > UBA868. The sequence goes on from NZKZ01000131.1 coordinate 6,270, forward strand.
GTCGCATAAAGAATCATCGCACCATTAGGCGAGAAAGTCGGCGACTCATCAAGTGTACCGTCTGTCAGGACATCGGTTCTACCACTCTCTGGATAGAATACACCAATCTGATAACCCGCGCCCTGCCCGCGGTTGGTCACCAGAACAAGCCGGTTGCCTATGGGGTCGTACGACGCTCCCGCGTTTTCCTTGCCCTCCCGGGTCAACCGCTCTGCCTTGCCCCCGTTTCGGCTTACCCGGTAAATATGGGGTCGACCATTGCGATCAGACGTGAATACCAGATATCGTCCATCGGGAGACCAGGCGGGCTCTGTGTCGATAGCCGGGTGTTTGGTCACTCGGCGCATTTCTCCGGATGAGACTCCCAGCACATAGATGTCTGTGTTTCCCTTGGCAGAGACTGTCAACGCAAGCGATTTGCCGTCTGGAGACCATGCAGGCGCACTGGCCGAGCCATCAAAACGCGCAACGGGGCGGCGGCTGCCGGTGCTGATATCCTGCAGCCACACGTTCGCCCCGGAGCGGTTATCCGAAAACGAAACATAAGCCAGCCATTGGCCATTGGGCGACCAGGCAGGAGATAACACGGGCAAATTGGTTGTCTTGAGAATCTGCTGGGAGTTGTGGCCGTCCGAATCTGCAATCATCAACTGGTAGACCCGATCGTTCTCTTCAGTGATATTCATCGTGACGTAGGCGATGCGAGTATCGAATGCGCCTTTGATCCCTGTCATCTCGTAAAAAATACGGTCACTGATCTGGTGCGCCACCTGTCTCAACTGATCGGCGCTTGCGGTGTAGCGCAAAGCCACCTTCACCCGCTCTCGATAAACATCCAGCAATTGAAAACTCACCTCGAACCTGTCGGGGCCTTTTTCTGTAATACGGCCAACCACCAGCGCTTCCGCCTTGATGAGACGCCAGTCCTTATAGCGCACTTCGGACACCTCACTGGGTCGACTCAGAAAGTCCGCGGGAGGCAACAGTTCAAATCGCCCGGAACGATGCAGATCCGCAGCAACGATGCCGCGCAGATTTGCCGGCGGATTACCTGTGCCGTGCCAACGAAAAGGCACGGCAGCAATCGGAATCCCCGACTTTTCACCTTGGGTGATCTCGATCGTCAGCGCGCCTGCTGCTGTGCCCGGCTGGATCAATGCCATGGCAACGGCAAAGATCAGCATGACTGCATGTTGAAAGCCTTTGATTGAGTTCACTTTCTTTGAGGGCATATTGGGCTCATGATTCGGGTTTGAAGACAAAATTAAATTCTTTCAGATACTCGTAAAAACGGGCCTCGCCCGGAAAAGGAAGCGGGGACGCCTTGAAAATAGCATTTTCTGCCGATTCATCCAAACGCGCGTTGCCGCTGCTTCGGGTCATCTTCACGGAGAGTACATTTCCCTGCCGATCTACCTTGACAAGAAACGCGACGCTTAGGCCAGAGAAGTCGCCAGGCTCGCTCCAATTCTTTTCAACCTGCTCCTTGATCGCCCAAGCCACGGCACCAAAAGCGGAGACGGCCTCACTCTCGTCACGCTCAGCTTGAGCTTTAGCCTCGGCAGCTTTTTTTGCTTTTTCGGCCTCTTTGCGTTTTCTTTCAGCTTCGGCCTTACGCTTTTTCTCGGCTTCGGCTTTTTTCTTTTTCTCCGCTTCTAGTTTCTTTTTGCGCTCGGCCTCTTTTTTCTTCTTCTCTTCGGCTTTTCGCTTTTCTTCCGCTTTTCGTTTTTTCTCGGCTTCGGCTTTTTTCTTCTTTTCTTCGATTCGCCGCTTTTCCCGCTCTATCGCGGCAAGGTCAATCGCCTTGGCCTGAACCGGTTTTGCGGGCGCAGGCGTCACGGCTTGAGGCTGAATCAGAAGACTGACACCCAGCAACGCCCCAAAGACGATATGGATAACAACCGCGTAAATGAAGGCCCGCACAGGGGTGCCGACGTTTCGCGAAGTGCGGCGCACTGGCAATCAGTTATCTAGGGAATCGGTTACCAACCCAACCCCGGGGACGCCCGCCTGCTGCAACAGCACCATTGCCTGCACCACTGCGTCGTAACGCACGCTCTTGTCTGCGCGCACGAGAAACTCTGTCTCGGGGCTATTGCGCATCACAATGTCGGCTTTGACCCGGATCTCTTGAAGCGTCTCGATCGGATCCGGATCATCGTTGATGAAGTACTGCTCATTTTTATCCACGTGGACAACAAAAGGCTCAGTACTCTTTTCCGAAACGGCTTTTGCGCTTGCCTGGGGCAATTCGACGCTGACCCCCTCCATCAGCAAAGGGGCCGTAACCATGAAAATCACTAGCAATACCAGCATGACGTCGATATACGGCACCACATTGATCTCGCTCATCTGGCGTTTGTGACGACGGGGGCGCATGGGGCGGCCTTGTCCCTATCCGCGTCGGCGGCCGCTGACCGCTTGGCGGTTAACGATACTCGCGAATTCCTCAACGAATACGTCATAGCGGGCGATCAAGGACTCCGCTCCAGCCGAGAACCGGTTATAGGCAATCACCGCAGGAATGGCCGCAAACAAACCCATCGCGGTCGCAATCAGGGCTTCGGAAATACCCGGAGCCACCGTGGCAATTGACACGCTCTGCAAGGCGCCCAGGGACCGGAACGAGTTCATGATCCCCCAGACCGTGCCGAAAAGGCCGACATAAGGACTGGTTGATCCCACTGTGGCGAGGAACGGCAGACGGGACTCAAGCGTCTCAATCTCCCTGCTCAGCGCGACACGCATGGCCCGCTGTACCCCCTCGACCAGATCAGTTCTTTCAACGGACGCATTGCCCGCGAGACGGCTGTATTCACGATACCCGGCAACAAAGATGCTGGTCATCCCAACCGGCTCTTCGCCACTTTCGCTACATCGCCGATAAAGACCGTTTAACTCTCCACCCGACCAGAACTCCGCTTCAAAATCATCTGCTTCCTGGCGCAGTCTCTTGAGCGTATTCGCTTTGGTAAAGATCACGGTCCAGGAGACCAGCGACGCCGCGACCAGAATCAGCATCACCAACTGCACCAGCAGACTGGCCTGCAAGATAAGATCAAGAATCGACAGCGACTCATTGCTGACGGCAATTTTCACAGCTTCGTTCATGGGGTGTTTTTCCCTTCCTGTATAAATGACGGCAGAGCACAAGGTCTCAGCGAGACCGGCTCCACGCAGGCGAGGCGGATCTCACCCGCGCATAGTACCTGTTCCGCCGAGGCCACCTGCTGGCGCAAAGTAACGCTGGCTGGCCGCCGGCGAATCACCTCAACAGACACCTCCAATGCATCGCCAAGGCGTGCTGGCTGGAGAAAATCGAGCTTGGCAGAACGGACGACAAACATCATCTGCCCCTGCGCTGCGAGTGTTCTGAGATCAATGTCGTAGTGTCGCAACCATTCGGTACGCGCCCGCTCCATAAATTTAAGGTAGTTCGCGTAATACACGATCCCACCTGCGTCGGTATCCTCATAGTACACCCGGACTGGCCAGACAAAGACTGGGGCGTCCGTCATCAGTTCGACAGCCCCGGGAATTTCAGGGTCCACACCCTATCGCAAATCGCCGGCACGCCGATGGCGGGCAAATGAGCATTTCCTGACCTTTTCATGTCAGTCCGATTTACGCTCGGTTCCGAAAAGACCCGCTTGCGGTGCATCCTGATTTGGCGCCTTCAGGCCAAAGTGGCGATAGGCGGTAGCCGTAGCGGTGCGCCCGCGCGGGGTACGCATCAGGAATCCGGACTGGATCAGGAACGGCTCTACCACGTCCTCCAAGGTGCCGCGCTCTTCGCCAATTGCTGCCGCAAGGCTGTCGACGCCTACCGGACCACCATCAAATTTTTCCATGATGGCCAGCAACAGCCGTCGGTCCAGCGCATCCAGTCCAAAACTGTCGACCTCAAGGAGATCCAGGGCCTCATTCGCCAGGGCACCGCCGATCACACCATCCGCTTTAACTTGGGCAAAATCCCGAACCCGACGCAAAAGGCGGTTTGCAATACGCGGCGTCCCGCGGCTGCGCTTGGCAATCGCGTCGATACCGTCCTGCTCAGTGGTGAGACCCAGGATTCGCGCGGACCGATCAACAATCATGGCCAATTCATCACTCGGATAGAACTCCAGGCGCTGCACAATGCCAAAGCGATCGCGCAGCGGGGACGTCAATAATCCTGCCCGAGTGGTTGCCCCGACCAGCGTAAACGGAGGGAGATTCAGTTTGATGGATCGCGCGGCTGGGCCCTCCCCAATCATGATATCGAGCTGATAATCCTCAAGGGCCGGATACAGAATCTCTTCAACCGCAGGGCTCAAGCGGTGAATTTCATCAACAAACAGCACGTCGTGCGGCTCAAGATTGGTCAAAATTGCAGCAAGGTCGCCTGCCTTTTCCAGAACCGGGCCCGACGTCTGGCGCAGGCTGGCCCCCATCTCGTGCGCCAGAATGTTTGCAAGAGTCGTTTTGCCAAGACCCGGCGGACCAAACACCAGAACATGATCCAATGCTTCCGCCCTGCCCTTGGCGGCGGCGATAAAAATACCTAACTGCTCGCGCACTTTGGGCTGGCCAATGAATTCATCCAGCGTCAGCGGCCGCAGGCTCCGGTCGATTGCCCGATCCTGGCTCGAGTCGTCATCCGAACTGGGATTGATCAACGGATCATGCTCGCTCATGACGCTTCCCGGGATAATGCTTTCAATGCTTCACGGATGAGAGTTTCCACCGCGGGGGTCCCGTCGACTTCCACCGCCCGCACGGCACGATTGGCCTCGTTTTCACGGTATCCCAGTGCCATCAGGGCGCTGACAGCATCCTGTTGCGGTGTCAGGGAGACCCCGGAGGCGTCAGAACCGGGTCCGGCGACTGCTTCGAGCCGGTCGCGAAGCTCAATCACCAGTCGTTCCGCGGTCTTTCGCCCGATACCGGGCACCCGGGTCAACTGGGCAATGTCGCCGGCCGCCACACAGGCGGTCAACTCCTCCGTGGTCAAACCCGAAAGCAACGCAAGCGCGACCCTCGGGCCCACACCACTGATTTTTAGCAGGACACGAAATACATCCCGCTGTCTTAGATCAGAAAATCCAAAAAGCAGGTGAGCATCGTCCCGGATCGCAAGGTGTGTGAATAACGAGACCTTCTCCCCCGTCTCGGGCAACTCATAAAAGGCAGTCATGGGCGCCTCAAGCTCATAGGCAACGCCGCCCACATCTACCAGCAACTGAGGCGGATGTTTATAGACCAACGTGCCGCTAATCTGTCCGATCACTGCTGCAGTCCTTTTGGCTTTCCCAGTGGATCCGCAGCTTGGGCAACGGTCTGCCGCTGTTGGCCCTCGGCATGATGAAGATGACAGATAGCACACGCCAGTGCGTCTGCCGCATCCTGAGGCGGCTTTCGGTCCATGCCCAACAGGACTCTCACCATGTGCTGCACCTGTTCCTTGTCCGCGCGGCCTGTGCCGGTGATTGCCCGCTTGATTTCCAGCGCACTGTATTCACTGATCTCGAGGTCACTCTCCGCCAGCGCCAATAACGCACTTCCCCTCGCCTGTCCGAGCACCAGCGCTGATTGGGGGTTCGCCGAGACGAACACTTTTTCAATAGCCCCGCTCACCGGCTGGAAACGGTCTATCACTTCCCGGATCCGCTGGTGAATCTGAACCAGTCGTGCCCCCAAAGAGCCGGTTCCTGTGCGCACGCATTCACTGTGAATATAGTGCAAAGACTGGCCCCGTGCCTCCACGACCCCGATCCCGGTCACCCGCGAACCCGGATCAATCCCGATGGTCCTCAAGGCTTCCACAGGCATCGCTAACAGGCCTACGAACTGAGGGCCGATTCCTCTGGGAAACTCGCGTTCGTGGAAACTTCCTGCACATCATCGAGCTCCTCAAGAGCGTCGACCAGGCGAAGCACCTTCTCCGCGTCTTCATTACTGACAGGGGCCTCATTGGAGGGTCTTTCAAGCACCTGGGCCAGCTCCGGTTCCAGTCCCGCCCCTTTCAGCGCATCATTGACGGCATCAAAGGTTTCCGGCTGTGCAAGCACCTCAATCGAGCCGTCGGCAATCGTTTCAACATCGTCTGCCCCCGCACCGACTGCGGCTTCCATCACGGCTTCCTCGTCGGTTCCCGGCGCAAAAACAAACAGCCCGGTCTTGCTGAAGAGGTAGGCAACCGAGCCCTCTGTCCCAAGATTACCGCCGTGCTTGCCGAAGAGATGCCGCACCTCTCCGACCGTGCGGTTTCGGTTATCCGTCATACAGTCCACCAGCACCGCCACCCCGCCAGGGGCATAGCCCTCATAACGGATCTCTTCGTAGGACACCCCTTCCAATTCGCCGGTGCCTCTCTTGATGGCGCGATCCACCGTATCGCGGGTCATATTGGCCGACAGGGCCTTATCGATCGCGGTGCGCAGCCTCGGATTGGACGCACTGTCTCCACCCCCTGCCCGGGCTGCTACGGTGATTTCCCGAATCAGTTTGGTGAACAACTTGCCGCGTTTCGCATCCTGAGCAGCTTTGCGAAACTTGATGTTGGCCCACTTGCTATGCCCCGCCATTCTTATGTTCTCCTAACCAGAAATACCCCAAAGAGCGCTGCCCGAAGCCGTCTACTCTGCCATTACACCAGTTCTCGCGCTATCTGCGCCAGCGCTGCCCGGTTCGTCCATGACCACAGAGACTCTTTCGCGGAAGATATCCGTTCCCATCGACTGAGATCATGCTCTGCGCAGTTCAGCGTGACTTCGCAACGTTCGGCTAATCGCAGCGAAAAAACGTGCTCGAGATTCTCTGTCACCCCAGGGCCGTAACGATAACGATACTCCGGCAGGATATAAAAACGCTGAGCCACCTGATGATTTCGCCAGCCTTCGTCCGCCTCAATGCCGGTCTCCTCATAGAGTTCTCTGCGAGCCGCTGCCTCAGGCGTCTCAGCAACGGACTGCAGGCTGCCGGTCACCGATTGCCAAAAACCGCCGCCAGTGCGTTGGAGTAGGAGTGTCTCGCCGGAGTCTGTGTAAACCACCACCAGAACAGACTCGGGCTGCTTGAAGCCTGACGGAGGCCGGAGAAGACTTGAGCTCAACCCGCTGTCGTGCCGCCGGTCTGTGCCGCGCTCGAAAGCCGCAGGCCGAGTTCCCGCATCTGCTCTGCATCCACTTCCCCTGGCGCGTCGGTAAGCAGGCACGATGCTTTTTGGGTCTTGGGGAAAGCGATGACATCGCGAATCGAATCCTCCCCCGCGGCCATTGATACGATTCGGTCTATGCCAAAAGCAATGCCGCCATGCGGCGGTGCGCCATAACGCAGCGCGTCCAGCAGGAAACCGAACTGGGCTTTGGCTTGGGCTTCATCAAGGCCGAGGGCCTCGAAGACCTTCTGCTGGATAGCGCTCTGGTGGATACGAATCGATCCGCCACCGATTTCAGTCCCGTTGAGCACAAGATCATATGCGCGAGACCGAACCGAACCACGATCACTCTCAAGGAGTGGCACATCCTCCGGGTGGGGCGCGGTAAACGGATGGTGCAGGGCGACCCACCGACCTGCGTCGGAGTCCTCTTCGAGCAGTGGAAACTCCACCACCCAAAGCGGCTGCCAACCTTCGGCCACAAGACCCAGGTCATGCCCCAGTCGAATCCTGAGACCCCCCAGGGCATCATTAACGACGCGGGCACGGTCAGCACCGAAGAAAAGGAGGTCTCCGTCTTCTGCGCCTGATCGCTGCATCACCTGCTGTACAACCGCATCGGGTAAGAATTTCAGGATCGGCGACTGCAGGCCGTTCACTCCATCCGCGAGACTGTTCACCTTGATATAGGCAAGACCGCCGGCACCAAACTGCTTAACAAACTCTGTGTAACCGTCTATCTGCTGTCGACTGAGGGCCGCACCACCCGGCACCCGCAGCACAGCGACACGACTGCCTGGCGTGGTCGCCGGTCCGGCGAACACCTTAAACTCCACCTCTGCCATCAGATCGGCAATATCAACCAATTCAAGCGGAATACGCAGATCCGGACGATCCGTTCCGAAACGCTGCATTGCCTCAGCATAAGTCAGAGTCGGCAGAGGATCCGGCAGAGTCACTGACAGGACGCTCTCGAACACCGAACGCACCATCTCCTCCATGAGAGACATGATGTCGCTCTCCTCGACGAAGGACATTTCGATATCGAGTTGAGTGAATTCCGGCTGACGATCCGCCCGCAGGTCCTCATCCCGAAAACATCGTGCGATCTGATAGTAGCGTTCGAAGCCGGAGACCATCAGAAGCTGTTTGAATAACTGCGGCGATTGGGGCAAAGCAAAAAACTGGCCCGGATGAACCCGGCTTGGAACCAGATAATCGCGGGCGCCCTCAGGCGTGGACCGAGTAAGCACCGGGGTTTCCATCTCAACAAAATCCCGATCATCCAGATATCCGCGCAACGCACGAATCACCTGATGCCGCAGGCGCAAGTTACGCTGCATACGGTCACTGCGAAGGTCGAGATACCGATACCGCAGGCGCAACGCCTCGCCCGTGTCGGGATCCTCAATCGGGAACGGCAAGGGGTCAGCACTGTTGAGTACCGTGATCTGAAGACCGAGCAGCTCGATCTCACCCGTGGGCAGATCCGCGTTTACTGTGCCTTCCGGGCGCAGCCGAACACGGCCGACGACCTGCAGGACGTATTCACTTCGCACGGATTCGGCGACAGCAAACTGCTGCTCCCGATCAGGATCAAAGACCACCTGCACTAAACCACTGCGGTCGCGAAGATCGATAAAGATGACACCGCCGTGATCCCGTCGACGCTGAACCCAGCCGCACAGTCGAATCTCGCGATCTACCGATGTGGCATCCAGATCGGCGCAAAGACAGTCACGCTGTTCACTCATGATAGATAACTCCGGCCATTCAACCGGGCTGATAGGTTTCCCGCTCAGGCGGACTTAGAAGCCGAAGAGCCAGACTTGCCGCTTGACGACTTGCCTGACGAACTCGATGCACTGGAGGATTTGTCCTGCTTTCCAGAACTTCCAGAGCTTTCAGAACTGCTCCCTGAATCGCTGGACGACCCGCTTGACGACTTGCTTTCCTTCTTTGCCTTCTCCGCGGGCTTTTTCTTGTCTGAATTCTTGAAATCCGTCTCGTACCAACCCGTGCCCTTCAGCCGGAAAGCTGCTGCAGACACCTGCTTGCGCAGTGCCGCATCCCCGCACTCTGGGCAGAAAACCAACGGCTCATCAGACAACTTCTGTAAAGCCTCAAGATAATGACCACAGTTATCGCAGACGTACTCGTAGATGGGCATGGGTGATTCCAACAAAGAAAATATCTAAAGCCAGGCCGCTGCAGGCGGTTTCGCCCCGAGCCAGCGGGTGGGGGATTATACCCTGCCCGTAGACCTGACTTTAAGGATCCGGGCCTGCCTCTTTGCTGAATAGCCTGACCCGAGCGCCAGCCAGCATTTGGGCGAGGTGGTGGCGAATTAGCCACAAACAGACCAATGACGGCAGCACCATGACCGCCGTGATCACAAAAAACACGCCCCAATCACCGTTCAGCCAATCCACCAGCGCACCCGAGCTTGAAGCAAACAAGGTGCGCCCTGCCGTGCCGATGGAGGCCAGCAGGGCATACTGGGTTGCCGTGTAAGTCCGGTCCACCAGCATGGAGATAAATGCGACGAAAGTCACTGTCGCGAATGCCCCAGCAAGATCATCCATGATGACAGCGAAGGCAAACATCGGCGCAGACTTGCCGGACCAGGCCAGCAATGAGAACAAGAGGTTGGTCAGCGCCATCAGAATGCCAGCGAGGAACATGGCGCGCACCAAGCCCATCCGGACCGCAAAAAGGCCCCCGAGCAGAGTAAACGCAACCGTGGTCACCCAGCCGAGACCTTTGGAGTAAAGCGCGATATCCGCCTTGGAGAACCCGATTTCCTTGTAGAACAGTATCGACATCCGGCCCAAAAACGCCTCACCGATCTTGAATAAAAAGATGAAGCCAAGTACCGCCATGGCGATGGCGAACCCGTTGCGACGGAAGAAACTCGCCAGAGGGCCAATCAGCGTCGTGCCCAACCACGTCACAATCCCGGCAATCACGCCGCTGAAATTGAGTCTGGACCTAAGGGCATCCTCGTCTTCCGCCTGAGCTCGGGTCCGTGCCGCTGGCGGCAGTTCAGGCACAGCCATCAAGGCAATATTGCACAGTACGACCACGGCTCCCAGGATGAGGAATGTGGACTGCCAATAGTTGATCACACCAGCCTGCTGCAACGTCTCAGCCGTGACGAGCGCCGCCACGCCGCCCAGCTTGTATCCCGTCCACCAGCCCACAACGGCAACCGCTGCACCCGCCGCCATTGCTGCGCTTTCATTGGGGCCCACCTGCTCAATCCTAAGCGCATCAATGGTGATGTCCTGGGTAGCAGAAGCAACCGCAATGACAAGCGCGATTGCAATGACCCCGTGAAGGTTGGTCACCGGATCAAAAATGCTCCACAACGTGAGGCAGATCAGGATCACCGCCTGCAAGGTCACGATCCAGGCGCGCCGATGTCCCAGTCTTGCAGTGAGCAGCGGTATCTGTATCCGGTCGATCAGCGGTGCCCAGAGGAAATTAATCGCGTAAACCCCGAAGATCAGCCCGGCCCAGCCGATGGCTGTCCGACTGAGGCCGTCCTCTTTGAGCCAGAGTGTCAGGGCACTGCCGATCAGTACCCAGGGAAATCCACTGATCAGACCGAGCAGTGCGATCCGCGCCATCCTGCGGTCAAGATAAATGCTGAAGGTTTGCGCGAAAGAGGCGGGGCTTCCGGTATTTTGCCCGTCTGAAGGCATCGACAGCTTCCGATTAGAGCTTGGTTCTAAGCCAGCGATCGCTGACGCGATAATCAATGATCAACGGCGCATGGTCTGAGAAGCGCTCGTCCTTGAAAATCTGCGCCGTTTGCGCTCGTTTGGCGATCGTCGGCGTCGCAATCTGATAGTCAATCCGCCAGCCGACGTTCTTTGCCCAGGCCTGACCGCGATTTGACCACCACGTGTACTGATCCTCTCCGGGCTCAACCTTGCGGAAAACATCCACCATGCCGCCCTCATCAAACCACCAATCCATCCAGGCGCGCTCCTCAGGGAGAAAGCCGGAGTTTTTCTGGTTGCCGCGCCAGTTTTTGATATCGATATTCTTATGCGCGATGTTGATGTCTCCGCAAATAATGTACTCGCGGCCACTTGCGGCAAACTTCTTCAGAAGCGGCTTAAACCGCTCCATAAGGTCATATTTGAATTCCTGGCGTACTTCACTGCTGGAACCGGACGGCAGATAAAGCGACACCACACTGAGCCGTCCATAGTCGGCCTGTACCCAGCGGGCTTCGCTGTCGAAATCCGCCCAGCCCAAACCTTCCTGAATCCGGTCAGG
>NZKZ01000020.1 GCA_002694065.1 Acidiferrobacter sp.
TGAAAGATCCTCCGACAGACAGAAGATCGCCATGATCTCCGAGGCAACCGTGATATCAAAGCCCCCTTCCCTGGGAAAACCATTCGCCACGCCGCCAAGCGCCACAGTGATCTGGCGAAGCGCGCGGTCATTCATATCTACTACCCGGCGCCATGTCACCCGACGTTGATCGATGCCGAGCTCATTGGTCCAGTAAATATGATTGTCGACCAAGGCAGACAGCAAGTTGTGTGCGGCGCCGATCGCATGGAAATCTCCCGTAAAGTGAAGGTTGATGTCCTCCATCGGCACCACCTGCGCATAACCCCCGCCGGCAGCGCCACCTTTCATTCCAAAACACGGGCCAAGTGATGGTTCGCGAAGACAGATCAGCGCTTTTTTGCCTATGCGATTTAGTCCATCCCCGAGCCCAACCGTCGTGGTCGTCTTGCCCTCGCCAGCAGGCGTCGGTGAAATCGCCGTCACCAGAATCAGCTTGCCATTGGGTCGATCGGACAGTGATTCGATGAACTGATTGCTGATCTTTGCCTTGGTGGGGCCATAGGGCAGCAGCGAATCGGAAGGAATATCTAACTTGTCTCCGATCTCTCCGATCGGTCGGGTTGCCGCCTCGCGTGCAATCTCGATATCACTGGGTACTGTTTGCATGATTCTCCTCTGGCTAATCTGATTTAATGATGATTACTGAATTGATCTGAATAAGAGGCCTGTAACCGTTGTGCCGCTACGACGGTATTTCGCATCAGCACCGCAACTGTCACAGGCCCTACTCCCCCCGGCACCGGTGTGATCCATCCGGCGACCTCTCTACACGTGTCATAGTCGCAATCCCCCACAACACGACTCTGGCCATTTTCCGACTCGATCTGGTTGATGCCGATATCTATCACGACAGCTCCAGGCTTGAGCATGTCGCCCTTCAAAAGCCCCGGCTGACCCACCGCAACAAACACGGCATCCGCCCGACGGGTGTGAATGGCTACCTCCCGGGTCATATGATGACACACGGTAACGGTGGCGCCCTCGGCCATCAATAAGAAGGCAATGGGTTTTCCAACAATTTCTGAGTGCCCGATCACGGTAACCTCAAGGCCCTGCAATGAGACGCCGGTTTCCTTAAGCAATTCGACCGCTGCCATTGCCGTGCAGGGGCCCAGCTCGATATTCCGGTAAACAATATTGCCAATCGACGCGGGATGCATCCCTTCGACATCTTTTAAGGGGGCGATCGTGGACTGAAGCTGTTGGATGGGCAGGTGCTCAGGAACGGGTCGCTGCAGGATGATGCCGGTTACGCCAGGGTCAACATTGAGGTTCATAATCGCTGCGCGGACTTCCAACTCTGAGATCTCTGACGGGAAATTGCGTCTCTCAAAACCAATTCCTACTTTCTGTGCCGCCCGCTCCTGGTTGCGGATATAAAGATCCGCCGATGGGTGCTCCCCAATCCGGATGGAAACCAGGCGGGGCTTCCAGCCCGAGCTCTGAAGACCGCTGACATCGATCGATACCTGCGAAAGGATCGCAGAGGCAACCGCCTTGCCGTTAATGTCACGGTAATCCGCTGTCGCCTGCTGATTCAGATTTGCACTCATACTTGGGCTATCGGTCCAATGACGTTCGGTCGCACGCGCAACTGGCGGTCAATTTTATTTTACCGTCCCGCGCGCGCTTTTCTTCGAACGCCCCGATCTTAGCAGTCTAGACCAAGCAGCCGGTCAGCCGTTGAGAACCTGCCTATGAGTTGATAACCCGGCACATACAGCCTCTACGGTTAAGAGCGGCGGCTCAGACCCCGAACCGCCGCGTCTGTTACCTGCTAACCCGTGCAGGGCCCGCCCTTTTGGGCAGGCGAAAGCTCAGAACTTTGCGTAAGCTTTCCTGAGGTCTACCATCGGGTGCTTCGGTGACATCTGGAACTTGATAAGAAGTTCCCGGGCAATCATATCCCGGTCCTGCTGGTTGTCGGGCAAATCAATCTCTTCGGGGATCGTGACCCACCCATTGATGTTCCTGTCGAACACCGCCGGCCGGCTCTCCTCGTAACCCATATGGACATCCTCTAACCAGTTGAGATCAGTCCAGCCCATTGTCTCAATGTAGCGCTTGAGAAACGGGGTCAGCCGTTCATAGTCGGGCACCAGATTAACGTCATAGCGATATCCAATGTGCTGACCAATGGTCTGCTCGCGCTCCGAGTCCAGGCCGTCGCCTTTGATGAAATGATCGATATCTTTTTCGTATGCCATGTGCTTATCCTCAAAAACGCGTCATATCGGGACGACCGACGGTGTGCTGTGAGCCGGCCAGGGGTACCTGCGCCAGTGCCGATGCTTCCATCGTCAACGCTGCAAGATCCTCAGGCTCCAGCGAGTGGACATTGGTCTTGCCGCAGGCTCGGGCCAACATCTGACATTCGATCGCAAGCGTATGCAGGAAGTTGTAGACCCGCTCCGCCGCGGCATCCGGATCAAGCCGCTTGCGCAACTCGGGATCCTGCGTGGCCACTCCCACAGGACAACGTCCCGTGTGGCAGTGATAGCACTGACCCGCTTCAACACCCATTTCTTTTTCAAAGTCCGCTTCCGGAATATCCTTGTTGCAATTAAGGGCCATCATCGCGGAATGGCCGATCGCTACCGCGTCAGCCCCCAGGGCCAGCGCTTTGGCGACATCACCGCCGTTTCGGATTCCACCGGCATACACCAAGGAGATGTCTCCAGATTTGCCTACGTCTTCCAGTGCACGGCGTGCCTGGCGAATGGCCGCGATACCCGGGACGCCCGTTTCCTCGGTGGCGAGGTGGGGTCCGGCGCCCGTGCCGCCTTCCATACCATCGATATAGATGGAATCCGGATCGGTTTTGGCTGCCATCCGCACGTCGTCATAGACCCGGGCGGCACCCAGCTTGAGCTGAATCGGAATCTCCCAATTGGTAGCTTCACGAATCTCCTGAATCTTGAGCGCAAGATCATCGGGACCAAGCCAGTCGGGATGGCGTGCTGGCGAACGCTGATCGATGCCGGCCGGCAAAGAACGCATCTCGGCAACCTGATCGGTGACTTTCTGCCCCATCAGGTGTCCGCCAAGCCCCACCTTACAGCCTTGGCCGATAAAGAACTCACAGCCATCTGCCAAACGCAGGTGGTGCGGGTTAAAGCCGTAACGGGACTGGATACACTGATAAAACCATTTTTCCGAGTAACGGCGCTCGTCGGGAATCATGCCGCCCTCACCCGAACAGGTCGCTGTGCCCGCCATGGTGGCACCACGGGCGAGAGCTGTCTTGGCCTCATACGAAAGAGCGCCAAAACTCATCCCGGTGATGTAGATCGGAATATCCAGTTCCAAGGGCCGTTTTGCCCGGGGACCAATGACGGTCTTGGTCAAACATTTTTCCCTATACCCCTCGATGACGAACCGTGTCAGGGTGCCGGGAAGAAAAGTCAGGTCATCCCAGCTTGGAATTTTTTTAAAGAGAGAGAATCCGCGCATCCGATAGCGGCCGAGTTCCGCTTTGACGTGGATATCGTCAATAACCTCTGGCGGAAACATGAAACTGCTGCCGATAATGTCGGTATTTCTTTTGGTTGCCATGATAATTTTCCTTTATCGAATATCGAACCGGTTTAAAGCACCAGTTTCTTTTCGGTGGGCTCAAGATTGTCGTAGTTCCAAAGCTGCTTGCCGGACACAATCTTGGTCATGTTTTCGGCTCCGTTGGGCGCCTCCAATCCGTACTGAGCGAGCTTGCGAGTGAGCCACTCACGGTCGAGATCTGTCATCTCTCCTTCCACGGCGTCAACCCCGAGGTCAGCGATCTTGCCTCCTACATAGATCGTGCCGTCGTACATCGAGTCACCAAGGTTCTTGCCGGCGTCCCCAAGAATCACCATGCGACCGCGCTGCATCATGAATCCGGAAAAGGCACCCGCCCGGCCGCCAACGATGATGGTGCCGCCCTTCTGGTCGATGCCGGTTCGGCTGCCAACGTCGCCCTTGCAGACCAGATCACCGCCACGAATCGCGGCACCGAAAGTCGAACCCCCGTTCTTTTCGATCAGCACGGTCCCGGCCATCATGTTTTCGCCGCAGGACCAACCCACACGGCCGCTNACGGTAACGTTGGGACCATCAAGCAGGCCACAGCCGAAATAACCCAGACTGCCNTCAAAATGCAGGTTCANCCGNCTCAGAATACCCACGCCGAGAGAGTGCTTGGCTCCGGGATTCCNGACAGTGATCGTGCCGACTCCCTCAGACATCAATCGTCGAATCTCGGCGTTTACTTCCTGCTGATTGAGCGACTCCGCATCGATCTCGCCGCTTTTATCAAAATCCACCTCTGGCGCCCACGGGTAAACCAGATTGTCCGACTCTTCTGCTGAAAAAAAGACTTGTTGAGTTCGGCCGCTCAACTGCTCCGTATGCATGCCCAGTTCATAGGACTCATGGGCCTGGTCTAACTCTGCCATACCATCACCTCTCCTTCGTAAGGATCGTAAGTATCAATTTCGTGCGGGAAGACGCTGCGGATGGCTACTTCTTCTGATGCCAACGCGACAAAGTCATCACTTTCATAAAGCACCATCGGCTTGGCGGCCATTACATCCTTGGCCATGCCGAGTTTGTCTGAAGTCGCCACAACGTACGTGAACACCCCATCCAGTTCGTCCACAGATCGGTGCATCGCTGCCTCAAGGTCTTCGCCGCGCTCCATCCGGTCTGCCAGATAGACGGCGATCAATTCAGAGTCGCAGTTGGACATGAACCGGTGGCCACGGCGCTCCATTTCACGCCGAAAACCCCAGTAGTTGGTCAACTGGCCGTTATGCACAACCGAGATGTCGTTGAACGGGTAAGCCCAATACGGGTGTGCCGAACGAATATCCACGTCGGACTCGGTCGCCATTCGGGTATGTCCGATGGCGTGGGTGCCGCCAAACTCCCCGAGACCATACTGACCCGAGACCACGGTCGCGTCTCCCAGATCCTTGACCAACTCAAGCGCATTGCCAATAGAAAGAATCTCGGCGCCCTCTACGTCTTCGACGTAGTCCGCGAGTTTTTTCATATCCCCGTCATAGGAAATCCAATAACGGTAGGCATACTCGGTGGCTTCTTCTTCGCTGACGCGGCGCGCGCCCAGTTCATCGAGACGTCGATCAACCTCTGCTCTGCGCTCGCGTACCTGATCGTGAATCTGAAAACCATGGCGCATATCTTCCTGTTCTGCGACCTTGAACCGCAGTACATGTTCTCCAGACTTGGGGTTGCCGTAGAGCGCAAAACCCGTGGAATCCGGGCCTCGATGCTTCAGCGACTGCAGCATGTCCGTCAACTCCCGGCCGACGTTGCTACTTTTTCCCCGGTGAATCAAACCGGCTATCCCGCACATAGGACCTTAACCTCCGTATAAGTAATTGTTGAGATACAAAATTCGGCTCCCCAACGCGGCGGTGCGGCTGCGCCGCCGCGTTGGGCATCGTTCGTTTAGGGTAGGCAATCCAGATAGGTTTCCATGTCCCATTCGGTGGTGGTATGCATGAAGCGCTCCCACTCATCGTTTTTGTACCAGTGGAAGATCTTGTACATCTCGTCTGGCATGGCCGACTTGATAACGTCGTCGTCAGCCAACCGGTCAAGCGCTTCGCCCAGAGACATCGGCAGCTTTTTGACCTGCTTTCCGGCTTCCATTGCCTGGTAGATGTTCCGATTCTCCGGCTGGCCCGGGTCAATATCGTTGTCGATGCCGTCTTCGAAGGTCTTGAGCAGTGCACTGCCCATCAGGTACGGATTCACCATCGAGTCGACCGCACGATATTCAAAACGCCCGGGAGCCGATACCCGCAGACCTGTCGTACGGTTCTGATAACCCCAGTCCGCAAAAACCGGTGCCCAGAATCCCGTATCCCAAAGACGGCGGTATGAGTTCACAGTAGAACAGCCGATTGCGGTCAGTGCGCCCAAATGATTCACGATGCCGCCAACACACTGCAGGCCGACCTTGCCTGGCATCTGCGGGTCATCGGTATCCGGCATAAAGAGGTTGTCACCCCCACTGCGGTAGGTGAATACGTCATCCATTCCCGGCAGGGTGTCGTTATGCAGCCGGTTGATACTTTCCTCCCCGCCGCGCCACAGGGAGATATTGGTATGGCAGCCCGAAGCGGAAACCCCCATAAACGGTTTCGTCATGAAACAGGCGATGAGATTGTTTTCTCTGGCGACCTGGGCACAGATCTGGCGGTAGGTGGATAAACGGTCCGCATTTCGTACCACGTCATCAAATGTCCAGTTGAGCTCAAGCTGGCCCGGGGCGTCCTCGTGGTCGCCCTGGATCATATCCAGCCCCATCGCATGGCAGTATTCGATGACTTGCATGAATACCGGGCGAAGCGACTCGAACTGGTCGATGTGATAGCAATAAGGGTTGGAGAAGCCCCCGTCTGGCTTGCCGTCCTCTCCCCGTTTCAGCCACATCATTTCCGGCTCTGTCCCGACCCGGAAATCCATGTCGTACTTTTCCTTGAACTGGGAGTGGAAGCGCTTGAGGTTGCCTCGACAATCGGAGGTCAGGGCCATGCCGGGGTTTTCACGTTCTTCTCGGTTCCGGAAACATACGCAGAAAACCCGAGCCACTCGCTTGTCCCAGGGCAACTGACAGAACGTCTCCGGATCAGGAATGCCCACCAGCTCCATGGCCTCGGGACCGTAGCCGATGTAATCACCATGGCGGTCAATGAAAAGGTTGGCGGTTGAGCCATACACGAGCTGGAAGCCGCGCTCGGCGGTGCGCTCCCAGTGATCTGCCGGGATTCCCTTTCCGACGATCCGGCCAGTCACGGAAATGAATTGATAGTAGATGTAGCTGATACCCAGCTCATTGATTTTCTCGCGGACCTGCTTTACGAGATCATCCCGTCCCGGCTGCGCAACATAGGCTTCAAGATCTGTCATTTTTATTCCTCTCCTTATTTCAAGTTTTCGAATTAGGTTTTCGATCAGTTTGGTTTTGGTCGTTACCGTTTTGTGCCGTCTTCCGATTATTGTTTGTGTGGCTTCCTGATTGACATCAACTCCAAATCAACTCCAAGGAAACGGACTGTTGGAGACCGGGTGCAACTTGCCCTGCTCATACCTTGAGAACCTGAAAGGTTCGAGCAACGCGCTCGTGGTTCCGGCGATCTCCTCTGCGACAAGCTTCCCTACGCCCAACATTTTGTACCCGTGGTTGGAATCTGCAATCACATAGCAATTCTCACAGAACACGTCGAATACTGGGAAGCTGTCAGGAGTGAACGCGCCGATGCCGCCAGACGGCTCATCCTTGTATTTTGGCGTCTGTCCCTCGAAACGCTTCTGGCAGTGCGCGAGCGCTGAACACCACATGTGCGCAAACTCCGCCCCCACAACAAAATCGGGTGAATCAGGGCCGTAAGGATCCACCGCCACCTTGTCCGGTTCGGTCGGGACTTTAAAGGGAGCGGCGCCGCCCTGAATTCCATTGAAGTGAAAATCCGGTTTGTAGTAGATGCCCCACATCTCCTCTGTAATCACCGAACCATCCACATCCGAGATCAATGGTGCGTCAGAATCCACATGAATCACAGGAGGCATCTCGCCATCGTTGGTCCGTTGCATTTTGGGATCTACTCCCAACGTCCCTTCCTGCAGCGACCAGAAAATCCACATCGGAATATCGTGATGCATCTCACCGTCTGAGCCCTTGATGCTGACCGCGCCTGGCAACTCAAGCATCTCCCACAGACTTTTAACCCAGGGGCCTGCTCCTAACACGACGTAATCACATTCAATCACGCCCCGGTCTGTCACCACTGCCGTAATGGCGCCGCTGCCGTTACCGCGTTCAAATCCCTGTACGGTCACGCCCGTCA
>NZKZ01000132.1 GCA_002694065.1 Acidiferrobacter sp.
CCAAAAGCCTCGGCATAATCCAAGAGCGCCTCGGCCCCCGCTGAGAAGATCCCCAACCGGGCAAAAACCGTATTGACCGACTTGGCAAACGCGGTAGATAGGGGATAGCGCCGGGTCCACTCGGTGTCCTTGTGATTCAGGACATTTTTCCGGTAAAGGCTGGTCGTCTTGCCGTTAAACGGGATGACTGTGGAGGGTGTGGCCTTGTCGAGGTCGAGCACGGCCGCGGCCGTGACGATCTTGAAAACCGACGCGGCAGGATAGGTTGCCCTCGTCGCAAGGTTCTGGTCAGTGATGCCCCGTCGCTGATGATTGACGAGAGCGAGGATTTCACCCGTGTCGGCATCAAGCGCGGCGAAGACGCCATAGTCGGGGTTATATTGCTCGAAGACCCCCGCGACGGCCGCCTGCAGGCTGGGATCAATCGTGTATTCCACCGTCGCGTTGTAGTGGCTGCCCCCATGCTCGATGGAGATTTTTTCGGGATAGCGGTTTTGGTCAATCTGCAGCCCGAGAGTCCGCCGGATCAGGGCCCGGTCGATTCCCCAGATATCCTGGCGGGACCATTGCCGTGTGTCGATCTGCTGGGGCGAGAAGACGAGACCGGCTGCGAGCATCATCAGCGACAGCAACAGCCACCAGATCCAGGAAATCCGGCGCGGGAATCCCCGTTGGGTTTTCTTCGGGGCGATAGCGCTCACCGGCCCGAGAGGAGGGTGTCTCTTGCCTCGTTGATCAGCGCGGCGAGATAGTCGGTACCGCCACGATCCGTGTGCAGTTTCTGGATGAGCCGGCGGTGTGCTGCGGTGATCTCCTCATCCGAGGCCTCGGCCGGCACGCCCAGGATCTCGGCGGCCTGGTTTACGGACATGCTGTCCGGCGGGCTGGGCCGCGCGCTGTGCGATCCCGCGTCATCGGTATCTGCGTCGCGCCAGCTGTCGCCGCGGGTTCGATCCAGATACGCTTCCAGCAGGGCCGCGGACTGGGGATCACGGTTCCGGCTATCGCGCAGCACTTCCAGCAGTTCCGATTCGGAGAGTGACTGCAGCGCCCGACCAGCGAAGGGGCCGCTGATGACCTCGCCGTCGAGGTCGCCGCTGTCATGGTCAAGCGTCATCCGGAGCATCAGGGTTTGGACTGTGGACTGCTTGCCGGCGCTCGGCCCGCGGCTCGACTTGAACATGTTCCAGGCTTGTCGCGCCATCATGAAGCGCTGCAGCCAGGGCACGACCGCACCGATGAGGGCAAACATCCAGGGGATCCGTCCGGTCACTACCAACAACAGCAGGGCGCCCGCGATCCCGTAGAGCACGATGAGTTTGAGCGCCCGGCTGCGCTGCTCCGGAGTAGCCTTGCCCAGCCAGGACGCCAGCCACATCAGCCCGACCAGCGCGACCAGCGCCAGGAATATCCTTGCCAAGGCTAGCCCCTGCTATCCAGTTGCGCGATCAGTCGAAGCACTTCGCCGCCGCGCTGTTTCCCGTGGTCGGCCAGCGCTTTGCGGCCGCCGGCGGCATAGACCGCCACCGCACACAGCAGATCCCGAAGCTGGGCTGCGCTGCTGCCGTCGAATCGGCAATGCGCCCCCCGGGTGAGTCTCGCAAGCGTGGAAAAGGTTTTTGCCGCAATAGGATCAGCGCCATCCTGAAAGAGAAAGACCGGCACCGACAGGATGCCGAGTTCACCGGCGAGCTGGGCCAGGGAATCAGGGTCCTCTTCCATGCAGTCGCCCACAAAGACCAGCGCACTGACGGTACCCTGCTTGCTGCGCGCCTGCTCAAGCGCATGTTTCAGCAGCCTGCGGATCTGGGTCTGTCCTGCTGCACAGCGTATCGACGTCATGCGCTTTTGCAGAACATCTGCCTCGGCTGCCCAGGGCGCTGCCTTGAATTCGCCGAAACCGCGGTAGTAGGCAAGTTGGATCTCGATCCCGCCCATGGACGCGGTGGCTTCAAACATCTGCGCCTGGATATGACAGGCCCGGTCCCATAGGGGTTCCCGGCTGGCGGTCGCGTCCATCCCGAAGATGAGACGGGCACGCCCGTCACGTTTCGCCGGTAACGCAGTGCTGCGGACTTGCTGCAAAAACCGGTTTACGTCTTCCTGGCTGGACGGCTGCAGGACGTTTTTTCTTGATGAAGCCACGGGATAAAGGATTCAGCGGAACACAAAACAATCATATCATTGCGCAGTCGAATACCTTGTGGGGATACCGCTTTGAAACTGCTGGCGTTATGGGAGGGGCTTGCCTTGGGCTGTGCTCTCATTATTGCGATTGGCCCGCAGAACGCTCTGGTTCTGCGCCAGGGTCTTGTGCGCCAGCATGTCTTCGCCGTATGTACGGTGTGCTTTCTCGCTGATGCCCTGCTGATTGCGCTCGGGGCAGGCGGCCTGGGGACAGCCTTTCGGGCCGATCCGCTGATCCTGAAAACCGTGGCCTGGGCCGGAACGGCCTTCTTGCTGTTTTTTTCCTTTCAGGCTTTTTCCCGGGCGACGCATCCGCAGGCGCTGACTGTGGGGGCAGG
Organism: Acidiferrobacter sp.; assembly: GCA_002694065.1. Classification (GTDB taxonomy): domain Bacteria; phylum Pseudomonadota; class Gammaproteobacteria; order Arenicellales; family UBA868; genus UBA868. The sequence goes on from NZKZ01000132.1 coordinate 2,526, forward strand.
CACTGCCAAGTCTTTAGGCGCCGCGATCAGCACGACGCTCGCGGTGACTTTCCTTAATCCCCATGTGTATCTGGACACCGTCTTGCTGCTCGGCGGGGTGGCAGCCCGTTTTGACGGCGTCGAACGCGTCATGTTTGCCAGTGGCGCGGCCTTGGCCTCACTGTTGTGGTTTTACGGGCTGGGCTACGGGGCGGCCCGCTGGTCGCGCTTTGTTTCCCGGCCGCAGACCTGGCGGGCAATTGATATCGGCATCGGCCTGATCATGGGGCTGCTGGCGCTATCGCTCGGCTACTGGGCGTGGACCAGCAGTTAGCGCCGGCGTTCAAGTATCGGCGAGGGCGCGTTCTACAATTTCACCGACATCGCGTGAGAGATTGGGCGCATCGCTGATCTGTACAAGGGCATCGCGCATCTTCTCTCGCCGACCCGGTTCGTAGCGTTTCCAGAGATTAAAGGCAGAGGCGAGCCGCGCCGCGACCTGGGGGTTCTTGGGATCGGTAGCGAGCAGCTGCTCGGTCACAAACTGATATCCGCTGGCGTCAGGCGCATGAAAGTGCAGCGGGTTGGCGTGCGCAAAGGCGCCAATGAGGGCGCGGATTTTGTTGGGATTCTCCTCCTGGTAACAGGCGTGCTGGGTGAGCGTCTTGACCCGGCTGAGGGTGTCCTCGCAGCGGGACACGGCCTGCGCCCTGAACCATTTGTCCATGACCAGGGGGTACTCACCCCAGCGTTGCTCAAAGAAAGCGAGCGCTTCATCCCTGGCAGGCCGCGCCTGATTGGCGAGCGGCACCAGGGCGGCAAGCGCGTCGGTCATGTTGTCGGCTGTCGTCAGTTGCTCAAGCGCAAGATTGGTAACGTCTTCTGAATCAAGGATCATGAGATAGCCAAGGCAGGTGTTGCGCAAGGCGCGGCGCGCAGCGTCTGCCGCATTGCGCTGATAGGGTCCGCTGGCTTGAAGGGCGTGATAGCGTTCAAGCAGGGGATCGCGGTAACGCCCGGCGAGCGCCTGCATCACTGACCATCTCGCCCGGTGAATACCCGCGGGATCAATCTCTTCGGCAAATTCCCCAAGGTCGTTCTCCTCCGGGAGGGTAAGCGCCAGGGCCTGAAAGGCGAGGTCCGACAGGTCAGCGGTTAGCGTTTTGCCAAAGGACTCCGAAAAGTTGGCGTCGAGCGTGTCGACAGAGGGGTCATTGAGCCAGCGGAGGATTTCCTGGCGGGCAAGGGTCTGGCCTGCGTCCCAGCGGCAAAAGGGATCGTTATCGTGGCCTGCCAGCACGGCGAGATCGCGGCCGGTGAGTTCTGTTTGTACCATGACCGGAGCCGAAAAGCCGCGCAACAGCGAGGGGATCGGCTGGCTGCTGAGACCCGTAAACACGAACTCCTGAACCGCGTCCGTCAGCACCAGTGTGTGCTCGTGCTGTTTTGGACTTTTAGTTTGCAGTTCGGCTTGCAGTGCGGTTTCAACCGGGTTGCCTTCGGTATCGAAAAGTGCAACGACGATCGGAATCTGCAACGGGGGTTGGCGCTCGCCCGAGGCATCGGGATTGTCCTGGCCCATCCGAAGCCGATACTCACCTGTTGTCGCGTCAAAACTTCCGGAGACCTGCAGCTGCGGCGTACCGGCTTGCTCATACCAGCGGCGAAACTGGGTGAGGTCTATGTCACAGGCCGTCTCGATTGCCCTGACGAAGTGGTCGGTGGTGACTGCCTCGCCGTCATGTTGCGCAAAATAGTGCCGGCAGCCTTTGAGAAAACCCTCGGATCCCACCAGCAGGCTCAGCATCCGGACGACTTCAGCCCCCTTGATGTAAACCGTCAGGGTGTAGAAGTTGTTGATCTCAACAAAAGAGTCGGGGCGGACGGGATGGGCCATTGGCCCCGCGTCTTCGCGGAACTGCTGGGTGCGGACCAGATTGGCATCCTCAATCCGCTTGACGCCGGCAGAGTCATGATCAGCGCTGAACTGCTGCTCACGAAAGACGGTAAAACCTTCCTTGAGGCTGAGCTGAAACCAGTCGCGCAAGGTTACCCGGTTGCCCGACCAGTTGTGCAGGTACTCATGGCCGATGACATCGCGAACGGCGCGGTAATCCTGGTCGGTTGCGGTGGCGGGCTGCGCCAGAACGTAGCGGGTGTTGAAGACATTGAGGCCCTTGTTCTCCATGGCACCCATGTTGAAGTCTTCCACCGCAACAATGTTGTACTGATCCAGATCGTATTCGCAGCCGTACACTTTTTCGTCCCAGATCATCGAGTCGCGAAGCGCGCCCAAGGCAAAATCACACTGGGGGATATCCCGTGCGCGGGCGTAAATCCTTAAGGTCACGTCCCGGCCGGAAGCCGTGGTGAAGTGATTCTCAATGTGCTCAAGCGGCCCCGCGACGACGGCAAAGAGATAGCTCGGCTTGGGATGAGGGTCGTCCCAGACAGCGAAATGGTACGGTCCGTCCTCGCCGGCTTCGACCTGGTTGCCATTCGCGAGCAACACCGGATACTGTGCCTTAAGAGCGCGAAGCGTTACTCGGTAGACCGACAGGTTGTCAGGTCGATCGAGGAAGTAGGTAATACGCCGAAAGCCCTCCGGCTCGCATTGGGTGCACAGCGTATCGGCAGAGGCATAGAGGCCATTGAGTTCGGAATTGGCCGCCGGGTTGATCTCGGTCTCAATCTCCAGTGTGGTGTCGGGGCTACTTAGAGAGAGCGTCAGTGTGCTGTCATCGCATTGATAGTGGCGCTTTTCCAGCGTCTGGCCGTTCACCTTGATGCCGATGAGATCCAATTTTTCCCCGTGCAGGACGAGCGGCCGATCGTGGTCCCCGGATCGTTCGACTGTCATGCGGGAGCGGACCCGCGTTTTCTCGCGCTCGAGGTCAAACTCAAGCGCAATGGTGGGGATCCGAAAGTCCGCCGCTTTGTAATCCTTCAGGTAAATACGCTGCGCGCGTTTTTGTTTTGCTGCCATCAGACGATACTAATCAGTAAGACAACGAAAGCCACCACAGCTACCAAAGGCAACACGACCGCCGGCCAATCACGTGGCGCGTCGGCTGATTCCTTCATCAAAGTCTTTACCCCAGGAAAAAACCAAAGAATGATGAGCAGGGCCAGAACGCCCAGTAGAATTTTTTCCCAGGTGGCAAGCGGATCCATTAAGCGCTCTTTTGTTGATCCATTTAGGGTTTAGATCGGATAAGACACCCGAGTATCGCGATGTAACCGACTCATTTGTCTAGAGAATTCTATCTCAGACCGCTTTTTTTGATAGAGAAAATGTACGGCCATCAGGTGATGAAATGTCTGGGCGAAAGGAGTAGGATGGAATCAAGCGCGGTAAGGTCGCAAGCGGTGACCGCGTCCAGGTTGCCGGTCCGTGTGGTCTCGCTGCGTGTGTGAAAACTCACCAACCGCCAGTACGTGAGGGAGACAGGCCTATATGACTGAAGCACAACATGCTGTACTTGACCTTGGCGCAAAAATCGAAAGACTGAGATCAGAGCATCGCGCCTTAGACGACGAACTCAAGACCATTTCTGCAGATCCGCTGATTGATGATCTTCAGCTGCAAAGACTGAAAAAACGAAAGCTGTTTCTTAAAGACAGTATCCGTCATCTCGAAAGTCGGTTGGTGCCCGACATTACCGCCTAGATTCTTTTAAGTCAGAAGAAAAATGCCCCCGGAAACCGGGGGCATTTTTTTGCCTGAACGTCAAGCGGGATACCAATCAGTAGCGATAGTGGTCGGCCTTGTAGGGCCCATCCGTAGACACGCCGATGTAAGCCGCCTGCTGGTCGGTCAGCTGCGTCAACTTGGCGCCGATCTTTTCCAGGTGCAGTCTTGCCACCATCTCGTCGAGATGCTTGGGCAGGATGTACACCTTGTTCTCGTACTGATCACGCTTTTGGAACAACTCGATTTGCGCCAACGTCTGGTTGGTGAACGAGTTGGACATGACGAAGCTCGGGTGGCCGGTCGCGCATCCAAGGTTCACCAGACGACCCTGGGCAAGCAGGATGATCCGCTTGCCGTCGGGGAAGATCACATGGTCGACCTGAGGCTTGATGTTTTCCCACTCATACTGCTCAAGGGAGGCACAGGCGATCTCGTTGTCAAAGTGGCCGATGTTGCAGACGATGGCCTGATCCTTCATCTGCTTCATATGATCATGGGTGATGACCTCAAAGTTGCCGGTCGCGGTGACAAAGATATCGGCCTGACTTGCCGCTTCTTCCATCGTGACGACCCGGTAACCTTCCATCGCTGCCTGCAGTGCACAGATGGGATCGATTTCTGTGATCCACACCGTCGCGCCAAGGCCGCGAAGAGACTGTGCTGAACCCTTGCCCACGTCACCGTAACCCAGCACGACGGCGAGTTTGCCCGCGACCATGACGTCGGTGGCGCGCTTGATACTGTCGACCAGGGATTCCCGGCAGCCGTACAGGTTGTCGAACTTCGACTTGGTCGCCGAATCGTTTACGTTAATTGCCGGGAAAAGCAGTTCGCCGTCTTTTTGCATCTGGTAAAGACGCTTGACCCCTGTGGTGGTTTCCTCGGTAACACCCATGATGTTCGCCTGGATGGTGGAGTACCAATTCGGCTGGGTCTTGAGGCGTTCGCGAATTGAATCAAACAGCGCGACTTCTTCCTCACTGCCGGGGTTATCCAGCACCGACAGGTCTTTCTCGGCTTTGGCGCCCAAACCGATCAGCAGCGTGGCGTCGCCGCCATCGTCAAGAATCATGTTGGGGGTGCCGCCATCGCTCCACTCAAAGATGCGATGGGTGTAAGCCCAGTACTCCACCAGGTTCTCGCCCTTGTAGGCAAAGACCGGGGTTCCGCCTGCGGCAATGGCAGCAGCAGCGTGGTCCTGGGTCGAGAAGATGTTGCACGAGGCCCAGCGCACGTCTGCTCCGAGCGCCCGCAAGGTCTCAATCAGGACCGCGGTCTGGATGGTCATGTGCAGGCTGCCGGCGACGCGCGCGCCTTTCAGCGGTTGGCTGGGGGCGTACTTCTCTCGAAGGGCCATGAGACCGGGCATTTCGGTCTCGGCGATCGCGATTTCCTTTCGGCCGAAATCGGCCAGGGAGATATCGGCGACCACATAGTCCTGATCGGACTGGGGCTGTATCACAGCGCTCATGGGATGTTCTCCATGTTCACTGAGCGCCGTTGGTCAAGGATAGACGCCGTGAATCCGAGCCTGGCGGGGGGAATGCCCGTTGCAACGCTCCTCGGCGACGTCTTATTTCAGGTATTTTCTTTTTAAGTCTAAATCCCTATCCGATTAAGGAATTCACGGTAATTTTACCGTGCATATCCGTCTTACAGGCCTGCAGCGGCACGCAGGGCGTCGGCCTTGTCCGTTTGCTCCCAGGGGAACAGCCCGTCTTCGCTGCGGCCGAAGTGGCCGTAGGCGGCGGTGGGGCGGTAAATCGGGCGCAGCAGATCCAGGTCTTCGATGATGCCTTTGGGCCGCAGGTCAAAATGCTCGCGGATCAGTGCTTCGATCTTGTCTTCGGCGATCACCGCAGTGCCGTTGGTGCTCACCATCAAAGAGACAGGCTCGGCAACCCCGATCGCGTAGGCCACCTGGGCCTCACATTGCTCGGCGAGACCTGCCGCCACAACGTTCTTGGCGACGTAGCGCATGGCATAAGCTGCGGAGCGGTCGACCTTGCTGGGATCCTTGCCGGAGAAGGCGCCGCCGCCATGGTGGGCAGAGCCGCCGTAGGTGTCCACGATGATCTTTCGGCCGGTCAGTCCGCAGTCCCCGTGAGGTCCGCCAATGACAAAACGCCCCGTGGGGTTCACCAGGAATCGGGTGTCTGAGGTCAGCATATCTGCCGGCAGTACCGGCTTGATGATTTCTTCGATGACGGCCTCACTCAGGGTAGCGTGATCGACGTCTTCGCTGTGCTGCGTGGAAAGAACGACGGTATCAACAGATACGGGCTTCCCATCCTCGTAACGCACCGACACCTGGCTCTTGGCATCAGGCCGCAGCCAGCTCAGCGCGCCGCTTTTGCGAACCTCCGCCTGGCGTTTGACCAGTCGGTGGGAGTAGGTAATCGGGAAGGGCATCAGGACATCGGTTTCGTTGCAGGCATAACCGAACATCAGGCCCTGGTCACCGGCTCCCTGATCTCTATCCAGGCCCTCGCCCTCGTTCACGCCCTGAGCAATGTCGACCGACTGTTTGTCGAGCGTGACCATCACCGCGCAGCTCGAATAGTCAAAGCCCATCTCGGAGGAGTTATATCCAATGTCCTTGATGGTGTCCCGCACGGTCTGTGCCAGATCAACCTCAGAGTTGCTCGTGACTTCTCCAGCGATGACGGCGAGTCCGGTGTTGACCATCGTTTCGCAGGCAACTCGTGATGCCGGATCCTGGGCGAGCATGGCGTCCAGCACTGCATCCGAGATCTGGTCTGCCATTTTGTCCGGGTGACCCTCGGAGACCGACTCTGAGGTAAAAAGAAAACTGCTAGCCATTACTCCTCCTCCGTGATACTTCAATAGATGTTGTGACGAAACGGCCGGATTCTAGCAGACCGTTCAGGAATCAACCGCGCAGGCACCATGCCCCGGATGGGCATCCTGATGGGCAGTTTGGGGCCTTCGCCCAATAACTCTCATGCCGCGCCGAGGCATTTGATGTCAGTCACGGGCGGTCTTTTCCAGCGCGATCTGCCACTGATGATCGTCAAGCTCACGCTCAAGGGAAAACCCTGTGTCAAAGGCTGTGCTCGACCATTCCGCCGTCAGGGTTTCGTTCATGATCCATTCGCGGTGTTCGTTGAGCGCCTCGCTGACGAGCGATGAGCCGTCGACATGCAGCCGAATTCGATCGGAGACTTCAAGACCGGCCTGCTTTCTTCCGTCCTGTACGGTCCGCACAATCTCCCGGGCAATCCCCTCCCGGAGCAGGGCATCGTCCAGGGTGGTGTCCAGCGCCACGAGCTGGCCTCCGGACTCCGCACAGGCGTAGCCTTCAGCTGACTCGGTTTCAACGAGCAGATCCTCGGCTTCAAAAGTGATACTCCCCTCGCCGACCGTCAGGGTAATGCCTTCCCCGCTGGCGCACGCGGCAGCAATGGCCGCGCCGTCTGCCTCGGCGAGCGCCTGCCGAATGGCGGGAATCTGTTTGCCGTAGCGTTTTCCCAGACGCGGCAGGTGGGGTTTGATCCGGTAGCTCACCAGTTCTGCGTCGGCGGCGATGAACTCGAGCGTTTTGACGTTGAGTTCCTCCAGTACCTGCTGCTCATGCTCCTGCAACGCCTCGCGCGCTTTGTCGGTAGGCACCCGGACAAGAAGCCGTGCCAGCGGCTGGCGGACACGAACCTGGCTCGCCTCGCGCGCCGCTCTGCCGAGCGCAACAATATCCTGTACCACTTCGGTCGCTTCCCGAAGCGCGGTGTCCTGCCATGCGTCCGGCGCTTTGGGCCACTCGCTCATGTGCACGCTGATGGGAGCGTCTGGGTCCCGCGAACACACTAGATTCTGGTACATCGACTCGGCGAGAAAAGGCATGAACGGCGCGATCAGTCGCTGCAATGTGTCCAGGCACTGGTACAACGTCAGGTAGGCAGACTGTTTGTCGGCGCCCGCTTCGCTTTTCCAGAATCGGCGCCGATTGCGCCGGATNTACCAGTTACTGAGCTGGTCGACGAAGGTCTCNATNGCCTGNCCGGCACCGCGCGCATCGTAGGCATCCATCGCCTCCGTNACGGTGTGGACGGTGTGATGGGCNAAGGCCAATGCCCAGCGGTCAATCTCNGGACGATCCTCGAGCGCGACGTCNTTANTGAGGTCGATCTCATCAAGNGAGGCGTANAGGGTGAAAAACCCGTAGGTGTTCCACAGCGTGTTAACGAAAGAGCTCGCCACCTCACGCACGATATCAACGGAGATTCTTTTCTGACTCTCCGGTGCCAGCCGGGCAAGAAAATACCAGCGCAGCGGATCCGCACCGATATGATCAAAGACATCGTAGGGGTTGACGATGTTGCCAATCGACTTGGACATCTTCTTGCCGTCCTTATCCACAATATGGCTCAGGCAGACACAGTTGCGGTAAGCCACGCTGTCCGAGACGAGTGCGGCAATCGCGTGCAGGCTGTAGAACCAGCCGCGGGTCTGGTCGATTGCCTCGCAGATATAGTCGGCCGGGAAGTGCTGGCCGAAGGTCTCCTGGTTTTCGAAGGGATAGTGCCACTGGGCATATGACATGGCGCCTGAGTCGAACCAGCAGTCGATGACTTCCGGCACGCGCCGATAGTGTCGGCCGTTCTCCGGATGGGTAAATTCGATTTCATCGATCGCGGGCCGATGAAGATCCGTCTCGCTCAGCGAAGTGCCGCAAAGTGATTCGAGTTCTTCCAGCGAACCGATGCAAAGGTAATCGCCGTCGCCGTCGGTCCAAAGCGGCAGCGGCGTTCCCCAGAAACGCTCACGCGACAGTGCCCAGTCAATGTTGTTCTCCAGCCAGTTGCCAAAGCGTCCGTCCCGGATGGATTGTGGCACCCAGTTAATTGTCTGGTTCAGTTCGACCATGCGCTCACGAATAGCGGTGGTTTTGATGTACCACGCGTTCTTTGCGTAATAGATGAGCGGATCACCCGTGCGCCAGCCGAAGGGATAGTTGTGGGTGTATTCCTCTGCCTTGAAGAGGATGCCCCGTTCCCGCAGCAGTTCCATGATGACAGGATCGGCATCTTTGAAAAACATCCCGGCGACTGGAGTGACGGCGTCGATGAAGTGACCATCCAGGCCGACGCCGTGCACGACTGGCAGGTCGTGGGCCTGACCCAGCGCCAGATCATCCACGCCGTAGGCGGGAGCGACATGGACGATGCCGGTGCCGTCCTCCGTGCTCACGAAGTCGGCGGACAGCACCCGACAGATATCGCCGGGCGCATCAAGGTAATCAAAAAGCCGGTGATAGTGGCGGCCCACGAGGTCACGACCTTTGACCGTCTTGACGAGTTTGAAGTCCTGCTCGCCCAGAACTGAAGGGACGAGGGCTTTTGCCAGGATCAGGGTTTCGCCTGCAAGCTCCACATAGTCGTACTCGATGTCTTCACCGACCGCGAGCGCGAGGTTTGAGGGCAGCGTCCAGGGGGTGGTGGTCCAGACGAGGAACGAGGCGTCTTCATCGGTCAGGCGAAACCGCACCGTTACGGACGGATCAACGGTCTCGCGATATCCCTGGGCCACTTCGTGTGAGGACAGGGTGGCGCCGATCCGGGGGTCGTATGGAACGACTTTGTAGTCCTGGTAAATGAGGCCCCGATCCCAGATTTCCTTAAGCAGGTGCCAGACGGACTCAATGTACTGGTTGTCGAGGGTGTAGTAGGCCTGATCGAGATCGACCCAAAACCCCATCCGTTCGGTCATCGCTTCCCAGTCGCTGATATAGCGCATCACCGATTCGCGGCAGCGGCGGGTGAACTCTGCTACGCCGACGGCCTTTTCAATTTCTTTTTTGTCGAAGATCCCGAGTTCTTTTTCAATCTCGTGTTCGACCGGTAGGCCGTGGGTATCCCATCCGGCTTTGCGCGGCACATGGAACCCCTGCATGGTTTTATAACGGGGATAGATATCCTTGAAACTGCGCGCCAGAACGTGGTGGATACCGGGTTTGCCGTTGGCCGTCGGCGGCCCCTCATTGAAGGTAAAGAGCGGCCGATCTGAGCTTTGCTGCAGGCTTTTCTCAAACACCGCCTGCTCCCGCCAGAATTCAAGGATATG
>NZKZ01000133.1 GCA_002694065.1 Acidiferrobacter sp.
AAAAATGCGACACGCGGCCGGCGCAGCACGGGCAACTCACCGATGCCCAAAGAGGCCACCATGCCGATGTCGCCCGGCAACAGCCGTCGGCCTGCGGTCAGCGCTGTCGCGCCCTCCGCGAGATCTTCTCCTGCGTATCTGACGTGCTGGCCCTCCCGTTGTCCGTCGGCCACCCGGATATGGTCATCCTGCTGTTCGACGTGTTCCTGCATCACGACCGTGTCAGTCCCTTCCGGCATCACCGCACCCGTCATGATGCGCGCGCACTCACCCGGTCCCACGCTGCCGGCAAAAGCCTTACCGGCCCAGGCCGTCCCCACCACCTTCAGCGATGATTCGTTCAGATCCGCAAAACGCAGTGCGTAACCGTCCATGGCTGAGTTGGTATGATTTGGCACAGCAACGGGAGAATGCACATCAGCGCCCAGCACTCGATCGAGGGCCTCGCGCAATGCGACCACCTCGACATCGGCGATGGGCGTGACCGCTTGCGCAATGCGATCCAGCGCGGTATCGACCGGCAGCCAAGCCGGGTCATACTCATCATCACAACTCGGTTGGCGGACTACGGGTTCCGGAGTACTCATGTCTCGCGTCGCCAGTCGCCTGATCGGCCGCCGGATTTTTCCAGCAACTGAATATCCGTAATGGTCATGCCGCGATCGACCGCCTTGCACATGTCGTAGATGGTCAAAAGACCCGCGTTAACGCCGTTGAGCGCTTCCATCTCAACGCCGGTCCGCTCCCGGGTTTCGGCGGTAGCAGTACAACAGACACACCGTTGATCACGATCAATTCTGAAATCTACTTCGACACGCGTCAGGGAAAGCGGATGACACAGGGGAATCATCTCTGCCGTGCGCTTGGTTGCCATGATCGCCGCGATGCGCGCGACCGCCAGCACATCGCCCTTGGCGTGGCCCCCGGTCGCAATGAGGTCCAGGGTCGACGACTGCATGACGATGCGGCCTTGTGCCACTGCGCGTCGGGCCGTGACTTCCTTGTCGCCCACATCCACCATCCGGGCCTCGCCCTGCTCATTGAGGTGGGTAAGAGTCTTGCTGTCCATCGTCAAAACGGGGTGCTTGTGGAAAAGTGAAGATTATTCTAGCGGTTATTGTGCCTCACGGAAGACTGGCTATCCTGGATACCGCTTGGCGCATGCTACAATTTTTTTCAGGTTCATCTCTTCGGTATCGCTTTATGGCCAGTACAGCCTCCACGATGCAGGCGCTCGGATCCGAAGCACCTGCATTCACCCTGCCCAATACCCATGCCGCATCAGGCGGACCGACGGTGTCGCTGGCGGACTACGTCAATCACAAAGCCTTATTGGTCGCTTTTATCTGTAACCACTGTCCCTACGTGATTCATATCCGGGATGCGTTTAACGCCTTTGCCAAAGAGTACGCGCCGCTGGGGCTGGCAACCGTTGCGATCAGCGCCAACGATGCAAGCACCCACCCTGATGATGCACCGGAAATGATGTCCAAAGAAGCCGAGCGCTACGGCTTCGCGTTTCCCTATCTTTACGACGAGGATCAGTCCGTGGCCAAAGCCTACCGTGCCGCCTGTACGCCCGATTTTTTCCTTTTCGATGCAAACCGCCAACTCGCGTATCGGGGACAGTTTGATGCTTCCCGGCCAAAAAACAGCGAACCGGTCAGCGGCATCGATTTGAGAAACGCGGCCGATGCGGTCCTTCACGGCGATGCCGTTTCAGGCGAGCAGATTCCAAGTATCGGCTGCAACATCAAGTGGAAAGCAGGGCAGGAGCCTGACTACTTTCCCACCTGATCCCAACCATGTGCCCAAACGCACATAAGCTCTGTTGCAATGGGTGAGTCCGTTTTATTTTCCGTATTCCTGATTTTCACCGGGGCAGCGCTCCTCGCCACGGTGGCGCTTTTTGCGCGTCAGTCTCTGCTGATCGCCTACATCGCGGTGGGCGTGATCGCGGGGCCATCTGTCACGGGTCTGATAGCCGATCCCCATCTCATCGCCGAACTCGCCCATATCGGGATCATCTTCCTGCTGTTTCTGCTCGGACTCGACCTGTCGCCGCGCAAGCTGCTCGGACAGATACAAGAAGCCGTCGGTGTCACCCTGATCAGCTCCATCATCTTCGCCCTGCTGGGATATGGGGTGGGGTTGGCGGCTGGGCTGTCCCGTGTCGACTGCCTCGTCGTCGGGATGGCCAGCACCCTTTCCAGCACGATCATCGGACTCAAGCTGCTGCCGACTACGGTGCTGCACCATCGCCATACCGGAGAGGTCATCATCAGCATCCTGTTATTGCAGGATCTGCTCGCGATCGGTGCTCTGCTGTTGATCGACACCCTGGCAGCGGGGTCGATGCCGTGGCTACAGGCGGGTCTTGAATTCGCGGGGCTGCCGCTTCTTTTTGCTGGCGGCTTGGTCGCTGAAAGATGGCTGCTGCGACCGCTCTTTCATCGTTTCGACAAAGTGGGTGAGTATGTGTTCCTGCTGTCGCTCGGGTGGTGTTTGGGTTTTGCACAATGTGCGCAAAGCTTTGGCCTTTCCTATGAGGTCGGCGCCTTCATCGGCGGTATCACACTGGCCAACAGTCCCATTGCGCCGTTTATCGCCGAAAGCCTGCGCCCACTGCGCGACTTCTTCCTCGTGATGTTCTTTTTTGCCCTCGGCGCAGGATTTGACCTCGCGGGTGCTGCTTCTGTTTGGCCTGCCGCCGTGGCTTTGGCCGCGGGTGTCCTGCTGATCAAGCCGGTCACTTACCGCGCCCTCCTCAGAAGATACGGTGAAAGCACACTTCTGGCTGGCGAGGCGGGCGTCAGACTCGGCCAGATGAGTGAGTTTTCTCTGCTGTTGGTTGCCGTTGCGGTGCAGGCGCAAACTATCAGTCAGCAAGCTGCCCACCTTGTACAGGTGGCAACCCTGATTACGTTCGTTGTCTCATCCACTTTTGTGGTGCTGCGTTATCCCAGTCCCATTGCCCTGTCGGAACATCTGCGAAGAGACTAGTTGGCACAACGTTTAGGGCGCAGTTTCCGAGGAGGCCTGGTGCTTAACCTCGTTCACCGCGGCATTCAGTGCCGCCTCGTCGGCGAGATATTCATGATCAACCACCTGCAGCTCGTCACTCAGCCGGAAAACCAGTGGGATACCGGTCGGAATGTTGTATTGCATGATCTCGTCCTCACTCATGCCAAGAAGAAACTTCACCATTGCGCGCAGACTGTTACCGTGCGCAGCGACCAGCACCCTTTTGTCGTTGTTGAGTTCCGGGACCAGCCTCTCACTCCACCATTGCGTCACCCTTTCCAACGTGTCGGCCAATGACTCGGTATCGGGGAGCCCGGCGATACCGGCATATCTCGGATCCTGAGAAGGATGCTGTGGATCTGCCGCATCAAGCGCCGGGGGGCGAATGGCATATCCCCGGCGCCACTTCAGCACCTGATCATCACCGTGCTTGAGTGCGGTTTCCTTTTTATCGAGGCCCTGCAGTGCCCCGTAGTGCCGTTCATTCAGCCGCCAATCCGTTTGCACCGGCAGATACATCTGGTCCATCTCGTCGAGGATCAGCCACAGAGTACGAATCGAGCGCTTTAACAGTGAAGTCATGGCGACGTCGAATCGGTAGCCTTTCTCCAGCAGGGTCCTGCCAGCATCGCGGGCTTCGCGCACACCCCTGTCTGACAGGTCCACATCCACCCATCCCGTAAACCGGTTTTCGAGGTTCCATGCGCTCTGGCCATGGCGTATCAGAACTAAAGTCTTCATAGCGGTAAATTTCAGTATCTTTGCCAGGGATGTTACCAGTCCTGTTGCGGGCATTGCATTTTGCGAGAGGAGGGTTGATCAATTCCTCTTCGGATTGAGGCTAAGGACTTCAGCAGGCTCCGGTTACCTATACCCCTTGAGGAGCTCAATACAGCTGGGAGAATTTTGACTGTTGGAGGCATCGAGCTCATCTCAACCCTCGGGAACGTTCATCTCGAACTGAATAACCGGTCATGACGCAGGTTTACTAAGGGGTGATCTTGGGCCAGTCCGGTATACTGGGATCATTCTGTCCCTGCTTCTACGCTTTCCAACCAAGCTGTATCTTGCTGAGATCGTGACCCATTCAGAATCGCCTTCGCTCTTCTTGAGTGGATCGACATAGGCAAGAGCGGACGTAGATTCCACGAGACTCAAATTGAATGACAAATAAAGCACGGTCCGGCTCCTGCTCCAAGTGGCTACATGCTTTGTGCGCTGGGTTCTTCGTCATAGTTGCGACTGGCTATCTCCATGATGTCCTGTTTCAGGATAAGCACCTCAGCGCGTTTGATTTCATTCTGAACAAGCCCGCCTGGCAGGCAGAACGGGGTCCGCACCTAGTCAATAATGGAGTACTCGCCGACTCGCCGACTGCACACTTTCCTTACAGGAGGATTTTTTGGGACAACTTGCGGGAGGGCAAAAACACTGATTACCTGCCGCACATTCTTACCGGTCAGCCATCAAACGGCCAGGGAACGGGGGCTTTTGCCACCAGTTTTTTTCAACTGTTCATGGACATACCGAACGCCCTGGATTGGAGCACATGGTTTAGATTGATCCTAGCGGGCATCTTCATGTACACGCTCATGATCTGGCTCGGCTGCCATCCCATTATCGCCGTCCTCGCAGGTATCGCCTGGACCTACAACACCCATCAACTGGCTTGGTTGCTTTTCCCCCAGCACCTTGCAGCCCAGATATGGATTCCGTTGATCTTCCTCCTCAACTTCAAACTAATTCGCGATGGCCCCGATTGGCCATCCTCACTCGGTCTAATACTCAGCGTCGTGCTTTTCTACAGTAGCGGTTACACCCAGATTGCTTTGTATAGTTTTATCTTTCTGGGCTTGTTCAATACCGTTTACCTGTGGCTCGCAAAGGAAACGGTGCGCGCAAAGTGGCAACTTTGGATAATTGTTCACGGGCTTTATCTCGGCACCGCCCTACTAATCTTTCCGGACGTGATGTCTCAGTTGGCGGAAATCGGTGACGGTTTACGTAGCGCGCAACCATTCCGTTACCTTAGCCTGGGAAGTGTGCCTCTGCTCGATTCGCTTCTGAGCCTCCCGGCAGACGGACTGCCCCATTCGCTGGACATAGTGAGATTCATGTTTCCGCATTATCTGGGACTGGGGCTCTGGGCACCCGGCGTCAGGGAAATCTATAACACCAACGCTGTTGAATTCATGGCCTTTTTTGGTCTGATCGTTTTTTACCTCACGCTTTACGGGATATGTGGAGGCCTGCGCCGCCATAGTCGCCTGGTGTGGGCTCTGGGCATAACGCTGTTCTTTGTCTTTGCACTGTTCAATAGCAATCCGCTGATTGTGGGTCTCGTCAACCTGATCCCGGCGGGGGGTGCTGGTCAGTTCGACCGCTTCATCACTCTCATCATCTTTGCTTGCATTGTGCTGAGCGGCATCGGCCTCAGATATTTTCTTGAAGACAGAAAAACCCATGAGCTGATCTGGGCAGTTGTGCCGGGAGTTCTCCTTCTAGTATGGATTGGCGTTGCCAAACTTCACTACGATCCGATTGTCAATCTGTGGTCCTTTATCCCGCCGATGGCGGTGCTGACATCTTTTGTCATCGTCAGTCACTTGCTCGCACGAAGAAACATGGGAAACCTGGTTGGGCTTATCGCCATAGGATTCACGCTGTATGAGTTGCTTCCCGCCACATATGCATTCAATACAAGGCTCGATGCGAAAGACCATTTTCCAGAAAATTCGGTCATCAGCGCGATTCAGAAGACACCAGGAGATTTTCGTACCGCGGTAATCATGAGCAACGTCTCGTACCATCACAACATCTTCAGCTACTACAAATTAGCGACGATAGGCGGGTACGCGACAACCGTACGGAACCAATACGTCAAATTCCTGCGGGAAGCCTACGAAGATGTTTCGATTACCGCCAACGGTATTGTTTTCCTCATGCATCATCGTCCCGAAATTCTTCGCCTACTGAATACCCGGTTTGTTGTTACCGATATTCCTTTAGCCAGCGACCGGGTTCAAGAACGTTTCACCAACGAAGCAAATACGCTCTACGAGATTACAGACCCGTTGGACCGTGTTTATTGCGGGACTGACCAACTGGTGGTGTCAAACACAGACGAGATTCCGAGAAGGTTAGCGGAGGCCGTTACTGCCTATGATCGGCCAATCTTCGTCACCACACCACTGGTTGATGAGAGTCAACTCACTGAAAACTGTTCCATCTCAGACCTGAAAGTTTACCAGGGCAAAATCGAATTTCACGCTAGAGCCGATAAGCCAACACTCATCTTCATAGCGACTAACCATCATGAAAACTGGCGCGCGCGCATAGATGGAATACGGACCGGGATCAGTGCCGGTAACTACGCTTTTATGGTGGTCCCGGTACCGGCCGGATCCAGCGAGGTACAACTCGAGTACACCGATGAAAAACTCTTGTTGGGAGCGTTTTTGCTTATTGGGTTTGGCTTTTTTGTGCTCGGCTACGCAGCGCTAGCTACGAATCCAACCTGGAGAAAGGCTTTATTTGTACTATGCGCATTAATACTGATTGGGAAAAACGCCCCATCCGTACCGGGGCTGAAGAACCTGGAGATTTCTGAAAGAGAGGTCGCTCTAGAACTCGGCCCGGCAGACTCGAACCGGTCATAAAATTACGAGTCTCCCACGATCCGCTTCATCTGGTTGACCAGGAGTTGGAGCGCGTGAGCCCGATGGCTCAGGGTGTTCTTCACGCTTGGGCCAAGTTCGGCTGCCGTACATTTTTCTTCCGGGACCCAGAATACCGGATCATAGCCAAAACCGTTCTCACCGCTTGGCGAGACAGCGATATAGCCTGACCAGGTCCCCTCACAGATCAGGGGTGCCGGATCATCTGCCCAGCGCAGATAGACCATCAGGCAACGAAACCTGGCCCGTCGTTGCTCAAAAGGCACATCTGCCAGCTGGGAGAGCAGCTTGGCAACATTGTCGGCATCGCTCGCGCCCTTTCCAGCAAAACGTGCCGAATAGACACCCGGTGCACCGTCCAGTGCGTCGACTTCGATGCCCGAATCGTCCGCGATGGCAGGGCGGGCGGTTTGCTCGGCCGCATTGCGGGCCTTCAGGATCGCATTCTCAACAAAAGTCTTGCCGGTCTCTTCGGCAGGGATGACACCCAGCGCACCCTGACCCACCACCGAGAAGCCGCCGTCCGACAGCAGGGCGCTCAACTCCCGGAGTTTTCCCGAGTTATCCGAAGCAAGGACCAACTCGCGGTTCACTAGTCTGTCTCTCGAGCGAGGCGCTGCAAACGCATCAGTTCCTCGATACCCCTCACAGCGATGGCAGTCATCTTCTGCATCTCGGCTTCGCTGAATGGGCTGTGTTCGGCGGTCCCCTGGATTTCGATGAATCGTTTCTCATCGTTCATGACGAAATTCATGTCCGTATCAGCGGTGCTGTCTTCAGAATAATCCAGATCCAGCAGNACCTCACCCTGTTGCAGNCCNACAGAGACCGAAGCNATCTGATGCAGCGGGACNGGGNCATCAANCAGNCCCTGCTNGTGAAGATGNTCCAGCGCGTCGGCGAGTGCCACCCAGGCGCCNGTAATCGANGCCGTNCGCGTACCGCCATCCGCCTGAATCACATCACAATCCAGNGTGACNGTTCTTTCTCCGAGCGCTTTCAGATCGAGNGCGNCCCGCANTGAACGGCCNATCANTCTCTGGATTTCAAGGGTTCGGCCGCCCTGCTTGCCCCGGGCCGCCTCGCGCGCCATCCGCTCTCCGGTCGCCCGGGGCAACATGCCGTATTCCGCGGTGATCCAGCCTTGCTGGCTGCCTTTGAGAAATCTGGGTACGCGCTCTTCAACGCTCGCCGTACATAGCACCCGGGTATCTCCAAACTCCACCAGTACCGAACCTTCGGCGTGACGGCTGTAGGCACGGGTGAAATGCACGGACCGCAACTCGTCCGGACGTCGATTGTTTGTTCTGGCCATCAATCTTCCTCTGTTGTGATGTGTCGTGATGCGGCGGCTTTTTGCAGCGGGCGCCGGATCAGCCCGGCGGCAGCGGATGCCCGAACAGCGAGAAGAACCGGATCAGGAACCGATAGGTCAACCCCCAAATCACCCGCTCGTCTCCTTTGCTCAGAAATATACCGGGAAACCGTGTCCCGCCTGCGGCCTCATACTGCACTGAGGTTCGAAGATTGGGATCGAGAAGTCGGGACAGCGGTATCTGGACTACCTCGGAGACTTCGTGGTTGGGCCTGAGTGTGGGCGTGGTATCCACCAGGTAAACGAAACAGGAAATCACGAGGTCAGCGGATCTGCCGCCATGGCGGCCGCGCAGGTCGCCGAGCCGGCCCACCGAATCGGTGGGGCGCAGCTTAAGCCCGATTTCTTCCCAGGTCTCGCGACAGGCAGCGTCGCCGGCTTCAAGATCGCTCGGCTCGCGGCGGCCTCCTGGAAAAGCCATCTGCCCTGACCAGGGGTCATCGGGCGACGCCGCTCTCTGGATGAAAAGGATACTGGGATCGTGCTCACCCGTATCACGATTCAGAACCAACGCCACCTCGGCCTGGAGGGAGCTGGAGGGTGGTTCCAGATCGGGCTGGTACTCCTGAAAGCGATTCAGGACCTCGCTGACTGGGATCACCAATGAATTCCGCCACCGAGCAGAACACCATAACTGCCCTCGCTGGCGTCGGATCCTGTAATTGCCCCGGTGTAGTCTGTAATCTGGTATCGCCAAGCCAGGCGAAGGTCGACAAAAGGCAGGGGATCAAGGACCAATCCCGTCTCTACCGAGATCGAGGAAAGATCCTGGCGCAACCCGACACTCCCAAGCGAAGGCGCCCAGCCAGCATCGGCATAAAACCTGAGAAACCCAAGGATCCCGACTCTTGCCTCGGCCATAACCCGCGCGCCTGACGCGTCCCCGTCCGCCCCGAAGCGGTTCTGCTCCCAACCCAGTCCCAGGGCCAGAAAGGTGTTGTCGGTGGCGCTCAACAAGCGGTACTTGAAATCGACCAGCGTCTGCTCGTCAGGCGCCATGCCAACGCTGTCCTCACTGATCCGATAAAGAGACGCACGAAGACCCCACCGCTCGCCCAGCCACAACTCGCCATAACCGCCCGTGAGAGGAGAATTGACAGAGGTATCCTGGTAATCGTCGACCACCCAGGTAAAGACACCGGCTTCGCCGTCCACCGGCCCCAGTGCTGCTGCCGGGCCGGCTGCCAGCAGCCCTGTCATAAGAAAAACGCGCGCGATACACTTCACGAATCAACACCTATAGGGGAAGGAACGGCATTTTATCATCCGGCCCTGGCGGGTCGATGGGGCTGGGCCTATCATGAGAAACGACGATGACTGACCAAGAACATGACAACGGTGTCCGTCTTGATCGCTGGCTCTGGGCGGCGCGTTTTTTCAAAACCCGCGCGGAAGCGGTCGAGGCGGTCCGGGCGGGCCATGTTCTGCTCAACGATCACAGAACCCGCTCGGCGAAATCTATCCGCTGTAACGACCGGCTACGGATCCGCCGCAAGACGGCCGTCTATCACATCACCGTCCAACAGCTGATCGACAAGCGCGTCTCAGCAGCGATTGCGGCTCAGACCTACGTTGAAGATCCGGACAGTATTGAACGGCGCGAAGCCCTGCGTCAGCAACTGCGCCTGCAGCCCCAGCCCGTCAGACAGTCCAGGGGCAGGCCGGACAAAAAAGAGCGCCGGCAACTCCAGCAGATGCGCTATGCCGACGGGCGCGGTTGAACCGATGCGCGGAACCATACTGGATGCCGACAGTTTCGATCGCGGGGACCTTGATACCACTGGACTCGAGAACGCCCTCGACCACTGGACGCATCATCGATCAACACAATCTCACGAGGTGGCAGAGCGGATCGCGGGCTGTGAGGTGGTGGTCACCAACAAAGTCGTCGTCGATGCGACGGCGATGCAGAGCACTTCTCTAAAACTGATCGTCGTGGCCGCGACCGGCACCAATAACATCGATCTCTTGGCGGCGAAACAGCGCGGGATCACCGTCTGCAACGTCCGCGACTATGCCTCCGCCGCCGTAAGCCAGCACGTTTTTTCGCTGTTGCTCGCATTGGTCTCACACCTTGGCGACTACACCCAGGCGGTCAAGGCAGGCCGTTGGCAGGAGAGCAAGGTGTTCTGCCTGCTCGACTATCCCATCCGCGAACTCGACGGCATGACGCTGGGCATTATCGGTTATGGCAATCTCGGCCGGCGCGTTGAACAGATCGCCCTTGGTTTCGGCATGCAGGTGGCCATCTGTGCCAGGCCAGGCGGTGGAGCGATACCTGATGGCCGGATCGCTCTGGATACCCTGCTCGCGACCTGTGACGTGATCTCATTGCATTGCCCGCTTTCTGACGCAACGCACAATCTGATCGGTCGCGCCCAGCTGGATAAAATGAAATCCACTGCCATCCTGATCAACACTGCCCGCGGCGGCATCGTCAATGAAAACGACCTCGCAAATGCCTTGCGCCAGGGAGAGATCGGCGGGGCAGGGATAGATGTACTGACTCAGGAGCCTCCAGGCGCAGATCATCCCCTGCTAACTGCGGATATCCCCAACCTCCTGGTCAGTCCTCATAATGCCTGGGGATCGGTTCAATCACGCCAGCGTCTCGCTGATGAAATTGCGGACCTCATCCAGGCCTACCGTCAGCAAACGCCCAGAAACTGCTGCCTGCCTGATTGAATACCCTCGTTCCGCTACCCCTGACACTGTACGTTCACCTGCCCTGGTGCGAACGAAAGTGCCCTTACTGTGATTTCAACTCTCATCCCCTGAAAGCCGATCTGCCCGCATCGGACTACATCAATGGCCTGATCGCGGATCTCGACGCGGTTGAGAAAACCTACCCAAAACGCCGCCTGCAAGCCGTTTTTTTTGGTGGGGGAACACCGAGCCTTTTTGAAGGGGATCAGATCGCTCGATTGCTGGAGCGTCTCGACCAGCGTGGCTGGCTCGATTCGGCAACGGAGATCACGCTGGAAGCCAACCCCGGATCAGCCGAAGCTGATCGATTCCGCCGCTATCGCGATTGCGGGGTCAACCGTCTTTCGCTTGGCGTACAAAGTTTCAATGACGAAAGTCTCGGTGTGTTGGGGCGTATACATAATGGGGAAGAGGCCAAAAAGGCCTGTCGGGCCATCAGGGAAGCCGGGTTCGACAACTTCAACATCGACCTGATGCATGGCCTGCCCGGACAGGTGACGGCGGATGCGGTTGCCGATCTTCGTGCCGCTCTGGATTTTTCCCCCACTCACCTTTCGCTTTACCAGTTGACGATCGAACCCAACACCGCCTTTGCGGCAAACCCGCCTGTCCTGCCTGACGAGGAGGTGCTCTGGGACATACGTTGCGCCGTCCAGGATCTCGCCTGTGAGGCCGGCTTTGAACACTACGAGGTCTCTGCCTTTGCCCGACCGGGGTACCGCTGCCGCCACAACCTCAACTACTGGGAGTTCGGCGACTACATCGGCATTGGGGCAGGGGCGCACAGCAAACTCTCTGTTAAAAATGCGGTCTACCGATGGAGCCGCCCGCGGCACCCCCGTGAATACTTGAAGACCGTTACCGCGGGCACCGTGCCCGACACCGGACCGCCTCTGACCGCCGCCGCATTACGATTCGAATTCCTGCTTAACGCGCTGCGCCTCGAGGCCGGTTTCGAAAAAGATCTTTTTGCGCAGCGGACCGGGCTTGACTGGAAAAAAGAGGAGCCGCTTTTTGCGGATGCAGCCAACGACGGACTGCTGCGCCTGGATGAAACCCGCGTACAAACCACGCCGCTCGGCTGGCGCTTTCTGGATGATCTCCTGGAGCGCTTTCTGGACCAACCAAAGCCTGCTGACGTGCATAATATGATGCTTCGATAGTTCGTCTCGGCCTGTCTCAAACTCACGGCCAGGACATTTTTGACTCCTTAAATATCGACATGCTCTGGATCAAGGCGCTACACATTATCTTCATGGTGACCTGGTTTGCAGGGCTCTTCTATCTTCCCCGGCTGTTTGTCTATCACGCCATGAGTGCAGATCGTGCAACTCAAGACCAGTTCA
Organism: Acidiferrobacter sp.; assembly: GCA_002694065.1. Classification (GTDB taxonomy): domain Bacteria; phylum Pseudomonadota; class Gammaproteobacteria; order Arenicellales; family UBA868; genus UBA868. The sequence goes on from NZKZ01000133.1 coordinate 12,129, forward strand.
AAGTGATGGAGCGCAAACTCTACTTTGGCATTACCACCCCAGGAGGCGTGCTGACCATCGCGTCCGGCCTGTGGCTGTGGCTAGGTTACGGCATCGGCAGTCAGAGCCTGTGGCTGGCCGGAAAAATCGCACTGGTTGCGGTCCTCGTTGGCTATCACCTCTGGTGCGGGCACATGGTCAAGCAGTTTGCGCAGGACAAAAATCGGCACGGGCATGTGTTTTATCGCTGGTTCAACGAGTTTCCCGTGCTCGTGCTGGTCGGCGCAGTATTGCTGGTGATATTTAAGCCCGCCTGAGCGCGACCCGCGATGTTCCATGTGGTGCTGTACCAACCCGAGATTCCGCCCAATACCGGCAATATCATCCGCCTGTGTGCCAACACCGGCTCTCGGCTTCATCTGATTGAGCCGATTGGTTTTTCGATTAACGATCGCACTCTCCGGCGTGCGGGCCTGGACTATTCCGACGCCGTCACGATATCCCGCCATGCCAGCATGGATGCGTTCCTTGAGACCGTCTCTCCTGAGCGCACTTTCATGTTCTCGACCAAGCATGGCCGGCGACACAGCGACTGTGCGTTCCAAAGCGGTGACGCGTTGGTATTCGGTCCTGAGACCCGCGGTCTTCCCGACGATGTCAGGCTCCGCGTACCAGAGGCTCAGCGCTTAACTTTGCCGATGTGCGCGACGAGCCGCAGTCTTAATCTCGCCAACGCAGTCGCAGTCGCGCTGTTTGAGGCCTGGCGTCAGTGTGATTATCCAGGCAGCGTCCCGGGCGATCCCTAGAGATCTTCAAGGCGGTCCACGCTGATCCCGCTGAGCCTCAGCGCGGCATTCACCACGGGGAATTCGTCTGGCTCCACCCGCACCTTGATGCCGACAAAAAGCGCGCCCAGCGCATCGATGCGCACCGGTTCCAGCCGCCTTGGCGACTTGAGGGACAGCAGGGTTTTGGCGACGATATCGCTGGTGCCGCCCTCGGCGGTATCACAGAAATAGAGCAGTTGGTTGCTCGGTCGGAAAAAGGCCTGGTGGATAGAGAGGCGCGTTGCGACCCAGGCTTCGATGATGCGATCCTTTGACACGCCGGGGCGCATATTCGCGATGTCGGCAAGATCCGGCGAGCGGAACTTGCTATAGACTCGACGCTCCTGCGACATACCGACCTCACTGTCCTGCGCACCCATGACCGTACTGTCCGACCTGGTTGATCTCGTGCTCACCCTGGGCGAAGAAAAGGAGCTGCCCGCCGTGCGCGGTCTGTACAAGCCGCGCGCGGCGACCTCGCCGGAACGGCCGAAAAAATTTGGTGTCATCGCTCTCGACGACGGCAGCTGCGGGTTCTTCTTTGCCGGGCTGGATGATACCTTGTCACGTCTGGATGCGTGTGACCCGAGACAGTTTATCGAGACGCCGACTCTGGACCTGGTGAAACACTGCCTGGACGAAGACCCATTATTAACAGCCGTGGGGCTCGGTGCGCTTAACGCGGTCAGTCAGCATCTCCTCAAGACGGCCGGGTTCAAACTTGACCGGGCTACCGATCCCGTTGGCCGGCTTGATCTGGCTGGCGCCCGGCACGTCGGGATGGTTGGTTTTTTTGCGCCATTGGTCAGGGAATGGGAAAACTATCCCGGGGCGTTGACCGTTATCGAGAAAGACCCGAAATTTCTCGAAAGGTCCGGCCCTTTTGAAGTGACCGACCAAACCGATCGCCTCCGAGATTGTGATCGTGTACTCATCACGGGTTCCACATTGATCAACGATACGCTGGATGATGTGCTGAGTCACTGTGATCCGAGCGCGCGGGTGGCCCTGGTGGGGCCGAGCGCGTCGTGCTTGCCAGACCCGATCTTTGATCGCGGTGTCGACGTGGTCGGGAGCACCATGGTCTGCGACCTGCCGCGGCTGGAGGCGCTGCTTGAGGCTGGACAGCCCTGGGCCGAAGGCACCGCCAAGTACTGCATCACACGCGATCAGTATCCGGGTATCCGACAAATGATTCGCGGCACCTGAATCCTGCGGGGCGAACCCACCGGCTAAAGGGTAGGTGACGCCAAGATATAATTTCGTTATGACTGCAGTGAGATACCTCTGCGCTGTGCTTTTGCTGGCCGGGCTGCCGTGGGGACCGGTTCTTGCCGGAAAGATACCTGTTGCTGTGGATCTACAGCAGGACGCCAACGCCTCGCGTGCAGGGCGGGTGCCGATCCTGTTGGTTTATACGGCTGACTACTGCCATTACTGTGATGAGGTAAAAGCAAGCGTCTTCAATCTGATCTTTGCAGATCCGGCATATCAGGATCGCATACTGCTGCGGGAAGTACGTATCGATACGAATCTGGATCTTGTGAGCTTCAGCGGGACTGCCACCAGTCATCGATCTTTTTCCAAAACCCGCGGTATCAGGATCGTACCCACGCTCGAATTTNTGGATGGCGCAGGAACGCCCATCAGTCCACCGCTTGTCGGAGCAGGCATTCCCGACTATTACGGAGCCTATGTCGACAACGGCATCGAGCAGTCCCTCCGAACCCTCCGCACACCACAGGATCCCTCATGACTCAAGAATTCCCCGAAGCAGAGCTGGACCTCGGCCACCAACGTGTGTTGCCCGAATGGATTGACTACAACGGGCACATGAACGTGGCCTATTACGTCCTCGCTTTTGATCGCGGTGTGGATGAGTTCATGCGCCAGATGGGCATTACGCCTGAATACCTCGAGACCGAGAAATGTTCGACCTTCACTCTGGAGATGCATATCAACTACCTGCAGGAGCTGCATCTCGACGACCCCATCCGCCTCACGTGCCAACTGCTGGACGCCGACAGTAAGCGGGTTCACTATTTCCTGCGAATGTTCCACGCTGAAGCGGGGTATCTCGCAGCCACCAGCGAGCAAATGATGATCCACGTCAGCCTTGAAAGCCGACGGACCTCACCGTTTCTGCCGAAGGTCAGTGGTGTGATCGACCAGATAATGGCGGCGCATAAACCGCTGCCGATGCCTGATCAGGCGGGGCAGAAAATGGGAATACGCCGGAAGTAAAAGGCGCTCAGCCCAAACGCTCGATGATGCCGTCCAACTCGTCGAGCGAGTTGTATTCAATCACCAAACGGCCTGATTTGCCGTCACGCGACTCCAGATGCACGGGTGCCGCCAGTTTTTCTGACAGCGCCTCCTCAAGGCGCTGAATATCGCGGCTTTGGCCCGTCTTGCGCTTGGGTTTTTTTGAAGATGTAGTCTCCGAAGGGTCGAGCATCCTGCGAACGAGCTCCTCGGTCTGACGAACCGACAGTCGCCGCTGCATGACGGCTTGCGCTGCGACGACCTGCTGATCCCTCACAAGCCCCAGCAGGGCACGCGCGTGGCCCGCTTCGATATGGCCCGACTCAAGGTGTTCGCGCACACTCGGATCGAGCTTCAGCAGCCTGAGCAGATTGCTCACCGCCACCCGTGATCGGCCAACTGCCTCGGCCGCCTGTTGGTGAGTCAATCCAAATTCATCGAGCAGCCGCCGAATGCCGGCCGCCTCCTCGATAGGATTAAGATTCTCGCGCTGGATATTTTCGATAAGGCCCACTGCCAGCGCGGCTTCATCCGGAACGCGGCGAACCACCGCCGGCACCTCAGTCAGACCCGCGAGTTGAGCGGCTCGCCAGCGGCGTTCTCCCGCGATCAACTCGTATCCGCCGCCGGCTGTTTCCCGTACCAGCAGAGGCTGAACGATCCCCTGGGAGGAAATGGAAGCCGCCAACTCTTCAAGCGCTGCCTCATCCATTCTTGTGCGTGGCTGATAGCGACCCTTTCTAATCTGGTCAACCGGCAACTGGCGAAGATCAGACTGGCTGGACTGTGTTACCGATGGCGCGCTGCCCAGCAGTGCGTCGAGACCCTTTCCAAGTCTTGCTTTAGGACTCATGTTCTGCTCCTGACACGGCTGTGCCGGTATCGGGTGTCTCAGAGGGGCGCAAACTTTGCAGCATCTCGGCGGCCAGTTGCCGGTAGGCCAGCGCGCCCTGGCAAGTCGGGTCATAGTCGATAACCGATTTGCCAAAACTCGGCGCCTCGGCGAGACGGACGTTTCGGGGAATCACCGTTTCATAAACAAGATTGGGGTAATAGTGCCGCAACTGTGCGGAGACTTCGTTGGTGAGTGAGTTGCGTCCATCAAACATGGTGCGAACCAGCCCCTCGATCGTCAGCGAAGGATTAACGTTGCTGACCCGCAATCGGCGGATAGTATCATCCAGTCCGCTCAGTCCCTCGAGCGCATAGTACTCACACTGCACCGGGATCAGCACGGAATGGGCTGCGACGAGCGCGTTCAGTGTCAACACATTCAGCGCCGGCGGACAGTCAATCAATATCAGGTCGTAATGCTGAACTGCACTCAGTACGCGTTGCAACCGGTGATTGTCGCTTTCCTCCCCGCGAATCAGTTCTGCCTGTGCCCCGGCAAGCCCTGCTTCCGCCGGCAACACATCAAAACCCGAATCCGTCGCAATCACCGTCTCTAAGAAAACGCTCTCACCCAATAACACCTGATAGACGGTATGCTGAAGCTGATTACGATCGATACCGCTTCCCACCGTGGCGTTGGCCTGTGGATCCAGATCGATCAGAAGCACTCGAAGACCCTCGCGAACCAGTGCAGCGGCCAGATTGATCGCGGTCGTGGTTTTGCCCACGCCCCCTTTTTGGTTTGTCACCGCGATGATCCTGGTCAACTTTGCTTCTCCAAAACGTCTGTCACCACAACAATGTGTCTGTGTGCATCAAGACCAGGCACCTCGACCGGAAAGACCTCGGTCATTTCCCGCTGGCGCGGGGTGAGCGCCGACAATTCCTCTTCGGGATAAATGCCTTTCATACTGATCAAGCGCAGACTTGGGTGATGCAGATGCCCGGTCATGCTGATCAGGTCGGATACCGTCGAGACCGCACGCGAGGCTAGCGTATCAAAATTTTCAGGCGGCCGGTAATCCTCTATTCGAGCCGCGATCACCGTCACGTTTTCGGCTTTACACCGGATCTTGGCTTCCCGAAGGAAACTGGCTTTCTTGGCCCGGCTTTCGACGAGCGTCCAGTGCTGCTCAGGATGCGCCAAGGCCATCACCATACCTGGCAGACCCGCACCCGAGCCGATATCAAGACAGCGATTCCCGAAGACAAAACGTGCGATTGAAAGGCTGTCCAGGAGGTGATGGGTCAGCATTTTTGCCGGGTCATCAATCGTTGTCAGATTGTGCGTCTGGTTCCACTTTCGGATCAGCGCCGCATAATCGAGCAGGGTATCGCAGCGCGCCTCGCTGAGCTCAAGACCGATCTGGCTGGCACCCTCTGCCAGTTGCAGCCTCATGGAACGGGCCATCTGCCTTAAACAGGGTCAGGCGGCTGAACGCAGTTGCTGCCGCTTGAGATGCACCAACAGCAAGGAGATGGCCGCAGGTGTGACACCGGAAATCCGTGTTGCCTGACCAAGGGTCATGGGCCGATGTTCCATCAGGATCTGGCGGACCTCGTTGGATAATCCCCGCACTGCCTGATAGTCGGTCTCCTCTGGGATGAGTGTATCTTCGTGCTTGCGTTGGCGGGCAATCTCATCTCGCTGGCGATCAATGTACCCGGCATAGCGGGCTTCGATCTCCAGTTGTTCTACGACAGCGGCATCCGTCACACCGTCTTCGTCTGATTCACAAAGGCTGATGAGTTCCCGGTAACGCACCTCCGGTCTGCGCAGAAGATCCGCCAGAGTTTGTTCGCGGCTGAGTTCCTGGCCCAATACGGCCGTGGCTTTTTCCACCGGCACCGTCTCGGGCCGAATCCAGGTTTGCTGCAAACGGGTGCGCTCGCTCTTTAGCAGGTCACGTTTGCGTGAGAAGGCCGCCCACCGTGAGTCGTCGACCAGGCCCAACTGTCTGCCGGTCTCGGTCAGGCGCAGATCCGCGTTGTCCTCACGCAATTGCAACCGATACTCCGCCCGGGAGGTAAACATCCGATAAGGTTCGGTCACGCCGCGCGCAGTCAGGTCATCAATCATGACTCCGATATACGCCTCATCACGGCGAGGACACCAGAGCGAATCGTCACGGCTTCGCCGAGCTGCGTTGAGACCCGCAACCAGCCCCTGCCCGGCGGCTTCTTCATAGCCCGTTGTGCCGTTGATCTGTCCGGCAAAAAAGAGTCCGGACAGGGCGCGGGTTTCAAGCCCCGGAAGCAGGTCGCGCGGATCAAAATAATCATATTCAATCGCATAACCCGGCCGGGTGATACGAGCGTTTTCAAATCCGTCGATACTGCGGACCATCTCCCACTGAACCTCAAAGGGCAAACTGGTCGAGAGCCCATTGGGGTAGATCTCGTGGACTTTCAGTCCCTCGGGCTCTACAAATATCTGATGGCTGTCCCGGCCGGCAAAACGAACGATTTTGTCCTCAACAGAAGGGCAGTACCGCGGCCCGACGCCCTCTATCTCGCCGCCGTAGAGCGCAGACTGGCTCAACGCGGCGCGAATAATGTCATGGGTCTTTTCATTGGTCTTCGCAATATGGCAACAGACCTGCGATGGGTGATCGCTCTTCTTGGCAAGAAAGGAGAAACTCGGTATCGGGTCGTCTCCCGGCTGCAACACCAGGCTTGAGAAATTGATGGTTCGCCCGTCGATTCGCGGCGGCGTCCCGGTTTTGAGGCGTCCGGTGCGGGGGCACAACTCCCGAAGCCGATCTGCGAGGACGGTCGACGGCGCATCGCCGGCGCGTCCTCCCGGTTCGCTACGATGACCGACGTGAATTCGGCCATTGAGGAAAGTCCCTGTGGTTAACACGACCGCGCGGGCCGAGACACGGATACCTCCGGCCGTGACTATCCCACCGATCCGGTCACCCTCCACCCACAGATCCTCAACGGACTGTTGCAGGACTACCGGACCGCTCTCCCCTTCAATCGCACTGCGGATGGCTTCCCGGTAAAGCATCCGGTCTGCCTGCGCCCGAGTCGCACGCACCGCTGGTCCTTTTCTCGCATTGAGCCGGCGAAACTGGATACCGGCTCGGTCTGCGGCCTGGGCCATGATGCCGCCCAGGGCATCGATTTCTTTAACGATATGTCCTTTGCCGATTCCCCCAATAGCGGGGTTGCAGGACATCTGTCCCACGGTTTCGATGGTGTGTGTGACCAAAAGCGTTTTCGCGCCAGCACGAGACGCGGCCAGCGCTGCCTCGGTCCCGGCATGGCCGCCGCCGATAACGATCACGTCAAATGATTCGGGATACTGCATTAGAAAAGCGACTGACCTGAAGATCAGTTCTGGTAGTAGTAGTCGTAACGATTGAGAATCTTGTTGGTGAAGCGCCAGGCTTCTCCATGGGTCAGCGAATTATCGTCAGGTATGACCTTGGTATAAAGCTTTTCTCCATGACGCGCTTTCATCGCGGTCAATTGCTGGTGGAGCTCTGATTCGCTTACTGATATCTCCGAACCCGACGCGGGACGCAGTGAGTAGCGGCGCACATCCCCCTCTTTCCAGAAACGGACTTCGATCACGATGCGGCCCACCGTGCTGCGTGCCGGGCGCACCAGGCGGTTGTACTTGCTCTCAAGATCTGAATGACGCTCTCTCAGGATATCGAGTTCGGCTTTGTGTGTAGCCACCAGCAGTTCGCGCTCTTTGGAAAAAGCTTCCACCTCGTCGGCGTACTGAGCGCGAAGGTAAGCCAGTTCTTCTTTGGTCAACTTGTACTCAAGAGCAGTTTCTGCGAGACGCGCTGTCAGCTCTTCACCCTCAAGGCGGCTTTCCTCAAGCGCGAGCTCGGTGCTTACACTGGTGCGGACCAGACCTGCCATCTCGTTGCGCAAGGCGCTGACTTCGGTACGCAGTGCACTGCGGGTCACTTCAAGCGCGTTGACCTGCTCCGCCAGTGCATCACGGTCACGCAGCAGGGCGTCCCGAGCCTGAACGACAGTCGCCTGATCCTGGGCTTGTGCTTCAGCCGCCAGAATGAGCCGGCTTTGTTCTGACTGCAGTTCGGACAGTGCGTTGTTGAGATTGGTGAGATCCAGCGAAAGCTGTTCGCGAAGCCCTTCCGAAGCGGCCAGTTGCTCCAGTTGGTTCTGGCTTTGCGCAATGACACCTGCGAGTTCTTCAGAGAGTGCGGCTTTTTCTGTGGTGAGTTGATCTTTTGTGCTGACTAACGCCGCTTTCTCTTCGCTCAGTTGCTCGCGTTCAGAAGTGACGCCGGCGAGTTCCTCAGAGAGTGCGGCTTTTTCTGTGGAGAGTTGTTGTCGGGTAGCAATCAGTTCCGCCACCTCAGCCTGCAGAGATTCCTTCACTCCCTGCAAAGCCGCACGATCCTGCTCTAAAGAAGCCAACGAATCCTCAAGTTGTTGTTGCGTGGCGAGCAGCGCCGCCTTCTCTTCGCTCAGTTGCTCGCGTTCAGAAGTGACGCCGGCGAGTTCTTCAGAGAGTGCAGCTTTTTCTGTGGAGAGTTGTTGTCGCTCATCTTCCACCGCGGCCAGTTCTTCGGTCAGGCCCGCTTTTTCAGCAGCCAGCGCTTCTCTCACCTTCTGCAATGCGCCGACATCATCCAGCAACGCCGAAATCTCGCTTTCTTTGAGCACAATAGTTTCTTCGGCTGCAGAGCGTTCGGCCTCTGCTTGCGCCAGCACGGAACGCAACCGCACCACTTCGTCTCCCAGTGCCGCGATGCGCATCTCCATCTCGCCGCGCTGTGTGGTCATGGTTTCGGTCTGGCTAACGGACTCGCGCAGCTGGCCCACCAACTCGGTGTTTCGCATCAGGATAATCACCAACGCCACCAGAAAGATGAGCACCACCACCGTCATGATGTCGGTAAATGACGGCCACACGCTGTCCTCGTCCGAGCGCCCGCTCACCGTGGGCGAGACTCTCAGGTCGACAAAACCGTCTGTGCGGGTAATAGCCACTGCTTGCTACCGGTTGGGATCGTTCAGCCGGAATCCCTCTCGCAATACCTGGGTCATCTCGATCAGACCCTCGCTGTTGCGTTGCATTTCGTCGCGGTAACTCGCAAGCAGGCTGCGCATATCCTCAGCTACCTTCGCATATCCCGCCTGCGATTCATCTAGCCGCTCCACCAGCGCTGCTGCGGTCCGCACGATATGGGTAAGTTGTTCAGCGGCCTTTTCGGGCTCAATCTGGAACCGCGGGAGCAGCACCCGGCTCGTCGCCTCTTCAATTCGGCTCACGACATGCGTTTGCGCGTCCATCAACCGCAGATAGAAATACCCGAAAAAGAGGTAAGCAAAGATCGCGGTCATCGTCGTCGACAGCGCTGTCGACATACCGTGGATGATCATGCTCAAACCACCCATTTCCGTTGTCGACGTAATGACGTCAGACGCACCGAGCAACGCAATCGATAACGACACAATCGTGCCGAAGACTCCCGTGAGGATCAGAACGTTGTGCACAAACTTCGGAAAACTTACCCGGCTAGATTCAAGTGCTACCAGCGTCGCCGCCAGCGCACTGTGATTGATCACAGCGTGCTGGCGATGCAGATCCTCCAGCGCCAGGTATCTGCGGACCATTAGCGAACCCGGTTCCGCCCCTTCTGTCGGTGCTGAACCTGCTTCCAGATTCTCGAGCACGCGGCTGATCGCGAGCTCTTCCCCGCTTAGGCGCTGGAACTCCCGGACAATATGAAAGATGCCAGCAAGAAA
>NZKZ01000134.1 GCA_002694065.1 Acidiferrobacter sp.
TGGTGGCTATGGGTGGACTTGAACCACCGACCCCGGCATTATGAGTGCCGTGCTCTAACCAGCTGAGCTACATAGCCACGGGGGGCGCGAATCTAACGCGAAAACTTCTAGGTATCAAGAAGATTTCGGTTTCTTATCCGTTTTTGGTACTTCCCTGCTCTTAATCAGTGATTACTGTAAGATTGTCGTGTTGTAACTTTATTTGCAAGAATGCTTCTGGCATGACCCCATTACAAAGGAGGAAACAAGAAGATGAGTAAAGTCGATTACGAAATCCGCAAACTGCAAAAGCGGGTGACGAACGGCGGCATGGACCGCCGTGAATTTATCAAGGCCGCTACGGCCATGGGCTTTGCCGCCACAGCACCGGCGCTTTATAGCCATGCGGCCTATGCTACGCCGAAAAAAGGCGGCGTCTACCGCATGGGTCTTGGCGGCGCCAACACTGGCGACCTGCTCGACCCGGGCGAAAACGGCGACACGTTCATGATCAACATGAATATGGGAGGTTGTCGGAACGGTCTAGTCGAGGTAAACGCTGATGGGCAAGCAAAACCAGAACTGGCGGAAAGCCTGGAACCCTCAGCCGATGCCAAAACCTGGGTAGTCAAACTGCGCAAGGGCATCGAATTCCATAGCGGCAAGACCTTTGATGCTGATGATGCGATTGCTTCGATAGAACATCATCGTGGTCCGGACGCAACGTCAGATGCGAAAAGTGTTGCCGAATCTCTCGGAAGTATCAGAAAGGACGGTCCGAATACCCTGATCTTCGACCTTGAAAGTGGTAACGCAGACTTCCCATACTTACTCAGTGACTATCACATCCTCATGGGGTCGACTGACAAATCCGGTCATATCGACTGGGAGTCGGGTGATGGCACTGGATCGTATGTTGTAAAGAATTTTGAACCTGGCGTACGCGCACACTTGGTTCGAAATCCTAATTACTTCAAGGAGGGTTGTGCCAACTTCGACGAGGTTAAGATAACAGCGGTTGGCGATCCGGCAGCCCGGATGAATGGGATAGCAACTGGCCAGTTCGACTCGATCGTTCGCTGCGATCTCAAGACCGCGCCGATGCTCGAGAAAAAGCCTGGCGTAAGTGTGCTGCAGGTTTCCGGAACCAAGCATTTCACCTACCCGATGGACATGCGTCAGGCTCCTTTCAACGACAACAATGTCCGGATGGCTCTTAAACATGGGATTGACAGAGAGGCCTTCGTCAACACCGTGCTGCGTGGCTATGGCTCTCTTGGCAACGATCACCCGATCAGCTCCAACCAGAACTACCACGCAGGCGATCTGCCGCAGCGCCAGTACGATGTCGACAAAGCCAAGTGGTATCTCAAGCAGGCTGGCCTGACTAGCCTAGACGTAGAGATAGCAGCATCAGATGCTGCCTTTAACGGCGCCGTGGACGCAACGCAGCTTTACTCTGAAGCAGCCAAGGGTGCAGGTATCAACATCAAGGTCAACCGCGTCTCACCCGATGGCTACTGGAACAACGTCTGGATGAAAGTCCCGTGGAGCGCATGTTACTGGTCCGGCCGTCCTACCGCGGACTGGATGTTTACCATTGGCTACAAGGCTGGTGGCAACTGGACTGACAGTTTCTGGAACCATCCACGGTTCGAAAAGCTGCTGGTGGCGGGGCGTGCTGAGCTGGATGAAGCCAAGCGCAACGACATCTACGTCGAAATGCAGACCATCGTCCGCGACGAAGGCGGCGTGGTTGTCCCCTGCTTCGCCAACAACGTCGACGCGGCATCTGATGCGCTGGGTCGACCCGACAAACTCGCTGCTAACTGGGAACTTGATGGTTCTCGCAGCATGGAGCGCTGGTGGTTTAAATAAGCCGGGTTAAGCCATGACTGAGTTGCGTTAACTCATGGCTTGCAGCCTACAGAAAAGGCCCGGACCCGTTCCGGGCCTTTTCTCACTTTGGCAGATGATCTGATCTCATGAAGAACCAATTGCTGCGCCTTGTGGTGAGGCGCTTGGGACTGGGTATCCTGACCCTGATCGCGATCTCATTGCTGATCACGATCGGTGTCGAGGCACTGTCGGGAGATGTCTGTACAGCCATGATGGGTCAGATGGCTTCCGACGATAAAGTAGCCGCTTGTCATCGGGCGCTAAATCTCGACCGGCCGGTGCACGTACGCTACCTCGAGTGGCTAGTGAACTTTGCGCAAGGGGACATGGGTAAGGCGCTCACCAACAATTATGAAGTCGCCGAGATCATAGGTAACCGTATCGGCAACACCTTCTTCCTTGCGGCATCGGCGGCGTTAGTCGCTGTCCCCATTTCATTAATTCTCGGTGTACTTGCCGCGCTTTACCGTAACTCGTTTTTTGACCGCTCGATCTCGATGATTACGCTGAGCGGGGTATCGGTGCCAGACTTTTTTATCGCCTATATCCTGATGGCGATTTTCGCTGTTTCCTACGGCTTCTTCCCAGCGATATCGAACATTGACGAAACCATGACGCTTGCCGAGCGGATCAATGCGTCTGCCCTGCCGGTGCTGACCCTGACCCTCGCCGTCAGCGCCCATATGATGCGCATGACGCGGGCATCCATTGTCAGCTTGATGGCAAGCCCCTACATTGAGATGGCCAAACTCAAGGGCATCCGACCGGGACGAATTATCGTTTTTCATGCGCTGCCTAACGCCTGGTCGCCCATTATTCAGGTGATCATGCTCAATCTGGCGTGGCTGGTGGTGGGGGTTGTGATTGTCGAAGTGGTGTTTGTCTATCCGGGACTGGGCGCCCTCATGATCGACGCCGTATTTCTGCGGGATCTGCCCACCGTGCGCGCCACCGCGATGATCTTCGCCTTGGTATACGTCATTCTCAATTTGCTGGCGGATATCCTGTCACTGATGTCCAACCCGCGACTGATGCATCCCAAGTAAGCAATCATGAATATCTGGATAGTGATCAGGGAGATGAGCTGGGCCAGCCGATTAGGTCTGCTGGTGGTCAGCGGATTCGGCTTCTGCGCCATCTTTGCACCTTGGCTGGCGCCCTATGGCCAGAGTGAGATCGTGGGGGATGTCTGGGAGCCGCTGTTTGGCGAGTTCTTCTTCGGCACAGATCAGATCGGCCGGGATATGCTGACGATGCTGATCTATGGTGCTCGCAACATGATCGCACTCGCGCTGCTGACGACTGCCTGTGCGTTTGGGCTGGGGTCGCTACTGGGCTTTCTCGCCGCCACCATGGGAGGCTGGGTCGATCAGGTACTGAGTCGCTTTGTGGATGTGGTGATATCCATTCCCACTTTGATCTTTGCGCTGATTGTGCTGTCTTCGACGGGCACCTCAATATTGGCCCTGGTCACGGTCATTGCCATCATTTACGCCATGCCGGTCTATCGTATCGCACGGGCTGTGGCCATGGACATTGAGGTGATGGACTACGTCGAAGCGGCGCGGCTTCGCGGAGAGGGGTTGTGGTGGATCATGCGTAAAGAAATTCTGCCGAACGCGCTAACTCCGCTGGCCGCCGAATTCGGGCTGCGTTTCTGTTTCGTATTTCTCCTGATCAGCGGCCTGAGTTTTCTCGGTCTCGGCCTGCAGCCGCCGCTTGCTGACTGGGGCGCAATGGTGCGGGATAACGGCGGCGGGATTGCCTGGGGCTTTATGCACCCGTTGGTGCCAGCCACCTGTATCGCGCTGCTAACCATCGGCATCAACCTGATCGTCGATTCAGCGGTGCAAAAAGCAAGCGGTCTACGAGAAGACCACTGATCCTCCAGCGCAGCGGTTATTCGTTTGGAATAACCTCATCAAAACCCGGCGCGCGCAGGGTTTCGCCAGTCGTCTCTTCCATCATCTTGACGACGTGTGCCGTCCAGGCCTCTCCGCCATACCGCTCACGTGATGCCTCGAACATCTTCTGTGCCACCGTGGTCAACTGCAGCGGCACATCGAGGCGACGGCCCATGTCGGTCACGAAGCCAAGATCCTTAAGCCCAAGGTCAGTCGTGAATCCCGTATTCAGGCTGCCGTTCAGAATAACGGGGGCCCAGTCCTCAAACTCACGACTGCTGCCGGAGCTCGCAGTAATGGCTTCATAACATTTGGCGAGATCCAGACCGCCGCGTTTGGCCAGCATCAGTGCCTCACCCATTGCCACGAGATCGACCAGGCACAGAAGATTCGTGATGACCTTGATCAGGGACGCGTTGCCGATCTTACCCATATAGACGACCTGTCCGCTCAGGGTCTCCAGCAAAGCCGCCTGGCGTTTGAATAAAGACTCATCTCCACCGACCAGTAATGTCATCTCACCGCGTGCTGCACGGTGGACACCACCGGTCGCGGGGCACTCCAACACCTCGATACCGCGCTCGGCAGCCAATCCTGCCAAGCGGATCATTTCATTGGCATCCGTCGTGCTCATCTCGATCCAGCAACTACCCTCACGCATGACATCGAATACACCGTCGGTTCCTGTCATGACCTTGAGAGAGGCGTCGGGCGAGGGCAGACAGGTGATCAGGACATCGACCTGATTAGCGGCCTCCGTCGCAGAAGCCGCGCCCGTCGCACCCTTTGCGACAAGCTTTTCTACTGCCGTGGGGTCAAGATCGAAGACTTTGAGATCATGACCGGCCTCCAGAACTTGCCGGGCCATTCTCGCGCCCAGCATGCCAAGACCAATGAATCCGCACTGCATAAAATTCCCCCCCTGAAAGCAACTGAACAGGACTTATCCGAAACCCCACATCCGGCGAGACGAGAGCGGGCGGGTCCTAAATCACACTGGTTTATCCGTCGCCGGCGTTATCCTCAAACGTTAAACCTAAAGTGCATGATGTCGCCGTCGCTCAGAATGTATTCTTTGCCTTCAAGGCGCAACCGCCCGGCCTCACGGGCACCCTGCTCTCCCTGATACTCAACGAAATCATCATACGCAATCGTCTCGGCCCGGATAAAGCCCCGTTCGAAATCCGTATGAATCTCACCTGCCGCCTGCGGGGCGGTCGCGCCACAGCCTACGGTCCACGCACGTACCTCCTTGGGTCCAGCAGTGAAAAATGTCTGCAAACCTAAAAGGGCATAGCCGGCGCGAATAACACGATCAAGTCCAGAGCTCTCAAGGCCCAAATCCTCTAGAAAACCAGCACGCTCTTGCGCATCAATCTCCGAGATCTCCTGCTCAATCGCGGCGCTCACCACGACGACCTGTGCCTGGCGGGTTTGCGCATGGGCCGCCAACTTGCCTACCTGATCATTCCCATTGAGATCTTCCTCTGAGACGTTGGCAACATAGAGCATAGGCTTGGCCGACAAGAGACATAACGGCTTGAGCGCAGCGGAGGCTTCCGGATCCTGAAGCAGTGCCTGCAATCCCTGATCCTGAGAAAGCGCTTCATATGCCTGCTTCAGGTAACCCAGCTCCCGCAGGATTTTCTTGTCGCCGGTCTTGGCGGCTTTGGTGGTCCTGTCAACAGCGCGCTCTGTGGTTTCAAGATCGGCCAGAGCGAGTTCGGTCTCGATGGTCGCAACATCGGCAAGGGGATCGACCTTGCCCGATACATGGGTAATATCGTCATCACTAAACGCCCGGACCACGTGGATGATCGCATCGACCTCACGGATATGAGCAAGAAACCGGTTGCCAAGCCCTTCGCCTTTTGAGGCCCCTGCCACCAAGCCGGCGATATCCACAAACTCGATGGCTGTGGGAATGACCTTTGCCGGGTTGACCAGTCCGGCAATGGTCTCGAGACGGGGATCAGGCACCTCGACAATGCCGACATTCGGATCGATGGTGCAGAATGGATAATTCTCGGCCTGCGCTCCCGCATGGGTGAGCGCATTGAAGAGGGTCGACTTACCCACATTGGGCAGTCCGACAATGCCGCAACGAAAGCCCACTCAGGATTGACCTTTAGGCTGGGTGTGCAACGCCTTCATTACCGGCTCTAGATTTCCACTCATCATCGGATCAATCTGGCCCAAAGCACGATCGATCGCATCAAGGATGGCCGTTTTGTCCTCCGATGACGGTTTTCTCAACACCCAGTCGCTGACATCATCGCTGTTGCCCGGATGACCGATACCGATGCGCAGCCGGATGAATTCGCGGGAACCCAACTTCGAGAAGATGTCGCGAAGGCCATTATGTCCTCCATGACCTCCACCCTGTTTGACCCTGACGGTGCCGGGAGGCAAATCAAGATCATCGTGCACGACCAGAAGGGCTTCGGCAGGGATATCGAAATAGCCGCAGACAGATGCAACCGCTCCGCCGCATTCATTCATGAAGCTGGCGGGCCTCAAAAATCGGACTCTTTGTTGGCCCACGCGGGTATCAGCCAGGTCACCAAAAAACCGTGTCTCGGGCCGCCAGGGTAAGGAAACGACACGTTGCAGGGCGTCCAGAAACCAGAAGCCGGCGTTATGGCGCGTCGCCTCATATTGCGCGCCCGGATTACCCAGACCACAGACTAGAGAGATTGCCGCCATCGTGTTGTCGATCAGCGCACCGGAGACGATGCCGCCTCGTCAAACGACGCGGCATTCGGCCCAGAAANATGNGGCTGCGCTACTCGCTCTTTTCCGCTTCGGCGTCAGCTGCAGGNGCTTGCTCACCGCCCTCGGCNCCTTCAGCGCCCTCGACAGCATCACCGGCTTCAGNGAGCACCTCTTCTTCCTCTTCNACCACCTTCGGCGCGGTAATCGTTGCAACAGTGGGATTCTCTCCCTCGTGATAGGCNGTTACCGTCAGNTCGACNCCTTCAGGCAGTGTGATGTCTGAAAGATGGATTGATTCGTTCATACCCAGTTCCGACACATCCACGGCGATGTACTCCGGCAGATCCTTGGGCAAACAGGTGATATCAAGTTCTGTCATGGCGTGAGCAAGAATACCGCCGTCCACCTTGACACCCGGCGCCACGTCAGCGCCATCGAAGTGCAGCGGGATCTTCATATGCAGTTTTTCCGTTGCCTTGATACGCTGAAAATCCATGTGCAGCACCAGAGGCCGGTGCGGGTGCATCTGAACCTCACGGAGAATCACCTGCTGGGATCCCGCATCGGTCTGGAGATCAATGATCGCAGAGTGGAACGCCTCTTTTTCAAGACTGTGCATCACCTGGTCGTGATCCAAGGTGACGGTCTCATTATCCTTGCCTGCCCCATAGACGACCGCAGGGATATGGCTGTCACGACGTTGTCGTCTGCTCGCACCCGTACCGAAAACATCGCGCGACTGGGCGTTGAGTACATAGTTGCTGCTCATTACCGATTCTCCTTAACCGTGCGGCCCTTGACGCCGCTTATTCCATAAATAGTGAACTGACGGAATCGCCGGTAGCGATACGTCGGATTGATTCGGCCAAAAGGCTGGCGACACTGATCTGTCGGATCTTCGTGCTGTGCTTGCGCGCCTCATCGCTGAGAGGAATGGAGTTTGTCACAACGACCTCGTCCAGTTCAGAGGCCTCGATGCGCTCAATCGCCTGGCCCGAGAGCACCGGATGGGTACAGCAGGCCTTGACCTGAACCGCACCAGCATCCTTTAGGGCGGACGCCGCCTGACAGAGGGTATTGGCGGTATCCACCATGTCATCCATCAATACGCAGCTTCTCTGATCAACCGATCCGATGATGTGCATCACCTTCGCCTCGTTGGCCCGAGGCCGACGCTTGTCGATGATCGCAAGCTCCACTCCCAACTGCTTGGCCATGGCCCGGGCCCGAACCACGCCGCCAACATCCGGCGATACCACCATGAGATTATCGGGCTCGTGTCGCCACAACTCTCCATTGAGCACGGGGGCGGCGTAAATGTTGTCGACCGGAATATCGAAAAATCCCTGAATCTGATCTGCGTGCAGGTCCATCGTGACGACTCGATCCGCTCCCGCGATGCCGATCATGTCTGCGACGAGTTTGGCGGTGATGGCCACTCGGGCGGTTCGGGGTCGACGATCCTGTCGGGCATAACCGAAGTACGGCATCACTGCGGTAATCCGCTCCGCGGAAGAACGCCGCAACGCATCAATCATGACCAACAATTCCATGAGATGCTTGCTGGCCGGCGCGCAAGTGGGCTGCAGGACATAGACGTCTGCGCCCCGCACGTTCTCCATGATCTCGACGTTAACTTCGCCGTCACTGAAAGTGCTGACAAGTGCCCGGCCCATACCCACGCCCAGTTTGGCCGAGACTTCACCGGCCAACTCCGGGTTGGCGTTGCCGGTAAACAGCGCCAGGTCATCTATTGCCATCGGGTCTCTCGCTGAATTAAATATCGGCAGGGCATTTCAAAAATGGCTGGGGTGCCAGGATTCGAACCTGGGAATGCCGGAATCAAAATCCGGTGCCTTACCACTTGGCTACACCCCATCAGGCTCATCGACAAACACGGGATTCCGGTTGATTCCGTTGGCTACAAAGCCTCTCAGCCGGAACGGTAACTGCTCAAGCAGTTCTTCTCCGGCCCTGATACTGGCCACGGCCAGAAAGGCTGCGCTGCCACTTCCCGTCATTCGCGCCGCCCCAAACTGTCCCAACCAATCCAGGCATTCTCCCACTTCGGGAAACCGCCTTTTCGCCACCGGCTCCAGATCATTTCGCCGATCACCCTCAAACGGGCCCGGTATTCTGATTCGCGGGGTGTTTCGTGTCAATTCTGGGTCGGAAAATATGGTCTTTGTGGACACCTGGACATCCGGCCAGACCACGCAAAACTGCCTCAAGGGGAGTTTTGTCGGGGTCAATTGTTCACCGATTCCCTCACCCCAGGCGGAGCAGCCCCGAACAAAGAGCGGCACATCCGCACCGAGCGATTGTCCGATATCGGCAAGATCATCCTCATTTAAACCGGTGTCCCAGAGTTGGTTAAGCGCGACAAGCACGGTAGCCGCGTCAGAACTGCCGCCACCCAGCCCCGCGCCCACGGGAATGCGCTTGGTCAGCTGTATCCTGGCGCCGAGGCCGGTATTGCCTGCCTGCTGCAGGGCGCGCGCGGCCCGGACACACAGATCCTCCGCCGGCAATGCCGAGCCACCATGGCGCGCGATGCTGCCGTTTTCTGTTAGCTCAAACGAAAGCAGATCACCAAAATCCAGCAATTGGAACAGGGTCTGCAACTCGTGCAGGCCATCTTCCCGCTGACCGACGACATGCAGGAACAGATTCAGCTTAGCGGGTGCCAGCCAGGTCTTCATTGATCCAGCTCGGTCACATCCGCCGTCGGTGTCCACTCATCTATATACAGTTTCACCACTAGCTGTTTGCCGCTAATCTGATTCCTCGAAGCCAACTCATTGATTACCCCCTCTGAAGCGCTTAACCGGATCTTTCGCGGCAACAGCGCCTGCTGATGTGGGGCATATTCATTAAAGGTGATGGTCCAGCCGTTTTGATTCAGGGAAATCAATTTTCCGGCTTCATCGATCTCACTTTCGTGTGGCCCGGCAGCTGGTATTCCCCGGATCCAGTCGCCCAGCACCTCAAGCGGCACAACCCAGCCGGTCGCCTTAAACATGACTTCACTGGCGCTATCGGCATAAAAATCCTGCCCCTGACTATCGCGCAGACGGGCCCCCGCTGAATCGATATCCAGTCGAATCCGGCCCCCGCCCAAAGGCCCAAATAGATCAATCTGATCTTGGCCCTCTCCACGCTTCCAGCGCAGGTTTGCGCTGCCCCCGGTATCGTCGGTACGTATGCCGATTCTGCCGGAAAGATGCCACTGATGAATCCCGCTCACCTGCTCACGATGTTCGCGCCATTTGAGTTCAAAGCTGCTCTCAGGTGCCTGGGGGGCAGTCGGGGCACTTGCGCAACCTGCGAGCGACAAAACACACAGCGCAACAACAAGATGGCGCACGGTCACTGACCGTATTTCCGCATCGTGTCCTTGAGAACCGGGTTATCGGGATCCGTCTGGCTGCCGTCCTGCCAGGCCGCAATAGCCTGCTCCTTGTTGCCCAGTTGCCAAAGCACCTCACCAAGATGTGCGGCGATCTCAGCATCCGGCCGCTGATCCATAGCGAGCTGAAGATACTCCAGCGCAAGATCAAGATCCCCGCGTCGGAAATGCACCCAGCCCAGACTGTCCAGGATGAAAGGGTCTCCCGGCAACAGCGACAGCGCCTTTTCGATCAGCTCGAGCGCTTCGCCCAGTCGATCGGTCTTATCTGCCAGGGTGTAGCCCAACGCATTGTAGGCATGCGCATTATCGGGATCGATCTCGATGAGCCGGCGCATATCCCGCTCATGCTCTTCCACGCGGTCCATGATCGCGGTCACCAGTCCCCGGGCGTAAAGCAGGTCCGGGTGATCCGGAATATCGATCAGCGCCGCACTCAGCAGTTCCAGCGCTGCTTCCGGCTGACCACTGTCTCGAAGCACCTGCTCGCGTGCAAGATAGATTCGAACCTGCTCATCCTGGGACTTTGGAGTGACATCGGCAAGGTGTTCGAGCGCTTCGGTGTGACGACCCGCATCTGACAGGACAAATCCGATTCGCATCTGCACGTCGAAGTAATAGTCAGCCGCGGCGATCTCGCGCAGCAGGTCAAGCGCCTCGTCGTGTTCGCCTTGTTCACTCAGGATCTGGCCAAGGTAAAGCCGTGCGCGATCTTCCTGCGGGTAATGTTCGAGCAGTACTTCAAAGTGGGATTTCGCCTCATCCCAAAGCACAAGGCCCTGACTCAATATCCCGGCAGCATAAAGCGCGTCGAGATTTTGCGGATCATGCGCAAGCAATTTCTCAAACTGCTCCAGCGCTGAAACATTGTCATTCCATTCTGCCAGCAGCCTGCCGTAGGCAAGCCGCAGACGCACGCGGTCCGGATAACGCGCCAGAAAGTCCTCAGCAAAAGCGGCAACGGCCTCGTTGTCGCTGCCCTCCCTGAGATGCGAAAACTTCAGTAGCGCAACCTCTTCCCAGCCGGGCTTGAGTATCAGTGCACGATCCAGGGCCGCCTGTGCGCGATCAGTCTGGCCAGCGCGGTAAGCCAACCAGCCAGCGGACAACTGCGCCCAAGCGTTACCGTTAAAGTGGGCAGCCACACGCTCGGTTACCGCCAACCATCGGCCGGGGTCGGCCGTGCGTCCCAAAGTCTGGGCAATATATTGGGGAAGCTCGGACTGGTCCGGTAAGGCATCAATTAATGTGATGAGCGCCGTGAACACTTCCTCCTCGCGATCCAGCGCGATCAACGCCTGAAGGCGCAACGCCAAAGCGTGCTCTTGCTGATCCGAATCAATAGACTCCAGCAATTCGCTTAACTCAAGCGCCTGTTCGTAGTCTCCCGACTCCATCGACATGGAAAATGCCCGCAAGGTGATCTGAAGATTGGAGGACAGCTCAGCGGCCCGGGCCATCGCCGCGGCGGCGGTACTGGAGTTACCACGCCTGGCAGCAATGTCCCCAAGCAGGTATTCGTAGATGAGTTCCTCAGAGAGTCCGGCAACGACCAGTTTCTCCTGCTCCGCATGGGCGACACCGGCTGGGTTGTTCACCGAGGTGACACAGCCGCCCAGCATCAGGCAGACGAGGAGGCCAAAAGCAGAAAAACCACGAAGATTGTTCACGAAAAGTGTGTTCTCACGATCTATTACCAACCTCAGTTCAGAATAGCAGAATCACTGTCAATAAGGTGAAAGGCGGATCGCTCCATCGGGGTTGGGACGGCAGAGCATTCGCTTCGTGAGACAGAGTCAGCCTTTCACTGAAAATCACCTAAAAAACGCATAAAATATTCATTGGATGCATCTTCTCACATTAGGCCTTAACCACCGCACCGCGGCTGTCGATCTGCGCGAACGAACTGCGTTCTCGCCGGAGCAGCTGCCCGATGCCGTGCGCTCGCTGACGGCGTCCTCGGATGTTGCAGAGGCCACGATCCTTTCAACGTGTAACCGTACCGAAATCTACTGTCGACAGGAAAATCCGGCCAGCGCTCCGGTGCTTGACTGGCTCAAGGATTACGGNGATCTNCCCTCCGACGTCCTCAACAGCTCAACTTATGCGCTGCCCGGCGAACAGGCCGTTCANCATGCCTTTAGNGTGGCTTCTGGNCTGGANTCNATGGTGCTCGGCGAACCGCAGATTCTGGGTCAGATGAAGTCNGCCTTTTCTGTTGCGCATCAGGCCGGAACCACCGGCAAGATTCTNAACCGGCTGTTTCAGCATACNTTCTCGGTNGCAAANCAGATNCGGACCGACACTGCCATTGGCGCGAGNGCGGTCTCGGTNGCNTTNGCGGCTGTCGATCTNGCCAAACGCATCTTCTCGAGNCTCAANGANCANACCGTGCTTCTNATTGGNGCGGGGGAAACCATCGAGCTCGTTGCGCGTCACCTCAAACAGAATGAAGTTCGTCACATNATTGTGGCCAATCGCTCCATCGAGCGNGCNCAAGCCTTGACGGAACAACTGGGCAGCGAGGCCATCTCTCTGGCCGAGATACCCGAACGCCTTCANCAGGCAGACATNGTTGTGGCNTCCACAGCAAGCACTCTGCCGATTCTGGGAAAAGGCACGGTGGAGACGGCCTTGCGTCAACGCCGTCACCGACCCATGTTTCTGATTGATCTTGCGGTACCGCGTGACATCGAGGCCCAGGTCGACGAACTGGAAGACGTATTCCTGTACACCGTTGACGACCTGCATAAAGTCGTCGCCGAAAATCAGGCGTCCCGGCAAGAGGCAGCCGTTGAGGCGGAGAAAATCATCGACTTTCAGGTGGTGCGCTTCATGCACTGGATGCGCTCGCTCGACTCGGTACCCACCATCCGGTCCTTGCGCGATCAGGTTGAGACGCTGCGTGAGGCAGAAATGGCGGATGCCAAGCGCCGACTGGCCAACGGCGAGGATCCCGAGCAGGTGCTGGAACACTTCTCGCGCAACCTGTCTCGCAAGTTTTCCCATGCCCCCAGCCAGGCGCTCAAGCAGGCCAGTCAGGAAGGAAACGCCAGCCTGATCAGCAGCACCCGCCGGCTGTTCAAACTCAAACCATAACCATGAATTCCCAGATGCGGACCAAGCTTGAGCACCTGCTTGAGCGTCGGGAAGAGATCAATGCGCTGCTGGCTGATCCGGGGGTGATCGGGGATCAGAATACCTTCCGGGACCTGTCTATCGAACTTGCAGACATCAGTCCCGTGGTGGACCACTTTGAGCAGTATCAGGCGCTCGACACCGATCTTGCAGAAACCCGCGAGATGGCGGAAGACGACGATCCTGCGATTCGACGGCTCGCCAATGACGAGATGCCAAGGCTGCAGTCTGAACTTGAAGAGAATGTCCAAACCCTGCGCAAGCTGCTGATCCCCAAAGACCCCAACGACCAGCGCAATATCTTTCTTGAGGTGCGCGCCGGCACGGGCGGCGATGAAGCCGCGCTCTTTGCGGGCGATCTGTTCCGAATGTATACGCTGTACGCTGAAAAGCGCGGCTGGCAGGTTGAGATCATGAGCCAAAGTGGCGGGGAGCACGGCGGCTATAAGGAAGTCATTAGCCGTGTGGCGGGACGCGGCGCCTATTCGCGGCTCAAGTTTGAATCAGGCGCCCATCGAGTACAGCGGGTTCCTGAGACTGAAGCCCAGGGGCGAATTCATACGTCCGCCTGTACCGTTGCGGTCATGCCTGAAGCCGATGAGATCGACGATGTCGAGATCAATCCGGCTGATCTCAAAATCGACACCTATCGAGCGAGCGGCGCAGGGGGCCAGCACGTTAACAAAACGGATTCGGCCGTACGGCTGACCCACCTACCGACCGGGGTGGTAGTTGAGTGCCAGGATGAGCGTTCACAGCATAAGAACAAAGCCCGGGCCATGTCGATCCTGCGGTCCCGTTTACTGGAAGCCAAGATTAGCGAGCAAAAAACTGAGGAAGCCCAAAACCGGCGTAACCTCGTCGGCAGTGGCGACCGCTCTGAGCGTATCCGCACCTACAACTTCCCGCAGGGACGGGTCACCGATCACCGCATCAACCTGACCTTGTACAAACTTGAGGAGGTGCTCGGGGGCGATCTTGAACAGGTCATCGAACCGCTGGTCGCCGAACATCAGGCAGACGAGCTCGCGGCGCTCGGCAGTGACTGAACTGGCCGCTGCTGCGCTGGTCCAGCGCGGCATCACACAACTCACCGGCCGCAGCGACTCACCCCGGCGCGATGCCGAAGTGCTGCTGCAGGCCGCTTGCGGTATCGACCGCACGGCGCTGGCCAAAAACCCTGATCAACCTGTTGATGCGGCCGCGGCTGACACCTACTTCGATTTTCTAAACCGCCGGTACGACCACGAGCCCGTTGCCTGTATTCTGGGCCGCAAGGAATTCTGGTCGCTGGAACTCGAACTGAATGCATCGACGCTGGTGCCCCGGCCTGAAACTGAACTGCTGGTAGAAACTGCGCTCGAGTCGATCCCCATCGGCACGGCCGTTGAGATTGCTGACCTCGGTACGGGCAGCGGTGCCATCGCGTTGGCGCTTGCGGCCGAGCGCCCGCTTGCCAGGATCACTGCAACAGACATCAACCCTGATGCCCTTTCGCAGGCGCGTGACAATGCATCGCGTTTGGGTCTGGCGATACACTTTGAGGAAGGCGACTGGTTTGGACCCCTTGCGGACCGGCGCTTTGATGTCATCGTCAGCAATCCCCCCTATGTGCGAGACAATGATCCGCTGCTTCAGACGGGACCCGCACTGTTTGAGCCCCCGCTTGCCCTCTTTGGCGGCCAGGACGGTCTCACCTGTATCCGTACCCTATGCGCTTCCGTTAAAGACCACTTGAA
>NZKZ01000135.1 GCA_002694065.1 Acidiferrobacter sp.
GACATGCGCTTCTTTTTGCTCGTCACGCAAAATAAATTCGGGGCCCAGCAGATCCAGCAGCTTTGCCGCATCGTACTGAACGATCTCAAGACCGCTGCATTTTGTTGGCCCATCCATCGCAAAGGTGCCCACCACAAGATGCCCGCCAGGCAGGAGTGCTTGCTCTAGCGCTGCACGGTAAGCAGCACGTAGCTCGGGGTCTGTCAGAAAATGCAGAACAGCACGATCATGCCAAAGATCATACGAGCGATCAGGCAAATATTCGGTCACGTCCGCCACCTGCCAACGGACCTGATCGGCTCGGGCACCGAGGCGGCGCCGGCTTAGGTCAAGGGCGGCTTTCGCGATATCCAGCACCGTGACGTCCAAATAACCCTCATCCAGCAGGTGGTCCACGAGCACACTGGCGCCTGCGCCGACGTCAATCAGTGCTGCGTTCTTTTCTATTTGGCAGGATCGAATCAGCGAAAGAGAAGTATCAGGGTGTGACTGGTACCAGCTCACCTCATCCGTCGGTCGGCGACCATAGACGGACTGCCAGTGAGTCTCGCGGGTTTGGTCCCTTTGGCTCACAGATACCGTTACGCTACCAGGGCAGGGAATAGGTCTTCACTGTGGTGTAGCTTTTCATCGCTTCAATGACGCCCTCTTTGTAGCCGAGTCCTGAATCCTTCACTCCGCCGAACGGCGACATCTCAATGCGGTATCCGGGGACTTCCCAGATATTCACCGTCCCCGTCTTGAGTTCCGACACAAAACGGGTGATATGGTCCCATCGATTGGTGCACACCCCGGTAGACAGGCCAAAGGCCGTCCCGTTATCCACTGCAATGGCATCATCGATATCCTTGACGCGGATAATCGGGATGGGCGGACCAAAGGTTTCCTCGACGACGAGTTCCGCATTTCTCGGCACATGATCCAAAACGGTTGGGGAGTACAGGGCGCCCTGTCGGTCGTTGCCATAGAGTAGCGTAGCCCCCTCACTGATGGCGGCATCGACCCGGGTTTCAAAAAGTTGTGCGGCCCCCTCGTGCACGACGGTTCCCATATCCGTATCGGAAGACATCGGATCACCGTACCGGATCTTTTGCGCCTCGCTGACCACGAGTGGCGCAAATTCATCCGCAACGCTTTCAACACAAAGGACGCGCTTAACCGCGGTACAGCGCTGGCCGGAGTTCTTCGTCGCGCCCTGTACGGCCATTGCCGCCGCTTTTTCGAGATCAGCGTCTTCCATGACGATCAGAGAAGAATTGCCTCCAAGCTCCAATACGGTGCGGCGATAGCCCGCATGATTAGCGATATGCTTCCCGACGGCCACCCCTCCGGTGAAGGTGATCAGTTCAATATGGTCATTGGTGATCATCTCCTCACCAATATCCCCAGGAAGTCCTGTCACGACCGAGAACATCTCGGGTGGCAGTCCGGCTTCGTAGAGCACATCTGCCAGCAGGAGTGCGGTCAGCGGCGTCAGCTCGGTCGGCTTACAGACCATGCAGTTATTCGTGGCAATCGCGGGTGCCACCTTGTGAGCAACCATATTCATCGGATGATTAAACGGTGTAATCGCAGAGATTGCCTTCAGCGGGTCGCGCTGGGTGTATATCCGTCGCTGCTTGCCGTGAGGCGTAAGATCACATGAGAAAATCTCACCGTCATCAATAATGCAAAGCTGCCCCGCCAGGCTGAACACATCAAAAGCCCGACCCACTTCATAAAGGGAATCCTGTTTAGAGATTCCCAATTCCGCAGTAATCAGATCTGAAATCTCATCGCGCCGCGACGTCAGAATCTCTGCGGTACGCATCAGAATCTGCTGGCGCTCATAACGGGTCAGTGTCGGTGTATAGGCGGCGGCAATATCAAAGGCCCGGGCAACGTCCTCCCGAGTCGCACAAGGGACAGTCCCCACGACGCTGTTGTCCCAAGGATTGAAGACCTCGATACGTTCATCCCGGTCAGGCTTTTCACCGCCGATCCGCAAGGTCTCATGAATTGGGGCTCTGGTCATCTCGGCAGCGTCGTTCATGAATCATCCTCCACGACATGATTCAGTGTGTGGTTAAAAATATCGAAGTTACGACGACCCGTTGCATCCGCTTCAAGGCAACGGTTCACAATAAAGGGCACCCGTTGCTCAGAGAGTCCTCCGTGCGAGCGCAAAGGATCCTTCAGGCCGGACAAATCATGCTTCTCGGGAGCACTGCCCAGTACATGATCACCCGTACTGATCACGACGAGATCACCAATGCGGTCGGAAGGCAGACCGAACAACTCACAGGCCTCGTTTCGGGTCAGGACTTTTTCGACTCCGGTCACCCCGTCCAAAGCTTCACGGGCACGGGCATGATCCGAATGACTGTCCAGATAGACCGTGGCGAATCCACCCAGCGCACCGTGATGGACCACGTAAGGGTCTGTAATCGGCAGAATCACTCGAAAATCACTTAATCCCGCCTGCACGAACAACGGCTCGAGATAGATGACGTTTGGCTCACCCGCCGAAGCATGCTTGGCTTTCATGCCGTGATCAGCAGTGAGGGCAATAGTGGCACCCATCGCGTCGAGTTTGGCCAGATATCCGTCCATCATCGCATAAAACGCGTTGGCGACCGGCGACCCTGGAGCATGCTTGTGCTGAATGTAATCCGTCGTGGACAGATACATGATGTCCGGGCGCATTGACTCCATCAGCACAACCCCCGAGGCAAAGACGAATTCGGACAACTCTGCACTGTAAACATCCGGAACCGGCATTCCCACACGATCGACAATATTCTCTATGCCATGCTCGGCCAATGTCGCCTGGTCGGCAAGTTCTGAGGAGAAGCACACTGCATTTCCTTCAGCGATATCCAAACCCACGCCCAGCAAGCGGCGCAGTTTGTCCTTTGCCGTCACGACTGCCACCTTGGCCCCGGCCTGGTTAAATCCTGACAGAATGGTGGGCACCCGCAATAGCGCCGGGTCGTTCATCATTACCTCGACATCATTTTCTGTGTCGTAATAAAAGTTGCCACAGATACCATGCGCCGCCGGAGGTACTCCGGTGACAATGGAAAGGTTGTTCGGATTGGTAAAGCTCGGCACGACACAATCGGCAAAACCGAACGTCGCGTTTTCGCGAAGCGACGCAAAAAACGGTGCTTGGCCTGCCTCAATCGCCCGCTCGATATAACCCCCATGGTCGGATCCTTCACCGCCAGGTTCGGAACCGTCCACACAAACCACCACTAGGGGTTGCTTGGGCCACGCATAATCTCTCTGGTTGACGGATATCGTCTTCATACTCTGATTCGCTTTGTATTTGTTTTGATCTGATCTTTGCTGGTGCCTACGCTCAGTGCGCCGGGCTTGAGTCAGTCAGCCGGACTGCCTGAGTCGACGCCCATCTCCTCCATGACAATGCGTACAGCTTCAAGCGCGCCGCGCATTTCACTGATACCAAGGCGTCCAATGCACCCCATCCGGAAACTTTCCGCCACGGTCAGTTTGCCTGGGTAGATGACATAACCTCTTTCGCTCAAGCCATCGTAGAAGCGCTGGAAATCAAATGCCGAATCCGCCGGCATTTTGAAGGTAACGATGATCGGCGCCTGCAGTGAATCCGGCAAAAGCGTCTCGAATCCCATGGCGCGCATTCCTGCGACCAGCACCTCGCAGTTCTCCCGGTAGCGTCCGCCCCGGCCTGCGACGGCACCTTCGGCATCGAACTCCTTCAACGCTTGATCAAACGCCAGGATACAGTGGGTTGGCGGCGTAAACCGCCACTGCCCGTTCGACTCTAATCCCCGCCACTGCTGGTAAAGATCGAGACATAGACTATCCGAATTGCCCTCAGTTGCTGTGAGAGCAGATTCCGACGCCAGGCAGAATCCCATTCCGGGCGCGCCCTCAAGACATTTATTGCTCGAAGCCACCAAAGCATCGAAGTTGATCTCTTTCGCCGATACCGGCAGCGCACCAAACGCACTCATCGAATCGATAAGCAATGACCTGCCTGCCTCCGACACCACTCTTCCGACCGCTTCGATCGGATTGAGGATGCCCGTTGTGGTCTCACAGTGGACCACGGCAACATGTGTGATACCGGAATCCCCTGCAAGGCGCTCAGCCACCTGGCCGGGATCGACCGGTTTGTCCTCCGGCCACTGCAGCACATCTGACTGAAGACGGTGATACTCGCAAATCGCCTGCATCCGCGCACCGTATGCCCCATTGATGAGAATCAGAACCTTCCCCGATGACGGGACAAAGTTGCTGAGCATCGCCTCCACGACGAAGGTCCCGCTGCCCTGAAGCGGTACGCAGACGTGCGACCCCTGCCCTTCAATGATTTCCACCAGACGGGCTCTGACGTGGCGGTTGATATCGATAAAGCGCTGATCGCGCGAGCCGTAATCGTGCAGCATTGCCTCTTTTACGGTACGCGAGGTGGTCAGCGGGCCGGGCGTCAGCAGCCAGGGATCCTGAGCGGGTTTTTCAGTCTGTGTCACCCCATCACCTCTTAAAAGATTTGCGACTTGTCGCAGTGAACTCTTGCGGCACTCATAACACTCACCACGCCGAGATGCCTGTTAGCCGCTCCAGAGGTTTTCACGAACCAGTTCATCCATCGTAGCCTCGATGCTCGCCCGCAGAATTCCAATCATTTCGTCACTCTGGCCACGATCAAGGATCAATGGCGGTGACATCACATTCAGGTGCGCAATAGGACGGACAATCAGCCCTCTTTGCTGACAATGCCGGGCGATCCGGTTGCCAATTTCGACTTCCGGCGCAAAAAGTTCCTTGCTTGCCTTGTCTGCAACGTTTTCGATACACATCATGAAGTGACTGCCCCGCACATCACCGACTATTGGGTAGTCCCCGAGCGTCTTGAGCTGAGACTCAAAATACGGCCCCACGTCCCGCACGTGACCGCAAATATCATCACGTTCCATGATCTCGATATTCTTGACCCCTGCCGCACAAACAACGGGGTGTCCGGAGTAAGTAAATCCGTGAGTGAACATGGCACCTTTCGCCTGGGGAACACTGATCACGTCGTAGATTTTTTCAGAAAGAATCGTCGCGGATAAAGGCAGGTATCCCGAGGAGATTCCCTTCGCACAGGTAATAACGTCAGGCACAAAATCAAAAACCGCCTCAGAGGCAAAGAAATGGCCCAGCCGGCCAAACCCGGTGACCACCTCATCAGATATATAGAGCACATCGTACTTGTCACACACCTCACGGGTACGCCGGTGATATCCGGCCGGCGGCACGATGACCCCCCCGGCCCCCATAATCGGCTCGGCGATAAAACAGGCGACATTTTCAGGACCGAGTTCCAGGATCTTGTTCTCCAGATCACTCACGGTTTGATCACAAAAGGCTGCCTCGCTCATACCTTCAGGACGCCGATACGTATTCGGTGCCGGGATGTGGTGCACCAGATCTGGTGCCAGATCAAAACCCTGATGGTCGAAGGTGACCCCGGTCATCGACATGGCGAGATAAGTGCTGCCGTGGTATCCGTCGGTGCGCGCGATGATCTTCTTTTTGTTCGGTTGTCCCAGACGGTTGAAATAGAAATGAATGATTCGGATAGCGGTGTCGTTCGCCATGGAGCCGCCGGTCCCGAAGAAGACATGGTTTAGCGATCCGGGAGTCAGTTCGGCCAGTTTCGCTGCCAGCGTAGCCGCCGGCGGGGTCGTCAGGTGATTAAAGGTCGAATAGTAAGGAATCTGTCGCACCTGATCGGCAATAGCTTCAGCCATTTCATCATTGCCATATCCGATATTGACGCACCAAAGACCGCCGATGCCGTCCATGAAGCGATTGCCGTCTGAATCAAAGACATACGCACCCTCTGAATGCGACATGACCAGAGATCCCTCTTCCTTGAACGAAGCAAAGTCGGTCCAGGGATGGATATTGTGGTCACGATCTTTCTCCCACAGCGCTTTGGTGTCGTATTTTTTTTGCGGTGCTGACATTGCTTTTTCCTCTTGAAAATTCTGACTCAACTTTATGAATAAAAAATGACTGACCCGATAGTGCGATGCTGGCTAGGCTTCAAATCCCTTAAGAACATTCACGGCATTCAGTCCGACTTCTCCGATATCGTATCCGCCTTCCATCACAAACAGGGTAGGCATACCCAATCCACCGATGAGTTCGCCCGTTGTCAGATAATCCGGAGTCGTCAGTTTGAAGAAACTGATCGGGTCATGCTCGAACGTATCTACCCCGAGAGAGACCACCAGATACCGGGGCTCAAATTCGCGGATGTGATTCAAGGCGTCGGTCAGGGCTTCGCGCCATTGACTGAAAGGCGTTCCGGGCGGCATCGGGTAATTCCGGTTATAGCCCATCCCTGCACCCAATCCCATTTCGTCCGCATAGCCAAGGAAATGAGGGAAAGCGTCTTCAGGGTCACCATGCAGCGAGCAAAAAAGCACATCATCGCGCTCGTAAAAGATATCCTGCGTGCCGTTGCCATGATGGAAATCCACATCCAGGATAGCCACACGTTCCGAACCGCTATCCAGAAGATACTGGGCCGCAATCGCTGCATTATTGAGAAAACAATATCCGCCGAACATGTCCCGCGCTGCATGATGTCCGGGCGGGCGACACAGGGAGAACATTCCGGATTCCCCTGACACCAGGGCCTTGGCTCCCGTCAGCGCCACATCTTTTGATGCCAGCGCAGCTTCCCAGGTTCCCTCCGAGATCGAGGTTTCAGCCGCGAGCGCGTAATAGCCCAGTTTCCCCTCTATAAACCGGGGTGCCCGGCACTGCATCCGTCTTGCCGGCCAGACAGATGCCATTGCCTCACCGGCGTATCCGGTCTGACTCCATTCCTTCCAGGCAGTCTCAAGAAAGGCAACAAAATCAGCATCATGAATCCTCAGCACGGGATCCATTGAAAAGGATTCAGGCGCCTCCACCGGTCCCAGCTTGGCAGTGCGCACCGCCTCAACAACCATGTCAGCACGCGACGGACGTTCAAACGGCTTTACCAACTCACCGCCATACAGTTCGGTTTTCGCATCGCGCAACCGATGTTGTTCGCTGAAAATTGTTCTCATAGCATCATCATTTTCTCTCGATCTCGCGCACTAGCGCAGGTTCAGTGCTGCAGGCCCCGCGACTGCAGATGCGAGACCAGCCGGCCGATAAACCGCCAGCACTGCATCAGTTGCGCCTCTTCCACATACTCGTCCGGACGGTGCGCCTGCAGAATACTGCCCGGACCACACACGACGCAAGGAATCTTCACCTGGTCACCGAAGAGTCCGGCTTCTGACCCGAAGCTGATCTTCTCAGGATTATTGTTGTCCTCAAGGAGCATCTGCACAAAGCGTACCACTGGCGCATCGGCAGGCGTATTGAGTCCGGGATATCCGGCAAGCGGCTCAATAGAAATCGACGTCTGCGGATCGACGGCATGCATTCTCGGTAAGAGTTCATGATCCACATAAGATGCGATCTGCTGAAAATAGCTGTCGGCTGTTTCCTCTGGCAAATGCCGCAATTCAAAGCGGAATTCACAAGCGTCCGGCACGATGTTGAGCGCCCGCCCGCCCTCAATGGGTCCGACGTGCAGCGTACTGTGGGGCACGCGATAGCCATCATCGATCAGGCCGTGCTCATGCACCGTTTTATAGACATTACGGATGTGGCAAATCAAATCCGCTGCAATCTCTACCGCGTTGACGCCTTCGACGGGATAGGCTGAATGGGCGGCGCGCCCCCGAATATGGACACGCCAACTCTGCTTTCCTTTATGCGCATTAATCACCTTCATGGTGGTCGGCTCCCCGATGATGCCCATGGCCGGTTTGACGGGCTGTTGCGTCAGCACATCCAGGAGCCGGCGTACACCAATGCATCCGATCTCTTCATCATAGGAAAACGCGAGATGCACTGGCGCCAGCAAGGGCTTTTCCATCATCTGCGGCACTTTAGCCAACGCGCAGGCAATAAAGCCCTTCATGTCGGCGGTTCCCCGTCCGAAAAGCGCCCCATCCTTTCGACTCAACACAAAAGGATCTGTTGACCAGTCCTGTCCATCCACAGGGACCACATCGGTGTGGCCGGACAACATGACCCCTGGCTTGTCGGGAGGGCCTATGGTCGCATAGAGATTCGCCTTGGCGCCCGTCTCGTCATGGACCAGTAAACTGTCGATGCCGAAACCGGCCAGGTAATCTTTGACCCAGGCAATGAGATCCAGATTGGAGTTGCGGCTGGTGGTGTCGAAGGCAATCAGCTCCCCAAGAAGCTGGTATAGCTCGTCCTGCGCCTGATCGCCGGCCTCAGGAATACTCACGGGTCGCCCGGTACCCCGTACGCAGGTGCAACTGCCGGATTCAAAGCGCGATCCAGATAATCATTCATCTGGGGCTGATAGCGCAGCCAAAGATCCCGAAGATCGCCCACCGGGTCATCGGACCAATCGACCCGCAAATCCACCAGAGGCCAGACATTCTCCCCGGCCACCAGCAATGCCGCCGAATGGGTGGGGCCTTCCTCTCCACCGGCTGCTACGCCAGCTTCCAGGGCACATAAAAGACGCTCTGCCAGATGCGACCCGGCATGCTGGGCGAACCCCTCGGTCATTGCCGCCGGCACCCCGGTGGACGAAAGCAGATTGCCTGCGGCGACGCATTGATGGCCATGAGACACCGCGTGGGTGCCAAGAATTTCCGATCCCGTGCGTTCGGCGATGTTGCCCNTNAGATCAACTGCCGTCACCTGGCGATATTGTGCGAACGGTCTGTCATCCATTACCGATGCCAACGCGGACGGCGCATCAAGNCCCTGCGCCATCANATCAAGCATTTCANTGCCAATGGAGGGATCCGTGACATTCTGTGTGGCCACGGCACCGGCACCTGCCCTGACCCAGGGACATCGGCTCCCCACACTGATGCTGGAGGTAGTGATCGCCACCCCGGCCATCGCCGTGCGTTCACACATCCCTGTAATCGAAAAGGTCACTGTGCTGCCTCACCTGCACCCTCGCCGGCCGCCTGTTGACCCTGCAGCCCGAAAAACGAGTCGTCCGGGTAGGGCTCAAGAATCTCCATGGTTCCTTCGCGCAAGCGTGCAACGTGAGTTGGCTCACCTGCCACGATGCGGCGGTAAAAGCGGGAGGGTACCGCAGGAGGCATGATCGCAAAGGCGTCAGCTGCACGGTAGTCAGCGATCAGCATCCGTCGATCTCGATCTTGAGACTGATTGGGTCCGCCGCCGTGCAACGTCCAGATATCCATCAGGCAGACGTCACCGGCTTTGCCGACAAGACTGTCGGCTCTGCCATCAAACTGATCAAACAGCGCAGGATCCGTTGAGCCAATGAACTTGCCATCATGAAAATGGGTGTATCGTTCGCGGTGTGAGCCCGGAACCAGTCGGGCACAGCCATTGCCTTCATCCATATCATCGAGAAAGAGCAGCACCGTAATGCCGTCATCGTTTGTGTGGGGATCAAACGGATGGTCGGCATGATATTCGACTCGAGTCCCTGCCCCGGGAAACTTGTTGTTAAGTTTGCAGTGGTGAAAAAAAACGTTCGGCCCAATAAGATCTGACACGACCTCGGGCAAGTCTCCTTCAAAGAGCAGCTTTTGGTAAATCTCGGAGATATCGGTCGGATTTGCGACCCGACGCAGGCGGGGATTGGAGGAAGTGTGCCCCTGTTCGAGATCGAAACGGGCCTTGCCATTGGGAGTGTCAAAACCGTAATTGGCCTCGTGCTTACGACTTTCCTCTACCCACTCCTGCAACTGCGACAGGAGATCACCCCGGACGACTTCAGACACCAGCCCCGGCAACATGAGATAGCCCTGACGCTTGAACTCTGAAATCTGGGTTTCACTCAACATACTTTTTGCCTCCTCTGTTACCTCTACGCCTACTCCAATTAACCCAAGGCCCCGACCTCAGGGCCTTAATCCGGAATAACAGCGGTCACCTCAATCTCTACCACCCACTCCGGTCTTGCGAGCGCTGGCACAACCAGACCCGTTGAGCAGGGAAATACACCTTTCAGCCATTTGCCCATCTCCTGGTAGACCGCATCGCGGTAGCGAATATCAGTGAGATAAACAACGCTCCTGCAGATATGTCCCAGCTCACTTCCCGCCTCCTGCAACAGCATCTGGATATTTTCCATTGCCTTGGCAGTCTGTGCACCCGCATCACCCACATGCAACGACTCGCGGGTATCCAAATCCTGAGCCACCTGACCTCGCAGAAACACCGAGGTTCCCCGAGCGACAACTGCCTGACAAAGATCGTTATCCAGGTTCTGTTCAGGATACGTTTCCCGGGTATTGAACGGCCGAATACGCTCATGAATCATTTCAAATCCTCCTTACATACGCGCAAATTACACCCACCGCCACTCATGAACCCGATTTCGGCTTGGCGGAGAAGTCAGCGGTTACCCTATCAGACAAATCGGCCGAACGTCGAACAAAATCCAACGTATCCTCCCAGTCAAAATTCCGATAAACCGCTCCCAGATGCGCAAAGGGAGGCGCCTGGGCAAACAACTGAAAGGTCAACCGGTGTCCGGCGTAATCCGAGTTCAGCAGATCCCGCGCATAAGCCAGCAGTTTACGGCGATCCTCAGCCTGCCAGTTCTCATTAACCGAATAGTATTTTTCCAGCCACGGACCGCTCTCCTGATCCTCAAAACAGGCGAGATCCGGCGTGACACAGATCTGACCACCGCATAGCTCACGCGCAATATGCATCATGGCCGGAAGATTGGCGCACGCGTGAACCCGGCCTGTGAGGAGCAGCGACTGGTTGGGCATCAAGAGGTCGCTGGGACTTTTCTCCGCAAGCGCGATGGCTGCTGTGAGGTGCGCATGAATCCCCTCACGATACACCGCCAGTTGAGCCAGTTTTTCCTGAACCGCCTGCTGCTTATCCAGCCCCGTCTGCTTCACGTTGAACAGTGCCGCCCCAATCATCATGTCTGCATATTTGAGAATGCGCTGGACGAATGCAAAAGCCGAATAGCGGTGCAGCGTCGCCCGGATAAAAGCTGCTGCCTTGGTGTGACGGTAGAACAGTACGTTCTCCCAGGGGATGAGGACGTTATCGAAAATAACCAGCGCATCAATCTCATCAAAGCGGTTTGACAGCGGATAGTCCTCTTTGGGTGCCCGTCCGGAAAAGCCCGTTCGGCAGATCATCCGGATACCGGGAGATCCAAGATCGCAGATAAAGCCTACGGCGTAGTCTGAATAGGCGTCGTTGCCCCAGTTGGCAATGGTGGGCTTGGTGAATGCCTGGTTGGCATAAGGCGCTGCCGTCTCAAATTTGGCTCCCCGTACCACAATGCCCTCGTCGGTTTCCTTGACGACATGCAACAGCATGTCTGGATCCTGATCCTGGGGCGCTTTGGACCGATCCCCTTTTGGATCGGTGTTCGCGGATACGTGGAAGGGATCGTGATCAATGACCCGATGAATATGATTGGTAATATTCTGGGAAAACTGGGGATCGACCTGGTTGAGTACGTCCTGGCCATCATAAAGCGACCACATCTCACCTACGGTTTCATCTCCCACCCGGGTGACGACCCCACCGATATCCTCAAAGACCGCATCCGTCGAGTTTCGCTTATCCTGCCAATCCTCCTGCGTATACGGCAGCTTCAACCCCACGGAAAATGGCTCATCTTTATCATCGTGATAAGTCATGACAGGTGCAGTGGCCGCATCGTGCTGCATGTCATAGATCCGCGCGCGGATATCGACCAGGGGCTTGAACATCGGGTGCGTGGTGACATCCGGCACCTTCTCGCCGTTCATGAACACCACCCGGCCATCGCGAATCGATTCGCGGTACTCCTCTCCCGTTCTAATCATGACTTCCTTCCTGCATTAATGGGGTTATCAGCGGGAAACGCCAGGGCGCTTGCCGACACATCACCACCGCATCATCGCGATCCCGCAAAAATTGTAAAATATAGTTTTAGAATGAATTAGATAGATTTTTTTTATGTCATTCTCCCTGCGGCAATTGCGTCACTTTATCTGTATCGCGGACCATCAGAATATCTCCAGTGCCGCCAGAGAACTCTTTCTCTCACAGCCTGCCCTGTCGACGTCGATTGTGCAGCTCGAAGAAGCACTCGGCCTGCAGTTGCTGATTCGCCATCATGCCAGAGGTGTTTCTCTTACCCCCGCCGGGAATACTTTTCTGGCCCAGGCGCGGTCTCTGGTGGCTCACGCCGAAGAAGTCGCCAGTACGGGACGGGCGTTGGGCGAGTCGGCTCAAGGGATTCTCGAAGTAGGATGTTTCTGGACACTGTCACCGTTTTTTCTTCCTGGTCTTCTGGTGCTTGCACGGGAACGCCATCCGGAACTTGAGATCAAAGTCAGCGAAGGACCTCTCAACGAACTGCAGAGCTTGCTCCATAACGGCAATATCGAGATGGCGCTGCTTTATGATATTGATCTCGATCCCGCGCTTGCGCGGGTGCCGTTGGCCGACGTGAAGCCGCACGTCCTGCTTCCGGCGTCCCATCCCCTGGCAAACCGCGCAAGCCTGTCTTTAAAGGCCCTGCGCGATGAGCCCTTCATCCTGCTTGACCTGCCCCATAGCCGCGATTACTTCCTCGGATTCTTCGGCAAGCTCGGCTTTCAACCGAGAGTACGTCATCGCAGCCAATCTTTCGAACTGGTACGCGGGCTCGTCGCGAGCGGAGAGGGTTACAGTATCCTTAACCTGCAGCCAGCTTCCCAACAGACGTATGACGGGGGAAAGGTGAGATGCTTACCGATCAGGGAAAAAATGCCCTCCCTGTCGGTGGTGCTGGGTCATCCTGTGGGTCTACGCCAAACCGGTCGGGCCCAGGCTTTTTTGCGCTGTTGTCATGAGTACTTCAAAAAGACGCCGAAGAGCCAAAGCGCTTAACGAGTGACAGAGACAGCGCGACGGCGTATCCCACCCCGATCGCAAACACGACCGTCCCCAAACCTACCGTTCCGCCGAGCAGCCATCCGCAACACAACACGGTGACCTCGAGTCCGGCCCTGACCCAACCAATAGGTTTTCCGGTGATGCGCTGCAACCCGGTCATCAGTCCGTCACGGGGGCCCGGGCCAAGATTGGCCGTCAGATAAAGTCCGCTTCCCACACCAATCAATATCACTCCTGCGATGAGCTGGAGATAGCGCATCGCCGAGCCCTCAGGAAGCATCAACAGCGGTGTCATGGTATCAATGGCCACCGCAATCACGACTGCATTGGAAAGCGTACCGAACCCCGGGAGTTCCCGCAGCGGGATCCAGAGGAGAAGCACCGAAACACTGACGACAAACGTAGAAAATCCAACGCTGAGACCCGACTGCACTGAGATGCCCTGTGCAAGTACAGTCCACGGACTGACGCCAAGGCCGGCCGCAATGAACATCGCCTCCCCTGTTCCAAAAAGCCAGAGGCCGACGAAGAGCGCTGCCGCGGTAGATCCTCTGGGCTTAAAGGTGAGCGGCGCGTCGGCGCTCCAGATCGTCCGGGGCACACTGTGGGCCGGACGCAGCAGGCGACGCCAGTCCGCTAAGTTCATACATCCCTACCGATCATTGCAGGGACCACCGCGATTACGCGGGATGACCCAGGATCGACTGAACCTCTCGAATCGCGCGCTCCCCCGTCATGCGAGCGCCATGACAGGTACAGAAATGATCCGTCGATGTTGCCTCGCCGCAAAAAAACAGCCGGTCTGCCAGGGGTTTGGCCAGCACCGCCCTCTGATGGAATTGACCCGGCATGGCGGTTGAATAGGCGCCCCTGACAAACGGATTTCCGCGCCATGCAGACTGGCGATCCGACTTCACTTTAGAGCGAATGTCGTTCCCAAACACGTAACACAAAGCATCTATCACGGCCTCTCGTGACGCGTCCGTCCCTGCTCGCTCAAGCCAATCTGCGTGTCTCCCGGCAACGATCCCGATAGCGCAATTAAATCCATAAGCCCCGAGACTGATCTGGATGGGCGGATGACCTTCTCGTTCGACGACCACGCGCTCTGTGACATCATCGGGGAATACCGCTCGATCTATTTCGAGGCGAATCCGGTTGTAGTTGCCAAGGGGAAGCGCCCAAATGGCGTCCTGTTTCTCCGTGGGCAGCTCCGGCACAAACCGGATATCTCCCGAGGCCAGAACGCCCGTCGAAACGGCAATGACTGCACACTTCGCCTTGATCTGCCCTTTGGCGGTTTCTACAAGAACGCCCGGACCCTGCCACTGCACGCAGGTCGCTGCCGTGTTCAGAGAGACCGGCACAGCCGCTCCCCATTGACTGACCAAAGCGCCGTACCCGTCCACGACGGGCCAGTTTTCTTCGGTGTCGTTGTAACTGACAAGATCGCCTATCGAAATCTGGTCCACGTCCGACGAGGTATTCAGCGTATCGTAAAAATCGAGCACCTCAGTCCATGGCCCGTCGCGCTCAACGGTATCGAACACTGATTGATCCAGGCCCTGGGACCAGGCGTCAGCGACGCTTTTTTGGCGCTCATTCATCGCTCTGAACGCAGCCGCGACTTCGACATCTTCGACCCAGACACCCTGGCGGAAAAACCCGGAGCGGCCATACCCCTCCCGACGCTCGTAACGCACCCCAAACGCATCGGCGGTATCGACAAAGGGATTGAGGCTGGCGGAGTGCATCCAGTGACAACCGAGATCAAAAGGCGCGCCGTCCGGCATGATCTCAGTATGGGCACGACCCCCCACCCGGGCATCCGCTTCCAACACCACCGAAGTTAGCCCACCTGCACCGAGCGCACGACCCGCGGCCAGGCCTGCCGCGCCAGCGCCAATAACCACCACGTCGACTGTGCTACTCATGGGCGCTGATGCAGGGGACGGGTCAGGCAGCCTGCCTGGACCACCAGCCGTGCTGGCGCCACCCCGATGGGATAGCAAAGATGTGCCAAGGTCTCAACATCAAAAACCGCAAAATCGGCCCGATAGCCTGGCTTCAGCACGCCACGATCAGACAAACCCAGGGCTTTCGCTGCGTGAATAGTGACACCGGCAACCGCCTCGCGCGGCGTTAATCCAAACATGACACAGGCCATGTTGAGCACCAGCAGAAGCGAATCAACGGGAGAACTGCCGGGGTTGTAGTCCGTCGCGAGGGCCATCGGGACCTGATGTTTACGAAACAGCTCCACAGGCGGGCATTGTTTTTCTTTCAGAAAATAAAACGCTCCCGGGAGCAGTACCGCAACGGTACCTGATTCTGCGAGCGCCTTAACTCCTGCTTCGTCGGTGTACTCCAGGTGGTCTGCAGACAGTGCCCCGAACTCTGCAGCCAGCGCCGCCCCTCCACCATTAGTCAATTGATCGGCATGAAGACGGACCGGCAGGCCCAGTTCACTTGCTTTTTCAAAAACCCGACGGACTTGCTGACAGCTAAATGCAATGTTTTCGCAGAAGGCATCAACGCTGTCTGCCAGGCCCTGTCTTGCAACCGAGGGCAGCATTTCCTCGCAGACCAACTGAATGTAATCGTCACTCCTTTCGTGAAAGTCTTCCGGAATCGCATGCGCTCCCAGGAATGTCGTATGGACGGACACCGGCAGCCTCTCACACAATGAACGTGCTGCCAAAAGCATTTTCTCCTCATCCTCAACACAAAGCCCGTAGCCGCTTTTCACCTCAAGCGTTGTCACGCCGTTGGCGCACATGCGGCTTGC
Source organism: Acidiferrobacter sp. (assembly GCA_002694065.1). Taxonomy (GTDB): domain Bacteria; phylum Pseudomonadota; class Gammaproteobacteria; order Arenicellales; family UBA868; genus UBA868. Next base: position 15,731 of record NZKZ01000135.1, read on the forward strand.
GCGATCCAGGGCCAAATCAGCGAGCGCCTGTTGGGTCGTTTCTCGGGTCGCAGCAACCGTCGATCTGATTCCCCCGCCCTGTCGTGAGATTTCCTGATAACTGACACCCTCAAGACGCTGCTCGAATTCGCGGGACCTGTCGCCCCCGTAAACCAGATGGGTGTGGCAGTCGATCAGGCCCGGCAGAACGAGGCCACCGCCACAATCGACGACCTCCTCCACCTGCTTATCAGCAAGCGGGGCCTGGGAAAGGACGGCTTCCCTTGGGCCCACCGCAAGAATGCTCTCCCCGTCTGTCAGCAACGCCCCGTCATCAATGACTTCCGGCCCCGGAACGGCATCTGCCATGGGCACAATTCTGGCGTTTTCCCAAAGTTTCACGTTCAGTAACCTCCGGCTAAATCCGGAAAGAACTCGTGCAGCACGAGTTCATGCATGACCTCAAAGTCCCGACCAGGGGACCGATCCTGGTCCAGCGGAGCGATGTGTCCTCGCACCAAATCATGGAAGCGGGTCACCCCCTGGCCATAATGGGCCTTTCGCTGATCCAGAGCAATGCAGCCTGCCATGGCCTCGTATGACAGTATCGCAGTCCCATACCGCACAATCTCCAACAGGCGTTGAATCACCGGCAAGGCCATAGACATATAGTCCTCCTGGCCCCCAGAAGTCTCGGACGTCATCAAGGAAAGAGGCTGCGCCGCCATACGGACACGCGCCACAAGATCGATACAGGCTTTGTGCGCCACCACCATCCCGGCGTCCAATCCTGGTCGGGGAGCCAGCTGAGGGTTAAGGCCGGTTTGGTTTTCATCCATCATCCGGTGCAATCGGCGTTCACTGAGACAAACGACGTGCGATGTGGCGATAGCGAGGTATTCGATCAAATTGACCAGCAACTGGTTGTGGAAACTCCCCACCGACAACAATCTTGCCTGCCCTTCGCCATCGTCTTCCACCAGCATGGGATTTCCTGAGAAGGTACTGATCGTCTGCTCTATGCCGGACCTGACCTGATCGAGTGCATCCAAATGTGCACCGTGCACCTGAGGAATGATGCGCAGAGAGATCGCGGCCTGCAGCTTGTACGGTGTCACCCTACTGCCCTCGAGCAGTTGGTTAAGACGCTCAATCACCTTTCCCACTCCCGCCCCGTTCGATCGGGCGAGAGCGGGATGGATTGCATCCTTGGGGGCAGCCAATGCTTCGAGGGAGACGGCCGCGACCAGCGTCGCGAATTCCTGCAGGGCACTGACCTGCCGATGGGCATAGATCGCATATGCCGGCAGAGCCGTAATCCCGTTGATCAGCGCCAGACCTTCTTTTGAGCCGGGCGAATATGGATCGACCCCACGTGCCGACAAAGCCGCCGCCGCAGCAACCGTTTCGCCATCTGGGTCGAGCACCCTTCCCTCTCCAATCAGTGTCTGGAAACAGTGCGCATTGGGTGTCCCATCAGCAGCGAATCCATGCCCGAGCGCGGGCACAAAAGGATCGAAGTCGTCATTCAGTCGCGCGGCAATAAATTGACACAATTCGGCGCTGACGCCATCCTGGCCTGAAAGAAAATTTGCCAACCGAACCATCATCATCGCGCGCACTACCGGACGGGGCAGTGGCTCTCCAAACGCTGCGGCCCGGGCAAGCAGGATGTTGCGGGAAATCGCATCACGCGCTTCTTTAGAAAGATCGGTCGTGCTCAACCTGCCCAGACCCGTCGTAACGCCGTAACAGGGAGCTCCCGCCTCAATCAATTCATTGAATATCCCGCGTCCCCGCTCAACGCTGGCGAGCAGTTCAGGGGCAACATCGAATCGGGCCTGTTCGTACGCCACCGCTGTGATGACGTCCCAATTAAGGTCTTCTGGCGCCTTAAGCGTAATCATGTGTAATCCAGCACCGTACCGATATCCAGGCGCTTGGCCTTTTCCAGCATGGCCCAACCCAAGGCAATATCCGACGTGGACAACCCACGATGCCAGAACAGGATCGTCTCACTGTCATTCTCACGACCGGCCAGTTCCCCTGCGCAGATGGACCCAATCTCTCCATGGATCGTTTCGCGCGTTACCTTTCCTCCATCAACGTGACGGCGCAGGCAGCCAAAGGGTCCGATCAGGCATTGCTCCCAATGGTCCACCACAATCTTGTCCATGACGTCCGTGAAATCATCCTCGACAGTACTCTGGGTGCCGTAGGGAATCACCAGCGCTCCCGGCCGTACCCATTCCGTACGAAACAGCGGCTCGGGTGCTTCAAGCCGCGAAGCCTCTATCATGACGTCGGCACCCTCAAGACAGCTTTGCCAATCATCTGTCACAGTGACGGATTTGCCGAGTTCGTCTGACAAGCGTTGGCCGAAACTGTCCCGACTCTCAGGGCGCCGGGAATGAACTCGAATTTCCTCGAAATCGAAAAGATGATCAAGGAGTTTGACGTTCCAGAAGGAGCTGCCGCGTGCCCCGATATGACCAAGCACCTTTGGCTCGGAGGGCGCGAGATATTTTGCTCCCACGGCGGTCATAGCACCGGTACGCATGTCGGTAATCGCAGTCGCATCAATAACGGCTCGAGGCACACCGGTGCGAGCATCCATCAAAGTCAGCATGCCAAACTCTGATGGATAGCCGAGTTTGTAGTTGTCGATGAAATCACCAACCACCTTTATTCCTGCAATACCGATCGGCGCGATATAGCCGCGCAGCACGTTGAAATGCCCGCGAAAGGCCGGGTCTGGCCGCAGGTGCATGCGGGGTTCAATAACNGTTTCTCCCCGACCCTGCGCTGCGAGGGAATCTTCCTGAGCCTGAATGATNTCATCAGCCGTCATCGCNAGCGCTTGGACGTCACGGGCATTCAAATAGTGCAGNGTGAGATGTTCCATGGGAACTCCAGAATNAAACGAAGNGTGTCNCAGNCACNTACTGNGGGCTTTGACTTNTTGGGAAAATGACGGGGAACTGATCCCCACTGAATGGTGNCCCGTGTTCATACGCCAGGCCAGGGAAAAANGGCGAAGTCTTGCCCGGTCTTTGAACAAACCGGGCATCATCCCCNACCCACCGGATNGAGGTTACCCGGCGGCGCTGACTTGAGTGATTTGCGGCAGCNCCATGCAGCGTTCNNAAGTTGAATGCGATCGCGTCGCCTGGCTCCGTTGCCCAACGGCGGATCTCTAAACTGTCGCGATCAGTTTCAACGTCGGGTACTGACTCGGATTCATCCGCCGAATACAGATCCGTGCCATCAAATCGGGTTGGCTTGAAGTCAACTCCCCACCTATGGGAACCCGCCACGTACTCGACGGTACGATCAGCAGGAACTGGGTCCACCGGAACCCAAAAACTCACCGACTGGGTGCCATCAACGATGTAATAGGGTTGGTCGTGGTGCCAGGGTGTCTTAACCGAATTGCCAGGTTCCTTGACCAGGACATGATCGTGGAAGACGCGTGCCGTATCCGAGCGCATCAGTTGCGCCGCGATCTTCGCCATCGGAGACTCAACCACCAACGCGCGATAACCGGAAAAATCTGCCCAAACGCAGTAATCCTGGAAAAATTCGCAGCCCTCACCCTCTTCGGGCCGATAGGTGCGCTCCCGCCAACTCGGGTTACGTTTATTTTCCTCGATGGCCTGACGCACTCCTTCTACCCAGGGCGTGAATACATCCCGAAGCACCACAACCCCGTCCGCTTCGAAAACCTCAATCAGGTCATCGGAGATCAGATTTGGGCTCATCTTTTCCATCTTTAATTGTGATTTCCTGGTGTTTTGTTTGCAGGCAATCCAGAAGCTTAGTACTCCATCGCAGTGCAGCGGTACAGCAGCCGTCGATGGCCCGAGAAATCATTAATCGGGTAGTGAAGCGTAAACCGGTTATCCCACATCACCAGCTGCCCCTCGGTCCAGGAGATGCGGGCAGTAAATTCACAGCGGGTCATATGCTCATCCAGAAACTTCAACAGCGGCTCACTTTCTTCTTTTGTCATCCCGACAAAGCGTGTGGCGAACATGCGATTGAGATAGATGCCCTCCTCACCTGTCTCAGGATGACGCCGAACGACCGGATGCACTGCCGTCTCTGATGGATGATCCGGCGCATCGGGGCCGGAATAACTATGCACGGCCTCAAGTTTTCGCAGAAGCTGCTGCATGCCGGAACTCAGTGCGGAGAAAGCAGCCACCGTACTGGCAAAGAGCGTATCGCCCCCAACAGGCGGAAGTTGCTTCGCGTGAAGCGCAGACAGATAGCCAGCGGGCTTTCGGAAAGTGACATCAGCGTGCCAACAGACCCCACCGAAGAGCCGATCGCCTTCTGGCTCTTTCAGCATCTGCAGCACTTCCGGCGCTTCATCGACCGGAATCACACCATCGTCGGCGTGATGCACAAAGAGGGGTCCGAACTGGCGAACAAAACTCCGCAATGCCCGCGCTGAAGCTTCCTGGGGTTCAAACACCAGCACAAGATATTTATCGAACGCTTCTTTGATAATTCGAATCAACGCGGGGTCCGACTCGCCTGATTCCGCCGTCCAGGGAAGGTTCTCAATAAACGCTCCGAACACAGGGGTGATCGGTCTTATCCGTACCGCCTTGTCAGTCAGGCCATCAGCCGCAGCCAAGGGGTCCCCCGCCGGACTTATTGTCTGAGTCATCGGTGTCATTTATTCTCCCACTAGTACTGAACAAGCGTAGACGCGGATACGCAGGCACAGCCCACGCTTTCACTTGGCCATCCGCGCGTCATTACGGTGCATCAGTATAGGCGCCGACACTAAACAAGCAAACAGGAAATCATGCGTACTTCAGGCTCTCGACTCCACTCTGTGCGTTGTGCAAGCGCTCTAACCATCTCAGGTTGGAAAAATAACTGCGTCATCGAGTTCGATGCATCGGGGCGGATACAAAGCCTCCGGGAGGATAGCCAGTCAGATGTTGATCTGCATCTTAAGGGTACGGTTATTGCGGGAATACCCAACCTGCATTCCCACGCCCATCAGAAAGTCATTACGGGGCTGACCGAGCATCGAATTGCGGGTCAGGATGATTTCTGGGGCTGGCGGGAACTCATGTATCGCGCGAACGCGCGGCTCGATCCGGAGCAACTACAGACGATTGCCCGATATCTATACATCGACATGCTGCAAAAAGGATATACCTCCGTTGCCGAATTTCACTACCTGCATCATCAACCAGACGGCACGCCCTATGCCGACCTCAGCGAGATGTCGGCACAACTTCTGGAGGCTGCCTCCGAAGCCGGGATTGCGATCACGCTCTTGCCGGTGCTGTACTGCCGGGGCGGATTCAAAGATGAACCGGTACAAGACTCCCAGCATCGATTCTTCAATAATCCGGAACGCTATCTGGCGCTGCTCGAGAGCTGTCACTCGCTTTGCGCAAAGAATCCAGACAGATCTCTGGGGTTCGCGGCTCACTCCCTTCGCGCTGTCTCCCCTTCAGCCATGTCGTCAACCATCGAGGCGGCGGGACCAATGCTTGAAGGAGCCCCGATCCACATCCATGTTGCTGAGCAGATGCGTGAAGTCAATGACTGCGTTGAAATAAACGGGGCAAGACCCGTGGCCTGGCTGTATGACCAATGTGACGTTAACGATCGTTGGTGCCTTGTCCACGCCACGCATGTCGACCCTCAGGAGCAGGCACTGCTTGCGCAAAGCCGAGCGATCGTCGGACTCTGCCCGACGACGGAAGCCAATCTCGGCGACGGCATTTTTCCTGCAGCGGAATTGATGACCAACAATGGGTTTCTGGGTGTGGGCTCGGACAGTCAGGTGTGCACATCCCCGGCAGAGGAACTTCGTCTGCTCGAATACAGTCAACGCTTCAGTCTTC
>NZKZ01000136.1 GCA_002694065.1 Acidiferrobacter sp.
CGGAGCAGGGTATCTGCTACCCGCCGGCAAAGAAGACCCTTTCGATCTCGCTCCCCAATATCATCAGTGATGCGGCGGCCAGCGAGAGCTCATCCCTGCCCGCTTCCGGTGAAGAAAATAGTTCGAGAGAAAAGGAAGCGGTGTCGACCCAGGCTTTGGTGGGCTATCTTGGTGCCGCGTTCGGCACGGGACTGCTGCTCAGTTTCACACCCTGCGTGCTGCCGCTCATTCCCATCTTGCTCGGGACGATTGTGGGCCAGTCAGGCACGGGCCGGGGCAGGGCAACCGCACTCTCGGTGGTCTATGTGCTCGGCACCATTGCGACCTACGCGGTTATCGGTGCGGTAGCGGGAGCGACCGGCGAACAGTTGCAGGCCTATTTTCAGAATATCTGGGCCATTGGGGCTATTGCTGTCGTCCTCAGCCTGATGGCGCTGTCCATGTTCGGTCTCTACGAAATTCAGATGCCTTCGGCGATTCAATCCCGACTCACATCGGGCAGTCAGGGACTTGGCGGCTCCGTCTGGATGGTCTTTATTCTCGGCGCGGCATCTGCACTCATTGTGGGCGCCTGCGTTTCACCGCTGCTTATTTCCGTTCTCAGTATCGCGATCCTTAATGCAGATCCATGGATCGGCGCCGCGCTGATGTCATCCATGGCACTCGGCATGGGGCTGATTCTGATCGTTGCCGGCGCAGGCGCCACCTGGCTGATTCCGAGTAGCGGCGCATGGATGGAGCGGGTCAAGCAGTCATTCGGCGTGATGCTGCTGGGGGTTGCCATCTATCTCCTGGGTGCCATCCCTGCGGTGCCTGTCCTCCTGTTATGGGCGGCCCTTTTCATCATCACCGGCGTCTTCCTGGGGGCGGGACGGAGCCTCTCGGCCGACGCCTCCGGATGGACCATGTTTTTCAAAGGTCTCGGTACGGTGCTCCTTATCTGGGGCGTGCTGGCAATGATCGGCGGATTCAGCGGGAACCGCAGCATCATGGCACCGGTTTCTCTAAGCAGTCTCGCCAAAAGCGTCACCAGTCCCGGGCCAACCACTTCGGTAAAGTTTGAAAACGTGGATTCTCTTGAAGCGCTGGACAAGGCGATTGCTCAGGCAGGGGGGTCCGGTCAAAAAGTGATGCTCGACTTTTCTGCGGACTGGTGTACCGACTGCATGCGAATGGAGAGAACCACTTTTCAGGATCCCGATGTCGTCGCAGCACTGGCGGCCTATCGGACACTGAAAGTGGACGTGACTGATCCAGACGATCCAGAAGGCGCCGCAATCAAAAAGCGCTATGGCGTTTTCGGTCCTCCGGCAATCCTGTTCTTCGATACTGACGGCCGTGAAGTGGAAACAGAGCGGCGCTACGGTTTCGTCAGTGCCGATGCGCTGGTTGCGCTTCTGACCGACCTGGAATAAGTCCTGTGGCGTCAGGTCGCAGGCTGCTCGCCTGGCTGCTTGGCGGGGCAGCCGCAGCGTCAATAGGATTCTTTACCGCCGGCGCCCTGGTGTCTCAACCGGAGCCGGCCCCGGATGCCCTGAGCACCCTGACTCCGTTTTCATTGCCGACCAGCAGCGGCGAGCTTTTCTCCTCCGACCAACTGGCTGGCCGAAATATTCTGATTAACTTCTGGGCCACCTGGTGTGCACCCTGCCGCAGGGAAATTCCCCTGCTGATGGCGACACAGGCCCTGCATCGCGAATCACTCGCGATAGTCGGTATTGCGGTCGATGGCCTTGAGTCAGTCCTTCGCTTTGAGGACGAAGTGGGCATGAACTATGTCTCCTTGGTGGATAAGAAGGGNGCCCTTTCCCTGATGTCNCGCTACGGCAACGCCGGACAACTGCCCTTCACGTTGGTGTTCGACAGGGCAGGGCGGCTGCGCTTTACCAAAACCGGAGAACTCCACCGNAAAGATATCGAATTCTGGCTTTCCGAAGTCCNCTAGGCTTTGAACCAAACTGCGNCNNCCGCACTTTTTCGGATTGGAAAATANCGGTAAATGCATCGAAATTGNATGTAAATGTCTTGATCTGGACAGAAAATCCNTAAAATGCGAGAATCATCGGAAATAGATTCAATTGTCCAATGTCCGATATTCTTCTCATTCACGGCCCTAATTTGAACCTCCTCGGTACGCGGGAGCCGGATGTTTATGGTGCGCACACCCTTGAGGAAATCAATCACGCGGCAGCTGAACAGTGCGCCTCGGCAGGCGCCCGACTTGAGACGCTGCAATCCAACAGCGAGGCCGAACTCGTCGACCGCGTCCAGCGGGCGGGCACAGACGGCACCCGGTTTATTGTGATCAATCCGGCAGCGTTTACCCATACCAGTGTTGCGCTGCGCGATGCCTTTGCCGCAGTCGGGCTGCCGTTCATTGAGGTTCATCTTTCCAATGTGCATACCCGCGAGCCCTTCCGCCATAAGTCTTTCTTCTCCGACCTCGCGCAGGCCGTCATATGCGGGCTGGGGCCGCGAGGCTATACGGCAGCGCTAGACGCCGCCCTGGCACAACTGGGCTTCGGGGATAACGCCAACTGACAAGAACACCATGGATATTCGCAAAATCAAGAAGCTCATTGAAATGCTCGAGGAGTCTCAGTTAAGTGAGATTGAGATTACCGAGGGTGAGGAATCCATTCGCTTGACCCGAGGAGCTCCCTCCACCAGCGCTAGCGCCCCCTTGCTGACCCAACCGGTCGCCCCCGTCAGCGTGCCCGTCGAAGCCGCGCCTGTTCACGCTCCCCAACCAGCAGTTCCCGCTCCCACCCCGGAAGTCACGCAGACACTCGACGCTGCAGGTACGGTGTGTTCGCCCATGGTTGGCACTTTTTACGCTTCACCGAATCCGGACTCCAAACCCTATGTCGAAATCGGTAGCCGGGTGAGCGTGGGGGACACGCTATGCATGATTGAAGCAATGAAAATTTTCAATCATGTAGACGCGGAGGTGAGCGGGGTGGTCAAGAAAATCCTGAAGAGTAGCGGTGATCCGGTGGAGTATGGGGAAACGCTGTTTGTGATCGAGGAAGACGGCAGCTGACGCATCCCCGATGATCGACAAACTCGTCATTGCGAACCGCGGCGAAATCGCGCTGCGGATTCTGAGAGCCTGTGGAGAGTTGGGCATCCGTACGGTAGCGCTGCATTCGGAGGCTGACGCCGACACCAAATACGTGCGACTCGCCTCCGAGTCGGTCTGCATCGGCCCCCCAGCAGCCGCGGGCAGTTACCTCAACATTCCTGCTGTGATTGCTGCTGCAGAAGTCACGGATGCGACCGCGATTCATCCAGGCTATGGGTTTCTTGCCGAAAATGCCGACTTCGCAGAACGCGTCGAACAAAGCGGCTTCATATTCGTCGGCCCGGCCGCCGAAACGATTCGTCTCATGGGCGACAAAATCTCGGCGATTGATGCGATGTTGCAGGCCGGTGTGCCCTGTGTCCCCGGCTCCAATGGCCCGCTGCCGGATGATGCGGACGAGATTATGCGTATGGCCTCCGATATCGGATATCCGATCATCATCAAGGCGACCGCCGGCGGAGGCGGAAAAGGGATGCGCGTAGTGCATACAGAAGCCGCTCTGCTTAATGCCTGGCAATTGACTCGCAGCGAAGCACAGGCGGCCTTCGGCAACGACACCGTATACATGGAGCGCTATCTCGAGAAGCCGAGACACGTGGAGTTCCAGGTGCTCGCGGACACCCAGGGAGAAGTGGTGATTCTGGGCGACCGGGACTGCTCCATGCAGCGACGCCACCAGAAAGTGCTGGAAGAAGCGCCGGCCCCGGGTATCACGGATGCCTTGCGCGCGGAAATGGGCGAACGCTGCGCCAACGCCTGTCGGCAGATCGGATACCGGGGAGCGGGAACCTTTGAATTCCTTTATGAAAACGGGGAGTTCTTCTTCATCGAAATGAACACCCGCCTTCAGGTGGAGCACCCGATTACCGAGGCAATCACCGGCATCGACATCGTGCGTGAGCAGATCAAGATTGCCGCAGGCGAAGCCTTGAGTGTTACTCAGAAAGATATCCGGCTGCAGGGGCACGCAGTAGAGTGTCGGATCAACGCGGAAAACGCAACGACATTCATGCCGTCACCGGGAACCATCACCCGATATCACCAACCGGGGGGTCCGGGGGTCCGGGTCGACTCTCACATCTTTAACAATTATCGGGTGCCCCCCTACTACGACTCGCTGATTGCAAAGGTCATCACCCATGGTGAGGATCGCGAACAGGCGCTGCAGAGAATGAGCGGCGCACTGCGCGAGATGGTCGTGGACGGAATTGATACCAACATCGCGCTCCAGCAGCAAATCGTCGATGACGCCGCTTTTCGGCAGCAACCCCTGGATATCCATTACCTCGAACGTCAGCTTTCCAATTGACCCACGGTAACGCGCAACCTCAATGACCGACGGCGAGGGCCAGAGCCACTGGTGGCGCATCTCGGTCACGGTCGCCCTGGATGCTGCCGACCGGGTCGAGGAGACCCTCGACGTGCTTGGCGCTCTCGCCATCACCCGAATGGATGCGGGAGACGCTCCGCAATTTGACGCTGCCCTGCCTGACAAACCTCGTTGGCCGTTGCAGTCAGTATCGGGGCTGTTTGCCCCGGACACGGACATGGCAAGCATTGAGGAGCCTCTCATGGCCGTGGCGGGGAGCGATGCCGCACTGGGAATCGATGCGGTCGATGATCAGGACTGGGAACTTTCCGGACGGACATCCTTTGCCCCGGTTCAGATCAGTGATCGACTCTGGATATGCCCCCCCTG